>SVFZ01000054.1 GCA_015056585.1 Butyrivibrio sp. | reverse complement strand
GTAAGCTTTTTTTCTACTCTCGGTTCTTTAACCTCGCCCATCTTGCACCTCATCCATCAATTGAAAGCAATATTTGCACCTTCCACGCATTAATAATGCAATATTTGCACTTTTATGTCAAGAGCAGGTGCAAATATTGCACCTGCTCAATCTGTATTCTATCAGTTAGTTATAATACTGAAATTTAAAGTGTGTGATAGTATGGGCAGATATTCTCATAATGTCCGTCCTTCATCCTGAATCCGCCAGGTATAGTTCCAAGCTGAACAAAACCAAGTCTCTCATATAAATGTCTCGCATGAACATTGCTCTCTACAACAGCGTTGAACTGTAATACACGAAATCCAAGGTCTTTAGCCTTTGCCATACAATCAGTTACAAGTTTCTCTCCGATGTGCTTTCCACGACATTTTGAACTTACTGCATAGCTGGCATTACAGATATGCCCGCATCTGCCAACGTTATTAGGATGCAGAATATACAGCCCAACGACCTTTCCATCGTCATCTGCCACGCCTGTATAGCTTTGTGACCCAAAGAATACTTTCCCGGATACTTCATTAAGCAGGTCCTCCTGTGGAAATGCTATTCCATCTTCAACAACTTCATTCCAGATATCTATCATCTGCTTAAGATCTTTTTCTTCGTATTGTCGAATTATCATTTACAGCCTCCTCGTCAGTTATCCTGGAACATATAACTTATAAAATCATTCTCATAGAAGCCACGCCATCAGCGTAATTCACTTCTTCAAAGCCCATACGCTTATATAGTCCATATCCAATGCTCATCACTTCTGGTTTGGTGGTAAATGTGACCTCTTTAAAGCCTAATTTCCTGCTTCTATCCAGCATCTCATTCATAAGAACTCTAGCATAACCTTTACCGCGATAATTTGGCTTAATATACAGTCTTTTTGCCTCACATGTGTTTTTATCAATACGCTTAATTGCTATAGGATTCCCATTTTCAAATCCAATCAAAATAGCCCCATTTTTATAATAAGTATCAAGATCAGCTAACTCTTTATCCAATGATACAAAGCAGCTCTCAGCACCTTTAATCTCTGAGTATTCCCTTATAAGCGTCTTCGCAACTTCGTAATCCACACAATCCTTTATTTCAAACATACCTCACTCCGTCTCTGATAGTAAGTTTTACTTGATTTTATCAAAAATATGCATAGATCAAGCTTTGCCTACCCTTCTTCCTATGTCATGCACAAGGCCCACTATATATGCCTTTTCAGGATCCAGACCAGGTATTTTTTCTGCAATATTTTTAGCAGCAACGCCGGTATTAATAGAATGCTTTACCCATGGTCCCGGATTGATCTGTCCTGCTATTTCTAATTCATTTAAAGCCTCATCTATTGTCGGTAACATTATTCACAACACCTCATCCAATCATCGGTTTGATTATCATCATTATTGTCTCTATAGCATCATCAACAAATTTGTCCGACATCTCTTTTGTCAGATACTGATAATCCCTGTGAAGATCACCATGATTGTCGCTGCGATAAAAGCTGCAAATATACTCTTGCCTGTTTTCAAAGGCATCAACCGGAAATTCTTTCATAAATTCATTTTTAATATCTCTTGCATCTTCATAAATATGAAACGCCCTGAAATCAGGGTGTTGTTCCAAGTATAGAAAATCAAGATCGTACCAGTCTTCCTTATTCTTCCAGATATAATCATTAAGTGACATGCCTTCTCTGGCAGCGTTTTCCTCATTGCATCCCCATGGGCCGCGCGCCATCTTGGTCCACTCAATATCAGTCAAAAGATGTGTAAGGTACCCTAAAAAGAATGAGAATTCTTTATTAGAGTAATTATTTATCATATCTTCTGTAAAATATTTCCCAACATATCTGTCAATATCTATATTTCTCTTATCTGTGCCCTTTGGCTTAAAATGCGACACGTCCCCTGATGGTGTAAATGCAGACCAATCTTCGTTTGGAACTCCACTATCAGGTGCTATATTCCCAACTACAAAGAAAGTCTCATCAAGATTCTTAACCCTATCTAGGAGCCTATCTGCAATTCTTAAATGTACCATCCATGATGCCATACCGTATTCCTCCCATATCCTGTATTTCAGACAACTTGTGAATAATCATATCTTATTTCATCAAAAATAAAAAGCTATTCTGAGACATTTTGCCTCAAAATAGCTTTGTGATAGTCGATAATACTGTAAGTTAAGTGTTATCATACATCATCAATAGTTTATCCAGTTCACTAAGAAGCTTAGCTTTCATTTCCTCAAGTTCTTCGTTACTAGGTCTGCAATCATCCGCATACATCTCTTCTCTTGGATACCACCAAGTTGGTCCTTTGCCATTGTTACCATAATTTCCTATATCACCGGCTTTTCTTGGAAATAGATGCCAGTGAATGTGTGCACCGCCTTCACCATTTCCCAAACATTCATAATTCATTTTTTCGGCTCCGAAAGCATTTTTTACCGCTTCAGCAATCAGTGTCATTTCATATAAGTGCTTTGCCCTTGTCTTCTCATCCAAATCAAACAGTTCAACAACATGGTCTTTATATAAAAAAAGCGTATACCCCTTAAAATGTTGAAAATCTCCAATTACCACATATCCAGTTTCAAGTTCTTTTACAAGAAATGGATTGTTGCCAGCCTTTGTTTCTTTAATTCTGTCACATATTCCGCACATATAATTCTCCCTACAAATACTGTTTCCTATTCTAAGTTATACTGAAATTACAGACACGCTTCTATTATCAACCTGCTTACATACATTCAAATCCTGATACCAAGGAAGTGACACTTCGTCGTTCCTGTAATATGAAATCAGTTTTATTTCTTCATCAATGATTCAATCTGTCATTCTCTCCACATAGCCATTCCCAGGACATTATCATCATTTGGACGAACCTTGAGACCAAGTTTCTCGTAAAAAAACTCTTTCCCTTTCGATGCCACGATTACTATCTTTACACGCCAGCCTTCCATTAAACAGAACTGATCCAGACTAAATAATCTTACAGAATTCTATGACTTCTTGTTTTCTTGGCTCTACATCCGCTTTATTTTCGATAGACGTCAGCCCAAGGTGCCCCACACTCTCTATCTCCAAATGACCATAAAAATGCTCTATGCTGCCGATAATTCTCTCACATTCCGGCATATTAGGACCGGTTCTCAGAGCGATAGCATATCCCTTCTTTCCGGGCTTAATAGATGCATGGGGTTCGTGCGTATTGCACCAAGGTGTACATCTATCGATGAATGCCTTAAACTGCCCGGGGATATCGGCCCAGTATGACGGAGAAACGGAGACAATAATATCCGCCTCATCATATTCTTTCATTATATTCTCGATAACACCTGCATCATTCATGACACACTTCGCTGTATTGTGGCATGAACGGCAGCCTTTACAGAATGCAAATGTATAATCATCTATGCAAATACTTTTAACACTGTATCTATTTGATAACTGTTCTGAAACCAACTTGGCTATTTCAGAAGTTGCTCCTGTGCGGACTGGGCTACAATTAATGATCAATGCTTTCATTTTTTCTTTTGCCATCTTTTATTATTCCCTTATCATTTATCCTTCTTTGTGATGGCCTCGATTGATCTGGCATCGAGGGTCAGAACGTTTGAGGAAAAGATAGTTTTCACCATCCATACGAGGAATACGAAAACCAGAGCCGGTACAATACAGCTTGTCACTATCATGACTGCCAGGGATTCAAGAAGGCTTCCCACAAAGGATGTGATCTTGTCGATGGTCTCTGTAGTAATGGATTTAAAATCACTGAATAGTCCTGTATCAGAATCTCCCTCTATCTCCAGGTCATTGTATTCATTTATGGTCTCTGTCACCTTGTCGGCCTGTGTCTCATAGATCTTGTCTGATAAAAGAACGCTGGCAGGAACAATCAGATATATGATGATGCCGATAAGCGCCAGCTTTCCGGCGATGGTCCGGGCATTCTTATTGTCAAATGCCACATACCAGCTAAGGAAGATGCATGCTGCGGGCATCAGCACTCCGAAGGTTATAAAGCCCGAAAGAGTTATAAGGAACTTCTCAAGATGAAGGGCACTGAGCACCAACAGGAAATACTTTGCCAGCTCTGCAAGCTGCTCAGAAAGCGGCGTGCACATATCTCCCGGAAGAAGTGACAATGTGGCCGACGTTGCAGCTGCTCCTGCAGAGAGCGTCATGACTGAAGATATCTTATCATCCGTCTGTTCAATCGAATGCGGATGCGTTGATGCGCTCGCTGCCCAAGGCGCTATTCTGGTAAAAGATATAACGGCAAACAAAAGTATCACGCTTATAATGGCGGCTTTTCTCAAATTCATGTATTTATCTCCTTAAAGTTTCATCCCAACATTGGATTTAGGATTTATCTTCCTTAAAGGTTATCTCAATGCCATAGTCTGAGACATTGGGGAAGTTTTTGATGAAATTTGTTATAAGGGTCTTTGCCTGATCATCGCTCTTTTCGATGATTCCGTTTTTGATAGCACGGTCCTTGGCTTCCTCTTCGAATTCTACTAGTGAAAGGTTGTAGTCTTCAATCTTAAGCTGGTTCCAGAGGGAATCTTTTTCGGAATACTTTTTAAATGATGAAGGATCAACGACCACATCCTGTATGGTTGAATGAGGAAGTTCAACAATAATCATTTTTGCATCCTCATCCTTCGAAACATTGATGTCTCCAAACTCAATACCGGCAGTAACTTTCCCATCGTAGCTATACATAAGCTCTGAGGAGGAATTAAAAACACTAAGGACTTTTTTATCTTTAGTGTAATGCTCAACCTGTGTAAAGAAGTATTCTTGTGTTATCAGGGTTCCCATATCCTGAAGACCGTCCTGGATGGTTTCCACATTGACGGTTATCTTCACATTCTCTTTTTTCTCAAGTGTGGCCAGAGTGGTTGCAGTATCTGCCACCGGCTCTGCTGCCCTTTCTTTTTCAAATCTTGCAAAAAGAACTATCGCCAGAACCATGGAAACTGCAATGATTCCTATATAAATGTAATTCGCAATGTTCTTGTTCTTATTCATATAAGTCCTCCACATTCACATTTTCGCCATAAGCTCCCAGGAATAGGCGTCCTTTTTCTGCTCCTCGTAAGGAAGGTTTTCAAACGGCACTATAAGATTATGCTCTCTGTGAGCGTCATTGCGGGTATCTGCATAGCTCCAGTTATTGACAATATGGAATCTCATCCATCTGTCGTGCTCTATGTGCCAAAGTTTAAGCTTCTCCTCATCCGAAAATTCTTTGTACTTATAATAGGCATCGCCCACTGAAGAAGCCCCAAGGAGTTTTAGTTTTATACCTATATGATCTGCCACAGCAAGATTAGACTGTCTCTTAAATTCAGACAGCTGATTCCACTCACAGGCTCCCTTGTTTTCAATCTGATAAACAGAGTGCATGTCCATTGCAATCCTGCACAGTTTCTTTTTAAGGACGTATTCCTCAGAATAGACCTCCTTGGAAGTTCCAAAAGTTTCAATGGCTGTGTCATTTATCTTTCCTGAAAAAAGAACGTGAACTTTTACCTCAGGATTTTTTAACACAAAGTATTTCCTGATTCTGCTCAGAACAAGAAGATTGTTCTTCTCGTCATCGTCGCAAAGTATGATGCGGTCTGCATTTTCAAGAACCTCTCTGTTCTCCGCCCAGGATCCTTCATGGAAAAAGAGCATATCTCTGCAGTCACTCTTTTTATCAATAGCAAAGTAGTCTTTAAGGCGATAGTGCATGAGCCTGAAACTCTCCCAATCTCCAAACAGATGATATTCAAAGGTCTGCTTTGTCTTTACGACGTTTCTCTCAAGAGCTCGCTCCAATATGTAGCTGCCATGCTTTCCCATGCCTATGATCACTATTTTTTCGTCATGAGCAAGATCTGTTCGCACAGGATAAGTGTTCCAGTAAAGTCTGCTTATATTCTCATATTTATTGAAGCACACAAAATTGACGGGAATAGTCTCCGGTACATATTCTGTAAGGCAGTAGCAGTTAAAAGGAAGAACGTTGTCAGAAATATAGCTGCCACAAGCCTCCTGATAATCAGAATAATTCTCGTAATCGTTGTCGCAGTCCTTCATGAAGAAAAGACTGAGCCTGGACTTATCCTTCTTTAGTCTGATAATCTTTTCAAAAGAATAATTTAGCGTAATTACGCCTTCCGCATCGCCTTCGCTTTTGTCCCCGAGGCAGATGAACAGGCCCTTATTGTTCTTCTTCATGTCCTCTATAAGGTAGCCGGTCTTTTCATTGAGCTCGGAAAAGACGTACCATCTCTCATTTCTGTAGAGTTTCAGGAGAAAAATAGGGATTATCCCGGAGTTAAAGACTGTTATCATGGTCGCTAAAATAGCGCCCAACATTCCCATACTTGACAGTATAAAAAGAACACCGATAATCTTTCCTGCCATTGTGACAGGGTACAGATCGCCGTATCCGACAGTTGTAAGGGTAACGATCATATACCAGAGTGCATCCCCGAAAGTCTTTATTGAAGAACTTTCTGCGCCGCTCTCAACTGCCAAAAGAAGGCCGCTAAGGCCAATCATTACCAAACATATAATTCCAACAACACTGATTTTTTTCTTCATACACCTGATCTCTCAAAAATTCATAAATAAGCTGCGGCTTTTGAGATAGCTGCTGTCATAATCGCAGCAAACACCTGACATTTTTATTCTATCCATTGTGTAAACATAAAGCAAGGGCGCTTTCACGCCCTTGCCTCAACATTTCCATATCAAATTAAAATCCGTAAAATTAAGACATCACACTGTAGCCCTGACCTTCTATAGCTGAAATAATTTCAGAATCGTCTACATCCTTTTCGTAGCGGACAAGTGCCTCTTTCTTTCTGAGATTTACCTTTGCCGAAACACCGTCAATTCCGTTGATGGCTCTTTTAACGCGGTTAGCACAGTTCTCGCAGTGCATACCGTCAATCTTAAAGGTCTTTGATTTAATCACAGGACCATTTAATTTTTTGTCAGGCTCTTTTACTTCTGAGCCACCTCCGCAGCAGCCTCCTTCTCCTTTTAGGTGCTTAAGTGAGCCCTTTATGGCAAAAAACATGACCACCACCAAAATTACAATTACAATCAGATTTGACATTTTTATACTACCTCGTACATTTCTCCCATATTCTATCTGTCTTTTCACATCAGCTTCCGAAGTGCCCAGCTCTATGGCCAAAAGCTTGGTGGTTCTTGCATGTCCGTCCTTAAGAAGTTCTATAAGTTCTCTCATGTTAAAACCTCATCCCATTTTACCATATCAGAAGTCCCAAATGGTAAGCAATCCTGTTGAGAGCGATCATGGTATCTCTTGAGTACACAAGCATAGGCCTGTTCTTGTCATTTCTCAGGACTCTTAAATTACATCCCGGAGTAAGACCTATAGATGTGATCCTGCTTATAAATCGCTGATCTCCACTTAGATTCTTGACAATTGCTTCCGAATCCCTTCCCAGTTCACTTAAACACATACATTTTCTCCCTTCACACTAACAAAAAAATCTTCAGAAAATATGTTAGCTTTCGCTAACGATTATACATATTTTTTGTATATCAGTGCATAAAAAATACGCTTTATGAAAAAAAATCTCATAAAGCGCATTTTGCTGCTTATATTTGCAGATATTACAATAACTTTTGTCATTACATAATATGCATGATATCTGTATAGTCTGTTTATTCCTTCTTGGTCTCAGGAAAAATGATCTTATTGACAAAGAAGAACACAATCATGCTGACACCGCCGTTAAGCACTGTTGTTCCGATGTTGTAAACAAATGCCGGAACAAACTTGCCTGCAACAGCAACCCAGATACAGTTGATCGAGTTTACAATACATGTGATAACAATGAATGCCAGAACATACCATGCAATCTGCTTGCCGGGCTTATCATGATTGCGGAAAACAAAGAGCTTCTGGATTGGGAAGTTGATGCACTCTCCGATCACCATAGCGATCATGTAAGCTGTAAAGTATGCAAGTCCGCCGTGTGCCTGATCATATCCAAGTATGTTCCACTGGAAAGTCTCTCCAAAAAGAGTAAGCGGAATTCCGGGCCATCCAAAGGATCTGTCTCCCAAAAAGGCAAACGCAGCCGGCAAGAATGTAAGAAGAAGATACTTAAACACTGTTATCAAATTCGAAACAATGACGAACAGTCCACCCTCTCTTACCCACTTAGCCACCGCCGGGTGCTTCTCTGCAAAATCATTCCAAAACTTCATAAAAAACTTCCTCCAATTCAATCCATATAAATCTATATCATGGCACTTGAGCGTCCTCATAGCACTCACTTGATTTTTGCTTCGTATTGTTTGTTGAGCCTTCTGTTGCGGAAGAAACCGCTGATGATCTTTCCAAGTCCCTTAAAGAATCTGCCGTTAACAAGAGTTACAATTCCGTCCACCATATCCATGCTGACAGCGCCGCCTGTCATCTTGGCCATAGCTCTAAATGGCATGTTATAGATAAACAGTATGTTAAGATCCGGCTTACCTGATTCATCTGCCTTTTTCTTGATAGCAGTCAGACGCTTATATGCAAATCTTGCAAGGGCGCTTTTTGCATAGTATAGCTGGCAGATTGCATCGTTGGCTGAGAGCTGTCCTGTCCATCTGCCGTCCGGTATGCTTCTGCCAAGAAGCTTTTCGAACTCTCCGTCGGGAACAGTCTGAACTTTTCCTGAATAATAAACAGGGAGCTCTTCTATGTTATAAGGCAGATCCTCTGTTGTGGCAGCCTTTGAAACATTTCCGGATAGTCTGATATCAGCGCTGGAAGCTCCGATGCAGATGCTGTAGTTTCCGCCTTCAATCTCCCACTTGTTTGTCTTAACGTTCCAGTAACGGAAGGTCTTGTCATCAAATGGAATCTCAACTTTTTTACTCTCTCCGGCTTTAAGGAATACTTTTGCAAAGCCCTTGAGCTCTTTTTCCGGTCTGAATACTTTTGCATTTTCAAGCCCTACATAGAGCTGGCAAACTTCTGCGCCGTCCTTTGCCCCTGTATTCTTTAAGTCAAAAGACACTCCATCGTCAGTAACCGAAAGGTTGCTGTACTCAAAGCTTGTGTATGAAAGACCAAATCCAAACGGATACAAAACAGGAATCTGCGCTTTGTCATAGTATCTGTAACCTACATATACGCTCTCTCTGTACTCCGCAGTTCTCTCCTGGCTTGGATAATATCTGTACGCAGGTGTATCCTCATATCTTCTCGGAATGGTCTCTGAGAGCTTACCTGAAGGATTAACAGCTCCTGTAAGGATATCAAGCACTGCTCCTGCTCCTGCCTGACCGTTAAGATAGCAGTGGAGCATTGCCTTAAGATAATGATGCCATGGCATCTCAATTGCAGAACCCGCGCTGATGATTCCTACAAGGTTAGGATTAACCTGCCCCAGCTCCTGAAGAAGTGTTATCTGATTCTGAGGGATTCTCATATGAGTTCTGTCCATTCCCTCAGATTCACTGTCCTCATTAAGTCCGAAGAAGAAAAGAACTATGTCAGCTTTTTTAGCAATATCAAGAGCTTCTTTTCTTGTTGTTGCATCCTCTTCTCCGGTTCTTGAATATCCTCTGCTGCTGCCGATAACCTGGATATCATAGTTGCCAACCATCTCGGAAATGGTCTCCACCTTTGTAGGATTAACCAGTGAAGAACCTGCGCCCTGATATCTTGGCACAAACGCAAAGTCGCCTATTATCGCAACCTTTGCACCGGGCTTAAGAGGAAGGATGTTTTCCTCGTTCTTTAAAAGGATCGTGCTTTCTGATGCAGCTTTCCTTGCTACTCTGTGGTGAGCGGAAATGTCAAACTCTTCTTTCCTGTTCTGGGCATTTACATAAAGAGTCATTACAGCATCAAGAAGCTCGTCAACTCTCTTATCAACGTCCGCAATGCTGATCTTTCCGCTTTCAACAGCTGCAATCAGCTCTCTTGCTGAATCAAGACCCGGATTTGGCATCTCAAGGTTTGATCCCGCAGCAACACCCAGTGCATGGTCATTACTTGCACCCCAGTCGGTTATAACGATTCCGTCGAATCCCCATTCATCTCTCAGGATATCATTCAAAAGATGCTTGTTCTCATTGGCATATGTTCCGTTAACCTCGTTGTAGGCTGACATGATGGTCTTGGCCTTACCTTCTTTTACAGCAATTTCAAAGCCGGTCAGATATATCTCTCTTAAGGTACGCTCATCAAGAACGGAATTCATAGCCATTCTGCGAAGTTCCTGGGAATTGACCGCAAAATGCTTGGGGCACGCAAATACGCCCTGAGACTGAATGCCTCTTACGTAGGATGCTGCCATTTTACCTGCAAGATATGGATCTTCTGAAAAATACTCAAAGTTTCTTCCGCAAAGAGGACTTCTCTTTATATTAAGACCCGGTCCAAGGAGCACGTTAACGCCCTCTGCCATGGCCTCTTCTCCAAGAGTCTGTCCAAGTTCTTCGCCAAGATTTGTATCCCAGCTGTTAGCTATTGTTGCTGCGGTAGGAAAACATGTAGCAGGAAGTGACGCATTAAGTCCAAGGTGGTCTCCCGCTCCGGCCTGTTTCCTGATACCGTGAGGTCCGTCCGAGCAAAAGATCGATGGTATTCCAAGCCTCTCAAAATCTCTTGTCTGCCACTCACCCTTGCCGCTTAAAAAAGCCGCCTTCTCTTCAATTGTCATCTTCTCAATGATATCTTGATATTTCATTTTTCCCTCGCTTTTTTCGTAATAACATGACCATAAAGGTCATTCATCCACTGTCAAGATTTCTTGCCGTGGATGAATGACTTTTGGCCCTGTTGCAATATTATTCCTGTGCTTTTGCAGCAGCTGCCTCTTTTTCTCTGTTCTTCTTGAAGTTCTTGCAGAAGATAGTCATAAGGCAGATCATAAGAGCTGCGAAAATCACGTCACAAACGATCATAAGGATCTTCCAGGAAGCCATTCCTGTCTTAAGATTCTCAGGAGCATAAGCCCGGCTGTTTACTACAGTGTAAAGAATGTTCTTTGTAGCTGTACGCATAGCCTGCTGAGCACCGTTTGTATCTCTGAACTGTACATTGTTTGTCTGTGTAGGATAGTTAACAAGCATACAGTCTGTACCGTTTCTGATAGCCTGGTCAGATGACATGTAGCCGTAAACTCCGAAGTAGTCAGTAAGTACAAAGCCGTTGAAGCCCCACTCATCTCTGAGTACTGTCTGAAGAAGTTCGCTGCATCCGCCTGCCCAACGGTTACCGATGTAGTTGAAGGAAGACATAACTGCTGTCATATCAACGTTCTTTACAGAGATTTCGAAAGGCTTAAGGTAGATCTCACGGATAGCCTGCTCGTTAGACCATGTGCAGAGCATGTCGCATCTGTTGCCTTCCTGATCGTTAAGAGCAAAGTGCTTAACATAAGCATATACACCATTTGCCCATGAACCCTTTGTAGCCTCTGAAGCGATCTTACCTGAAAGAACGCCATCCTCTGAATAGTACTCAAAGTTACGTCCGGCAAATGCTGTTCTGTGAATGTTCATAGCCGGTGCATACCATCCTGATACATCCATCTCATTTGCCATCTTGCCGATGTAATCGCCGAATGCATAAGCAAGATCTTTGTTAAATGTAGCTGCGATTGTAACGCCTACAGGGAATCCGAGAGATCCGACACCTGTAAAGTTATTGTTGATTGAAGCAGGTCCATCACAGTCATTTGTACGAACCTTCTCGATTGAATCAACTGAGTTTGTCTGATATCCGCCAAGAGAGATAAGAGCATTCATGTCATCAAGTGACATTGAGTTAAGAAGCTCATCCCACTTTGCATCGTCCTTTGCAACGCCACGGAGATCTTTAAGCTTAAGGTTTGTAGCAGCGCCTGTTACAACTGCCTCAGCATTTGGATCCTCATCAGCTGCTGTTGCCTCAGGTGTGAGGTAGTTGCTGATGTTATAGAATGTTGCCTTTGCTTCTGCGCTCATCTCTGTTGACTTAGGAGCAGCTGTAGCTGATGCGTAGTTGGCAAAGCCGTCTTTTCTTGAAAGGTACTCAACATTTCCTCTTGCAAAATCAAAAGCGTTTGTTGCTGTAACAAGATCACTGGATCTCTTGTTAGATCCGTCGTAAGTTACTGTAGTACCTACAGTGTATGTCTTTGAATCAATCTTGTTGTGAGAATCCTTGTTGATGGAAATCTCGTAATCGCCGGCATCAAGTACATATGCCTTTGCGTTTGTATCATCATATGAAGCCATATCTTCAACTGCAAAAGAGATTGTGACAGTCTCAGATGCACCCGGTTCAAGCTTAGAAGTCTTTGCAAACTCTACGAGATTTGCTGCTGCCTTCTCAATTCCACCGTTCTCATAAGGAGGATTGTAGTAAACTTCTACTACGTCCTTACCTGCTACAGAACCTGTGTTGGTAACTGTTACATCAAATGTGATCTGGCCGTTTGACTCAGTAATTTCGCCCATTTTCTGCTCAAATGTTGTGTATGAAAGTCCATATCCGAATGGATACTGGACAACATCATCATAGTTGATAAGGCCTTCTACTGCTGCTGTCTCATAGAACTTGTATCCTACATAGATACCCTCTACATAGTTGATGAAGGATACATCTGCTCTGGACTCGTTACCTGTCATGAAGTTTGTGGAAACATATGCGAACTCATCCATGTTTGTATAGTTGAAATCGCCAAAGTTGTTCCACCAAGGTGTCTGTGTCATATCATAAACATATGTATCGATTGTCTTACCTGAAGGGTTAACTTCACCTGTAACGATCTCTCCGAGAGCCTGCATACCTACATGGCCCATACCTGCTGCCCAGAGAACTGACTTAATCTGTGGGTGGTCATTTACGAAACCAAGCTCGAAAGCGTTTGCTCCGTTGTAAACAAGGATAACCTTGTCAAAGTTTGCGCATACAAGGTCGATCATCTCTTCCTCTCTGTTTGAAAGCTGAAGATAGTGATCACCTGCATCCCAGTCATTACCCTCGTTGAGGGAATCATCATAAACACCTGCTGTGTAGGTTGTGCCATCCATGAAAGAGCCATCTACAACTGAAGGCATATCTGTCGGAAGGTCAGCACCTTCGCCGCCTGAACGGCTGATTACGATCATAGCTGTGTCGGAGAATGACTTTGCATTTGAAATAAGTGAATCTGTATAAAGAGATACATTTGGTTCAGGAAGTGTCCAATCCTGACTCCACATTCCTACTACAGGCCTGTCAGCCTTGTAATCTGTATAGAACTTTGTAAGTTCTGAGTTAGTCTCAATTCCTGCTGAAGACAGAGACTGTAAAATATCGATAGTTTCATAAGCCTCGTTAAGAGCACCGGAACCGGCACCTCCAAGGATAGGATTTGTTGAAGCCCATCCAAAAACGTTAAGCTTACTTCCGGAAGCAATCGGAAGTGTATTACCATCGTTCTCAAGAAGAACGATACCCTCCCTTGCAATGTCCTGTGCAAGAACAGTGGTCTCATCAGATGTCTGCTTGCTGATGGTACCCTTTCCGCTTACAAGGTCAAGCATTGTGCTCATAGGACCCGTCAGGATCATATTTACACAAACAACAATACCTGTGAGCATAGCAACAAGTGCTGTGCCTCTTACAAGTTTCTTAGTTGACTTCTTCAGCTTCATAACTGCAATCATGATAAGAATTGCAACTGCAACTATGACACCAATAGCAATCAAATAAGACTTGATTGATGTGATGACGTTCATAACGTCACTCATGTTGATAGATAACATAGATAAACCTCCCTTTTATTTTTCACTGATGACCCGGTCAAAGTCATCAATCTGTTTTGCTGCCAGAAAGCATTGCCCCGCGCGTACTGACAGCTCTTACACTATAAATTTTATATGCAAAAAAAAATCGTGCCGTTTTTGTCATAAACGGTACGATTTTTGTCACGAACTGCGCGTAAAGTGAGAATTATCTATAATTCCGAGTCTGTCTGTATGTCTCACATTTCCTTATCGCTTAGCATGCTTAAGCTTCTTTTCCTCATACATATTGTCGTCCATCTTTTTAAAGAAGCTGTCGCTGTTATCTTTTTCATAGTCATATAAAGTGTAACCAAGAGACAGTGAAAGCTTGTACTGGCGATTCTCTGCCTCATTAAAAAGAGCAAGTTCATCCCTGATGTCCTGCACTGTTTTTTGCAGTGTCTGCTCTGTGCTATCCTTCAAAAGAATAATGAATTCATCTCCGGCAAACCTTATCGCTATGCCCTTGTCAGGTTTTCCAAAAAGCAGAACTCTCGCCACGTCAATCAAAGCCTCATCACCAACATGATGACCAAAGGTATCATTTATGTCCTTAAAGTAATCAATGTCAACCATGATACCACCCAGGCGATTGTCGGGATTCTTGGAATATTTTTCCAAAAGGTAATCCAGATAAGCTCTGTTATACAGTCCCGTCAGTGTATCCTGATAAGAAAACTCATTTTGAAGAGACATATATATCGCAGTAAGACCCACAGCAATTGATACCCAGATGAGCGATACTCCATAATAAAAAACCTGAAATCCCGTTCCCAGAACAATAGGTCCCATCATAAGATGAATCGGGAAAAAACTGGCTTTATCATAGCGGGCCTCATATTTTCTTATGTTTATCACGCTGGAAATCAGATAGCAAAAAGATACAACGTAGTAAACATAACTAAACGGCAGTCTGTGGTATACATTGTCCGCATCAAGATAATAGATTATCGGCACAAAAATATTTATCAGAGCGATCAGTACAAGGATTACGCCGGGGATTGCAGCTATTTTATATATTCTCTTGATTCTTGCTCTGCTATTGTATAGTTTAAGATCGGCAAAGATGCACCAGGCAATAGCAAAAACAGGATTAGCCATAAAGCAATAGGTATTGCCGATATTGGCAACCAATCTGGCAAGTACTGAAGTTCTTCCGTCGCACAAAAAAACCAGAAAATCTATTACGCAGGCAACCGCCGATAAAAATGCAATGACGGTAAAAATCTTAAATTCATCTCGCGGAGCAGATCTTCGAATCTTACTGCTCACCAGCATTGCGATCACCAGGACAAATCCTATATAATCTGCAACTGCTACAGCTATCAGATTCATTTAAGCCCTCCTTGTGGAATGAGTATTTTAAGTTCAAACCAATTGTCATTAAGGTCAAAGTTCAAAGTTCCATGATATTTTTCGACAGTATATCTGATACTTTTTAGTCCAAAGCCGTGATTTCCCTTGTCAGCTTTAGTTGTTACCGGATAACCGTTCTTCATGGTGATGTTGTTTTCGCAGTAGTTATTTATCTGAATAAGTATAAAGTTCTTTTTCTGGGAAATAGCAAGGTGGATGAGTCTCTTTTCCGGATCCTCAATCATCGTAACGCTCTCAATGGCGTTATCAAGGGCATTTCCAAAGATTGTACATATATCGGCAACATGCATAAAATCAAGAATATCGCCATCTGCCACACAGGTTATCTTGATTTTGTTTGCCCTGCAGTTCATCATTTTTCCGGCAATCAGTGTATCAAGAACGCTGTTTCCGGTCTCAAGTTCAGGGCTGTAGGATTCCAGTTCCTGCTCCAGAGAATCAATCCACTTTTTCCTTTCCTCGTCGCTCATCTCAGCACGAAGCCCGGCTATCTGATGTTTAAGATCGTGGTACTTCATATTAATGAGTTCAAAGGTAGACTGATAGTTTCTGTACTTGTCATACTGGGCTTTCAGCATGGAATGGATGTTTCGCAGCTCTTTTTCCGCTAGAAGCTCGCAGATACGGCTCTGATAAACGTACAGTATCATGATGCCCGCTATATCCACCAAAGTCCTGATATAGAAAATGTCCGCCGCAAGCCCTGCTGAAAATGGCGTATTGGAAAAAACAAAGCTTAAATTACTGAAAGCAAATACAGCCACTGCAATTACTATCGCAGCCCAGAGCTCACGGGTATTTATCTCCAGCTGAAAAATACCTCTCGTAATACTTACTTCCATATACTGAGCCCATATGAAAACAAGGCCGTATACAAGAATGAGAATAAGTGCCTGAACGATTATAGAATCAATTATATTCGCAAAAAAGCACGCAAGCTGCCACTCAAGGGATGCTGCCAGTTCTGCCAGAAGGAAAGCCCTTGCACAGTAATAACCAATTACATTTTTGGTATCATCACAGGTAAAGGCCATAAAAATGTACATAAAGCCTACTGCCAGCAGCATACACGGAATCCAGAATACTACGGGAAGCCCCTTTGTAAGCACCAGGAACATACTCTGTACAATCAAAGCAAAGATGGCTGTAAGAATAAAATCTTCATTCTTTACTTTTCTTTTCATAACAACGCAGTAGGTCAGGCATGCCAGCCATTCTGCTAATGCGGTATAAATTCTTGGTATGTCCTGATATACGCTGTTCATAATTCCCTCAGATCACGAAAGAGCTGCCATATAATCCGTAAGCGCTGTCATAAAATCGCTTTTTCTTGCTCTGCTTATAAGAAGCGATTTTCCTGCTATTATGCAGCTTCCGTTCTCAACGCCGTCCACATATTTAAGATTCACAAGGTATCCCTTATTACTTCTGAAAAAGTTGTACTCAGAAAGCTGTTCCTCAAAGTCCTTGAGCTTGGCCCTTATGGAGAACTCTCCGCCGGTAGTGTAAAAATTCAGGTTATGACCTTCGCTTTCTATATAGAAGATATTGTCGATATCAAGCTTTTTTACCCCTGATGGCATATCCACCGATATAATCTTGGCGGCACTCTTTTTCATCTTACTGATTGCCCTGCCAAGCTTCTGGGAAAAAGCAAAATAGCTTACGGGTTTTAAAACGTAGTCAAGGGCGTCCACCTGATACCCTCTTATGGCATAATTGGTCATGTTGGTGATAAACATTATGACGACTTCCTGATCAAGCTTTCTTATTTCTTCTGCAGCCGTCATCCCATCCATGAGTTTCATTTCAATGTCCATGAGGATAATATCAAACTGACCTCTATAGCCGTTAGTGATCTCGTCGCCGTCAGTGAACCTTGTGACTTTAAAATAATTCCCGCTCTCAGTCTGATATCTGTTCACAAAGTCCAAAAGCTGAGCTGCATATGAATCTTCGTCTTCAACAATAGCCAGTTCGATCATTAGTCTCCTTGAGTGACGCATCACTTTTTAGCGCCTCGCGCAGCGTAGTGCACGGTTCTGTAATTTACTTGTTCATAAATGTACGTACGTTGATTCCGTTGACTTCAATGTGGTCGTCAACAGCAATCACAAGGCACTGCCTGCCGTCAACGATCCTGGATTCAACAAGGTCCGTGCGATCCGGCTTTACCTTAATGACCACATCAGGCGTTTCGATATCAAACTTCTTGGTATTTGCTATATTGCTGGCAAGAAGAGGGAAATCCTCATCTCCTGCACATTTTGTATAGTTCTCATCAAAGTAGTCAAGGCGCTCCTGTGGCACTCCGCTATCCTGAAGGAGCTGTTTGACATCATTCTTGGAAAGTTCCAAAGGCTCAGGGTCTTCCTCGTGATCCTCGATCATCTGATTTAAGTTATCATGAACATTTTTCATGACATCATAGTCAGCCTCTTCACCGATGGTACTCTGAACCACCGCATCAAAAATATCCTTCTGCTCAGGCGCGGAAATAGGCGCTCTTCCACCAAACATCGCCTCCACAAATTCAGGCTGAAGGTCATCGGGCTTTTTGGTGAAATAGAGCATATTGTGGATATCCATATCTCTTTCTATGAATGCAGGGAAAAGAAATCCCTTCGTCGGTCCTTCAACTACCCAGTCTCTGAATCTGTCTTCAATCACATTTTTGGATTCATTGTACCCAAGACCTGCCTTGGAAAGCTTTACCGGACAGATACTGCAGAGGATATAATCATATATCTTATCCGAAGCATCCTCCATTTCAATTCCGTCATTGGTTATTCCGGGAATATCATAAACTGCATGAACCACAATAATATAGTAGTTCTCGCCATTTACATAATTGGCAATTATCTTGTCGTAGAATTCATCTACAAGCTCATCATCCTCGAGCCTTGAGTTCCTTAAAGTCAAAAGAAAGTCCTGAGTTCCCCCCGGCTGTTCCTGATCAAGTGGAAACTCAAGACTTATAAGGTTCTTGCCAAAGGTACCTGCCAAGGTGTGCTGAAAGATGTCTAGGTATTTGAACATTTCCTCTTCCGGAATCTGGCCAAATGCTTTTCTGAATGTTAGTCTCTTGTTCTTCTCATGATCCACATAGCAACCGCAAATGTGATCGATGGTGCACCTGTCTGGTGTGAACTGCTTCTTGATTTCTAATGTTTCTGCTTTATTCATTTGTGTTTTTTACTTCCCTTTACCCATAAATTTGTCGCACATATCCTGCGCAAACTGAACAGGATAGAGCTGAACCATTACGGAATCAATTAGGTCTCCGATGGTCATTCTAAATGCTATTTTAACAAATTTATCGTAGGTTGTATCAAACATTTTTTCAAATACTTTTATACTCTCAACATCAATCTGATTAACAATGGGCGTACTGATGTCTGTGGCAACTCCCAGCATTGAAGAAAGAGATGTGGCACTTGTTCCCATCATCTGGTTCATTGCTTCTGATGCTGCCGAAAGATGAAGATCTGTTATCTCGCCTGATGTATTTGTTCCGTCGCCGCCCATCATAAGGTCGGTCATAACCTTTACATCATGCTCTTTAAGTACAAGGACATTGTTTCCCTCAAGGCCTTTTACATAGTGGATCTGGACAAATATGCAGGTTTTCTCATAGTCATCCAATGCTTCGCTTCTCTTGATCACCTTAACATTCGGAGTAGTGATATCTACTTTTCTGTTGACCATCATACTGAGAGTGGTCGCAGAATTACCCATGCTTATATTTGCTATTTCACCTAGTATATCAACCTGCTCATGCGTTAAAAATAATTCTTCCAAGATCAGTACCTCCACTTTAAAATGTGTGAAAACCCTACTACTATTTTAGTTTATTCTCTCATCCCTTGTAAAGGTTTGTTCACGTTAATGTGTAAAGCTTTATTCTTTTTTAAGATTATTTTTAACTTTTCATATTATTCGCTTAGAGGATCAGCTTTTCGATCGTTTTTGATTGTTTGGTTTTATTTTGTGATTATTCAGTTTCTTTTTGTGATTAATTTATAAAATCTTAAGTGATTTTTTGTGATTGTTTGAGATTGTTTTTGATTATCTATGATGTTATGATGGCAGAGTAATAATCCAACACACAATCATCTAAAATCAACGCCAATTCATGATTATTTGACACTTATAAGAGGAGACAGGATGCTTACAGAAGAAAGACGTAATCTGATTGTTTCATATATTAAAGAAAAAAATGCCGTGACTGTTCAGGAACTGATGGATGAATTTAACGCCTCTGCAGCCACTATCAGAAGAGACTTAAGTGCACTGCACGATGAGCGCAGAATAATGAAGGTATTCGGAGGCGCAACCTCTTTATCCAGCTCAGATGTCAACACTTCCGAGCCCAGTGTAAGTGCCAAGGCTTCTCTCAATGTAGATGAAAAAGATGCAATCAGTAAATATGCAGTCTCTCTCATAGACGATGATGACTTTGTATATATAGACTCAGGTACTACTACCCTTGAGATGATCAAATACATTGAGAACACCAAGGCCAAGTACATCACAAACGGAATTGTTCATGCAAAGAGACTTTTGGAAAAGGGGCTCTCAACAATGATCATCGGCGGCAGATGTAAGCAGTCCACCGAAGCCATAATTGGTCCCGACTGCATAGAGGGGATCAGCAAATATCACTTTTCCAAGGCATTCATGGGAACCAACGGAATTTCATTAAATGCGGGTTTTACTACCCCTGACGTGGATGAAGCACTTGTAAAAGCCGAGGCTGTAAAGCATGCATACGTATCCTATGTTCTGGCAGACCATAGCAAATTCGGACAGATCAGCAGCGTCACCTTCGCTGATATCTCAAACTGCAGCATCATTACCGACCGTGAAGTAGACAAAAGCTATCTGGGCAAAACCGTTGTTAAAGTCATCGGTACATTAAATGAAGGAGGAAAAGCATGATCTACACAGTTACCTTTAATCCTGCTATCGACTATGTAGTCAGGATGACGGATGATCTAAAGCCCGGTATGACAAACCGCTCAGCTTCCGAAGAGTGTTACTTTGGCGGAAAAGGCATAAATGTTTCTACTATTCTTAAAAACCTTGGCCTTGAAAGTACAGCACTTGGATTTATAGCAGGTTTTACCGGAGATGCGATCAAAAAAAGTGTCGACGAAAAAGGTATAAAAGCTGATTTCGTCAAACTCCCCGAAGGCATTTCCAGAATAAATGTAAAGATAAAAGGAAAAGAGGAAACCGAGCTAAATGCTCAGGGGCCTATGATCCCTGAAAGTTCTCAGAAGGAACTCTTTAAAAAACTTGATCAGCTAAAGGACGGCGACACTCTGATCCTGGCGGGAAGCATACCAAGCTCTCTTCCAAGTGATGTTTACGAAAAGATCATAGAACAGATAAAAGACAGAAAAATCGATGTCGTTGTGGATGCGACCAAAGACCTTCTTTTGAATGTCCTGAAATACCATCCATTTTTAATAAAGCCGAACAATCACGAGCTTGGTGAAATGTTCGGAAAAGAGCTAAAGACTGACGATGAACTTGAGGAGCACGCAAAAAAGCTTCAGGAAATGGGAGCCCGAAACGTTCTTATTTCCATGGCAGGTGATGGAGCGATGCTGATAGCAGAAACAGGTGAAAAATTCCGCATCGGTGTTCCGAAAGGCACAGTCAAAAACTCAGTTGGCGCCGGAGATTCAATGGTTGCGGGATTTATAGCAGGTTTTAAAAAGAATCACAGTTATGAAAAGGCCCTTAAAATGGGCACTGCAGCCGGAAGTGCCACTGCTTTTTCGGATGACCTTGCAACCGGCAAAGACATCCTGAGCATCTATGACACTCTCTGACAAGAATTTTAGTCACTTTCCGGACAAAAGATGCACACTATGAAGTTTCTTGGGGAGACAAAAGAAAAATGTAATTTGCGCAAAGCGCATAAGGAGGGACAAACAATTATGAAAATCACCGATCTACTCAGAAAAGATGGCATTAACTTAAATGTCGACGCAGGAGATCAAAACGCTGCTATTGATGCTCTGATCGAGCTTCATGAAAGAGTCGGAAACTTAAATAATGTTTCTGCTTTCAAAAAGGCAATCCTGGCAAGAGAGGACAAAGGTTCCACTGCTATCGGAATGGGCATTGCAGTTCCGCATGCAAAATCCTCTTCCGTATCCACTGCAGGTGTTACTGCTGTTACAATCCCTGCCGGTATCGACTACAAATCTCTTGACGGTGCTCCGAGCAAGCTGTTCTTTATGATAGCCGCTCCTGACACCGCAGCAGATACTCATCTGGAAGTTCTCGCAAAGCTTATGACTCTTTTAATGGATCAGAAGTTTGCAGCAAAGCTGCTTGAAGCACAGACTCCCGATGAATTCCTTTCCATCGTGGATGAGAAGGAAGCTGAAAAAGATAAAGAAGATGCGGCAAAAAAGGCTGCTTCTGCTCCTAAGGCAGCTCCCAAAAAGCTCCTTGGTGTTACAGCCTGCCCCACAGGAATCGCTCACACTTTCATGGCTGCCGAGGCTCTTGAACTCAAGGCAAAAGACATGGGACTTAATATCAAGGTGGAAAAAGACGGTTCCGCAGGAGCAAAGGATGTCCTTACATCAGCAGAGATTGCAGAAGCTGATGTTATCATCATTGCCTGCGACAAGAATATTGAGATGGGGAGATTCGACGGAAAGGATGTTATCATAACATCTACAAAAGAAGCCATACACAATCCTGAGACACTTATCAGAAAAGCACTAGACGGTGATGTTACCAAATATCATCACACAGGTAAGGTTGTTCAGAACACCGCATCAGAAAACGAATCAGTCGGAAGGAAACTGTACAAGCACCTTATGAACGGTGTTTCACACATGCTTCCATTCGTCATCGGCGGCGGTATCCTTATTGCCATTGCTTTCCTTTTGGACGACTATTCAATAGATCCTAGTAATTTTGGTTCAAATACTCCTGTTGCTGCATGGTTTAAGGCTATAGGAGGCACAGCCTTTGGCTTCATGCTTCCAATCCTTGCCGGATTTATCGCTCAGAGTATTGCTGATCGTCCTGGTCTTGCTGTTGGTTTCGTAGGTGGTGCTCTTGCAAGCACAGGTGCTACGTTTGCTGCACCCGGCGGAAATATTCCTTCTGCCTTCCTTGGCGCACTTGTAGCCGGTTTTGTAGCAGGTTATGTGGTTCTTTTCCTTGAAAAGATCTGTGAAAACCTTCCACAGGCACTTGAGGGAATCAAGCCTGTACTCATCTACCCTCTTTGCGGAATCCTTGTGATCGGACTTGTAATGTGTGCTATAAATCCTCTGGTTGGTGCACTTAACGCTTGGATCACAGCAGTTCTTGAAGGCATGGGAACAGGTTCCATGGTTGTTCTCGGTATCCTGCTTGGCGCTATGATGGCTACAGATATGGGTGGTCCTCTTAATAAAGCCGCTTACGCATTCGGACTTGCAAGCCTTGCAAACCAGAATGAGACAGGTTACATGATCATGGCTGCAATCATGGTTGGTGGTATGGTTCCTCCTGTTGCTATTGCCCTTGCAACAATTTTCTTCAAAAACAAGTTTACTCCTGCAGAAAGAAAGTCCGGTCCTGTAAACTTTATCATGGGACTTTGCTTCATTACTGAGGGTGCTATCCCATTTGCAGCAGCAGATCCTCTACGCGTGATTCCTTCACTTATGGTTGGATCAGGAGTTGCAGGTGCTCTCTCAATGGTATTTAAGTGCACACTTATGGCTCCTCACGGCGGAATCTTCGTATTCCCTGTAGTAGGAAATGTAGCTATGTACCTCGTAGCTCTCCTTGTTGGCTCTTTTGCAGGATGTCTGATGCTTGGTCTTCTCAAAAAAAGAGTTGATGATTGATCACATATCCTTAAGGATACGCACAATTTTTGTACATAAGCATTTTAGGAAAAGGATGGAAAAATATGGTATCACAGAAAATCACAGTAACAAATGAACAGGGAATGCACATGCGTCCGGCAAGTCTTTTCAGCCAGACAATGACTCCGTTTGCCAGCGATGTAAAGATTGTATTTAATGACACAACTTATGACGCAAAGAGCGTAATGATGCTCATGAGCGCATGCATCAAATGCGGCGCTGAAATCGAGATTCAGTGCGATGGTCCCGATGAAAATGAAGCCCTCAAAAAGGCTGTAGAACTTGTGGAAAGCGGATTGGGTGACTGACGGAGGAAATCATGTACAAAGGAATAGCAGCTTCTCGTGGAATTGGAATTGGAAGTGTATGTGTTATTGCAGAACATGATCTTACATATGAGAAAAAGAAAATAGAAGATACTGCAGCTGAGAAGGAAAGATTTAATGCCGCAGTTGAGAAATTCAAGGCTGATACAATGGCGCAGGCATCAGATATCAGAAAAAGAATAGGTCCCAAAGAAGCTGAGATTTTAGAGGGACACCTTGTTATGATCTCCGATCCCAGTATGTCAGGTGAAATGAGCAAGATGATCGATGCCGGGCAGTGTGCAGAATCAGCTGTAGAGGCAGTCTGTGACATGTTTATAGGCATGTTCTCTCAGATGGATGACGATATGATGAGGCAGCGTGCTTCCGATATCAGCGATGTTAAGACAAGTCTTCTGAAACTCCTTCTTGGAATTGAAGAAGTCGATATCGGAAAGGTTGCTCCCGGCACAATTATAGTTGCACGGGATCTGACTCCCTCCATGACTTCTCAGATCAATAAAGAAAATGTTGTTGGCATTATCACAGAGGTCGGAGGTAAAACCTCTCACTCTGCGATCCTTGCAAGAGCTCTTGAAATTCCGGCAGTTCTTTCTGTCCCGGATATAACAAAAATCGCCAAAGATAAGGACTCTGCTGTCGTTGACGGAACCGAGGGCACAGTTTACTTAAATCCCGAGGGGGATGTTCTCTCCTCTTACGTAATAAAGCGCGAGGATTTCATCCGCAAACAAGCAGAGCTGAAGGGCTTTTTAGGAAAGCCAACAGTAACTGCCGACGGCGAAAGCCGAGAACTTTTCTGTAATATAGGAACTCCCAAGGATGCAAAAAAGGCTGTAGAATGTGACGGCGAAGGTATAGGTCTTTTCAGGTCGGAATTTCTTTTTATGGATAACAATCATCTCCCTACTGAGGATGAACAGTTTAATGCATACAAGGAAGCTGCGCAAACTCTTGCCGGAAAACCTGTCATAATCAGAACTCTTGATATCGGAGGTGACAAGGACATTCCGTACCTTAATATGAAGAAGGAAGAAAATCCCTTCCTTGGATATCGTGCTGTAAGATATTGTCTTGGAAATGAGGAAACCTACAAGCTTCAGCTAAGAGCTATTGTGCGAGCCAGTGCCTTTGGCAAGATCAAGATCATGGTTCCTTTAGTAACCTGCGTTGAAGAGATACGTAAGGTAAAAGAACTTGTATCCGGAATAAAAAAAGAGTTTGATGCAAACGGAACTCCATATGACAAAGATATCGAAGTCGGCTGTATGATTGAGACTCCTTCCGCTTCTCTTATTGCAGATTTTTTGGCAAAAGAAGCTGATTTCTTCTCAATCGGAACCAACGACCTTACACAGTACACCATGAGCGTAGACAGAGGAAATGCCGATGTTGCTTACCTCTACTCCACTTTCCAGCCATCAGTGCTCCGCTCCATAAAGCACATAATCGAATGTGGAAGAAATGCAGGCATTCCTGTGGGAATGTGTGGCGAAGCAGCTGCAGATCCACTCATGATTCCGCTGCTTATTTCCTTCGGACTTACGGAATTTTCAGTAAATCCCGTGCTGGTACTCACAGCCCGCTGCATTATCTCAAAGTGGAGCAAAAAGGAGGCTGATGCTCTTGCAGAAAAGGTAATGTCTCTTCCGACAGAAGGTGAAATTGTAAAAGCGCTCAAAGAAGCTGTAAAGGAATAACTACTGATATCAGTAAAGTCAATGGGGACGATTCTTCTACCGTTTGAAAACCAGTCAGAAGAACCGTCCCCATTTTACTTTTCCATTTACTTCCTTTACGCTCTATTAATTCTGATATTTGTAATAGCGCACTGATCACCTGTTAATGCCGCATATATTTTAGGCGGCATATCTGCAAAGTTTGTAGTATTTTTTATAGAAATACCTGCATTCTGGGTTGAAACAGTAATCAGATTATTATTTTTCTTAATCGAGATTGCATAATCCAGCCCCTCTTTATTAGCCTTCTTCCATGCATCCCAGCCATTAAAATCATCGTTTATATAGGCGACGATCTTGTTATTGTTTTCCTGATCAACGTCCCAATACTCACCATCAGTCCTTATCAGACCATACTCTACATAGTTTTCTCCGTTCACTGTTCCGTCCAGTGAAGAGAACAACACAATATATGCACAGTGCCATATAAGGCTCGCCGTAGGAAGACTCATAGTGTGGAAACTGATCTTCATTTCATCAGTTATCAGAATGCCCTTACTGGCATCTGTTCTGTAACTGTCAATCTGAACATTGGGAATATCGCCCTGTGGCACATCAATATAACTGATCTTCTCAGCAATTCTCGGAATATAATCATCCGGGATTTTTTCCTTTGACACATCAGCACTTATTCCGCTAATTGTACAGTTTTCTCCTGACAGTGCAAGATACACAAAACGCGATGAATCAGGAAGCGCAATTATATGCTCTGTTACATTTATTCCGTCACTAATTGTTATAAGTGCATGATCCTTACGTTTTACAGCATTGATCTCGTAGAATACATCAGCACTTCCATTATCTTTTCCCGAAAGAGGCAGCTTTCTGTCTTTGTCTGAATAAACCTTCGTCTCTGTTTTTCTGACGCCCTTTCCCGAAATAGTTCCATTCATCCACATATCGCAGTATTCGTAGTAGCGAAGCTCTCTGGCTGTGGCCTCATCATCGTGATATCTTCCGTCAAAAGAATCAAACAAGATAATTTCAGGTCCTCTGCCACCCTTCTCGTCCAAATGGCATTTAAATCTTACCCTGGTATTGTAGTAAGTAATCCTCTTTCCTGTTGTAACCTCATCTCTGTATTTTTTGCAGACAAGCTCATCTGCTCCTGCTATTGCCTTAAGTGCAGATTTCTCCATCTCGCCGTAATCAAAATCAAGGTCAATTACATGCTCCATCACACGAACAAAAACGGGATCAAGTTGTGTTCCTGATGCCTTTGCCAATTCCTCGCTTGCAACCAGCTGTGGAAGTGCAGCCCTGTAGCTTCTGCTTGACGTCATAGCATCATAGGTGTCCGCAACCGCAATTATCCTTGCAATCTCCGGAATATCCTCGCCTTTGAGTCCCTCCGGATATCCCTTACCATCATAGCGTTCATGATGATATTTAGCACCTATGCTAAGATACGGATACTCAGTGATACTTGAAAGAATCTGCTCTCCGATGCTGGGATGTTCCATGATTATCTTGTACTCTTCCTCAGTGGGCTCACAGTCCTTGTTAATGATATTGTCAGCAATACCTATCTTTCCAACATCATGAAGAAGCGCTGCATAATAGATCTTACGGCAGTCTTCCTCACTTTTCCCAAGGCACTTTGCTATCTTTTCTGAGTAATCGGCAACCCTCTGAGAATGGCCTCTGGAATATTCATCCTTGGCATCAATGGCACTGACAAGGGCAGTTGCTGTCTGTTCAAAGAGTCTTTGAGAGAATTTCTGCTGTTCCTTGAGGTGAGAAAGCTCACTCTCTTTAAATTTATCAATTCTGTTGTTCCTTCGCTGGATAAGAGCAATAGCCAAAAAGGTAACAAAATTTGTAAATATCCCCGGAATGGTTGGGAAATTATGAGAAACAAATATAATATTTATCAGAATAAATAGCCTGTAAAGAATGATTGCTGTTGCGGTGTAAAAACCTATGTGACCATAGAAAACCACAAGGAATATCATTAGCATGCTTGAAAACGAAGAAAAAGCTCCGGCCAGAGATGAAAACGGAATCATCTGATTCCCCATAAGTATCACTTCCTGTGAATTAGAAAGAACACCTGTGATCCTGGACATAATAATATACAATACAATGATTACAAAATATCCGGCCTTTGGTAAATTATGCGATTCCGAACATAATTTTAATTTTGAAAAATGTCTCATAACAGCTGTGATCAAACTTTCTTTTACATACATAACCTTTTACACCATTTTCTATTATACCCATAGTGATGTGAATGCGCAATTAATTTTAATCATATTAAGATAAAAATAACAAAAAGGATAAAATTGCAATTTCAGGACAGTTCATAAAACATAAAAAAACAGACCTGAATGATCAGGTCTGTCCTAAAATCTCAATATATTACCTCAGGCTTTGAAGCATCTCAATTGCTGTCTGGGGGTGTCTGTTCGTGTTAACAACCGGTTTCTCATATTTAGCCAACAATCTTGCCCTCATCTCCTCAGGGTGATTATATAATTGATCCATTATCCTATCAAAGGCAATCTTCCATTCGCCCATTTCATCCTCCTTGTCTGAACAAGCAGCTATTGTCTTACTTAGACAAACAAATCATCTTATCCGCTTTCCATAAAACATTAAGCGAATGTATCTTAACCGATTTAGAAAATGTATTCAATAAAAAATTTCACAAAAAAATGTGAATTATGTGTGAACAGCAATGCAAAAACAGGCGGGTTAATCTATAGGACTAACCCGCCTTCATCAACTACCCCTCATATGATAAGAAACCAATCTGAATTAAAGATCCTGTGCCTTTACACCTGCTGTCTTGATGATGAACTTAACGCTGCAATCCTCATCCTCATTTGCTCCACCAAATGACGTGTAGCTCTCTCCGGCTTTCTGAATAGCCTTAAGTTTATCAGAGAACTCTGAAAAGTCACCGTCGAAAGCATCATAGAGTTTCTTGATACCTTCTGAATCCAGTTTCTTAACTCCATCCAACAGCTCTACAACACCGTCATCAAGTTCTGCGATTCCATCGTTAAGTTTTCCTGCGCCTTCATTAAGATCCTTTGCACCGGTATTAAGCTCACCCGCGCCTTCATCAAGCTTTCCGGCTCCGTCATAGAGTTTACCTGTTCCCTCATGGAGCTGTGATGCGCCATCTGAAAGCTTACCTGCTCCATCTGAAAGCTGCGTAGCTCCATCTGAAAGCTGTCCTGCTCCGTTTCTTAATTCTGATGCACCGCTATTAAGCTGTCCTGCTCCATCTGAAAGTTCTTTTGCACCGCTCTTTAACTTCTCGTTATTAGCTACCAAAGCGCCTGTTCCCTTTGCAAGAGTAGCTGCTCCTTGATCCACCTGACCAATACCTGCATCAAGACTTGTAGCGCCTGCCAAAAGCTGGGCGATTCCTGCATCAAGCTGCTCTGCACCTGTCTTGAGGCTGCCAACTCCATTCATAAGAGCATTCATCTGTGTTGAAAGAACCATAGCTTTCTGCTCAACTGTTACACCTGCTGCTTCTTCCTCGGCAGTTACTGAAAGTCCAAGACCTGTAAGAACCTCATCAACGGCACCGATTGCCCCCTTTACAGATCCAAGGACTCCTGTATAAGTCGATACAAGGCTTACCTGCTCTGCTATCTTGCCCTTAAGCGCATCCTGAACCTTTTCAGATGCAAGGATGTTCTTCTGTACATCCTCATTTGCCATTATCTTTGCAAGAATCTCAGGATTTGAAAGAACCATTTTCTGCACATTCTCATTAGCCAGCATCTGGGTCAAAAGCTCGGGAGATGAAAGGATCATATTCATTCCCTGTTCTGATGTAAGCAGGCTCTTTACAACCTCAGGATCAGAGAGTGCTTCCTCAACTGCTGCAGGAAGAGCTTCCTTGACTGCTGCAGGAAGAGCTTTCTGAAGAGCTGCCTCAACCTCATTGTTGAATTCTTCCTCTGTGTAGTACCTGCCTTCGCCATCACCCTGCTGCGTGAGAGTGGATACGTCGTTTCCTGTACCCTGAGTCACAACCTTAGACTCTGTAACGAAAGAAGCTGCATCGTAATCATCGCCTCTGTTTTGATTGTTCTTCTGTTCGTTGTTCTGACCATCGTTGCCAAGCTCGTTTGCACCGTTGTTATTTTCGTCCTGTACGACATTGCCATCATTGTTACCCTGATTGCTGCCGTTATTGCCTTCGTCAGATCCGTTGCCGCCCTGAGCGTCATCGCCGGAGCCATCTTCGCCTGAACCGTTGTCACCTGCGCCGTTGTTACCCTGATCAGTGTTATCGCTCTTACCTGTGTCATCAGGTTGAGAATCAGGATTTGTCAGCTCTCCGCCCGTAGCCTCTACTTCATTTTCATCGCCGGCATTCTCAGAAGTTACAGTTGCTGAGGTCTGTGATGAAAGAGCTGCAAGACCTGCTGCCTTGATGGCATCAGCCTGTTCGGCACTTGTGATCTTGTGATCTGACATCTTGTTAAGCAAAGGAACCAGACTCTCATCGCAACTTGTTCCCGGAGTTGTAAGATATCCATAAGCACTTTCAAGAGTTGCCTTATTTGAAAGAAGTGTCTGGACAGCATCTGTCATACCTCCAAGGCTCTGAACACCGCTTTCAAGCTGCAAAGCACCCTGAGCAAGTGCTGCAGAACCTGTTTTTGCAGAGGATAGACCAGCCCCAAGCTGTTCAGATCCTGCCTTAAGACTCTTTGTTCCCTCAGCAAGCGCTCCTGCCCCCTGATCAACCTTTGCAGCACCGTCTGTGTAAGAAACAATGCCGCCATACAAGGTTTTGGATCCGTCATAGAGTTTGCCGGTGCCATCTGAAAGTGTCTTGGTTCCATCATGAAGCTTTGAAGCACCATCACGAAGTTCTCCTGCTCCCTTTGCAAGTTCACTGCTTCCACTATCCAGCTGACCTGCGCCATCATTAAGTTCGCCTGCTCCGCTATAAAGGTCTGCTGTTCCGTCCTTGAGCTTGCTTGTTCCGTCATAGAGCTTGCCTGTTCCGTCATAAAGTTCCTTGGAGCCATCGCGAAGCTTTGTAGTTCCATCCTTAAGCTCTGTTGTACCGTCTACAAGTTTTGTTGAGCCGTCGTTCAGCTCTCCCATATCATCCTTAAGGTCAGAAAGCTTATTTCCGTCTGAAAGCTCAGTAAGGCCAAAGTCAGAAAGGATATCTGAACTTGCCATTGTAATTGTCATTCCAAGCTCGAAATCGCTTGTATCTGCTGTGATCTCGAAGTAGTTGGAAAGCTTTGATTCAATGTCCTCATCAGTTTCAAGCTCATCCCACTTCTCATCAGAGATATTAAGGCTTTCCTTAAGTCCCGGAAGCGCTACACCCATAACGATGTACTTGTTTCCCTCAGAAATAACCTTGCCGTTTGATATCTCAACATTTGTGAACTTATCGGAATCGAGCATCATACCTGAAACCATTGCAAATGGTGTGTAGACCTCAATCTCTTTTCCGTCAACATCAACGACCTGTTTTTCCTTGTTGTCATACTCGAAACGGATTGTAACCTTTCCGCTCTTGCCGGCCAGATCCTCAGGTGCGATCTCTTTTCCATCAAGTGTGTAAGTGATCTTCATGTCAACAGGGAGCTCTTTGTCCGTTGTTCCCTGATAGTAAATATCTGATCCGTTTGCATCCCAGGTAACTGATCCGTCGCTGTTTTCGGTAAAGCCCTCTTTTCCCTTTACATTTACGATGTTCTTAAGCTCCGTAGTATCTGAAAGCTCTGCTGAGGAATTCGCATTTTTGAGCCACTCACTTACGATAACGTCATCAACAGCTCCGCTTGCATTTGCTGTAACATAGACTGTCTCAACCTTTCCGGCTTCCTCTGAAGAACCTGCTCTTGCAGCACTTGTCAAAAGAGCATGCTCTAAAGTATCACTTTCCTTAGCAGTCTCCTCTGTTGCTGCTGCATTTTTATTTTCTACTGTATTTGATCCGCATGCAACTGTCATAACAGCCATCATGCATGCCATAACTACTGATAATGATTTCAATAAATTTTTCTTTACCATGATCTTATTCTCCCCATTCAACATGTTAGCATAAACTAACAATTTTTATTTGATAATATTTTTCATTAAGCTGCGTGGCGAAAATGTATAATGTGTCCACCGTGATGGTTCGGAGCCGGTGTATCGGCATTTACTCCAAATGTCGTTCTCATGATCAGTCCGTCGAATAACATGTACATTGCAGGCAGTACCAAAAGAACTGTGAACATACTGATAATCGCGCCTCTTGCCATAAGTCCGCACAGAGAACCGATCATATCAATGCTGGAGATAAGTCCTACTCCGAAAGTTGCTGCAAAGAAACTGAGCGCACTTACGATTACCGATTTCATGCTTGTGGAAAGAGAAATCAAAGTAGCTTCTTTTTTGTTGTGTCCGCTCTTTCTTTCCGTCAGATATCTGGTAGTCATAAGGATTGCATAGTCGACTGTTGCTCCCAGCTGGATGGTTCCAATTACAACAGACGAAATAAAAGGTATTGTGGTCTGCGTGTAGTACGGAAGTCCCATATTTACAAAGATTGCAAACTCGATTACTGCCACCAGAATAAACGGAAGTGATACTGACTTAAGTACAAATGCAATGATCAGGAAAACAAGTCCTATTGAAACGCTGTTTACAACCTGGAAATCATGATTTGTAATATTTATAAGATCCTTTGTACAAGGTGCCTCACCCACAACCATAGCCGTAGGATCATAGCTCTTTACAATTCTGTCTACATTTGCAATCTGCTCGTTTATCTCATCAGAAGCTATCTTGTAATCAGTTGTCAAAAGAACCATCTTCCAATCGTCACTCTCCAGATCTGATAAAAGATCTTCCGGAATGAACTGCCTTGGAAGTGAAGGACCAAAGATTGAATCTGTTCCAAGGACAGCAATAATACCATCGGTAGCCTCTATCTCTTTTAACATCTGATTCATTGATGCGCTGTCAAGGTTCTTGTCTACGAGAAGCATATATGCTGAGTTCATATCAAACTTCTCATCAACCTCATTGGCACCCTGCACACTTTGGAGAGTATCGGGAAGCGTCTGGGTAAGGTCATAATAAACGCTTGTATGATTGTTTCCGTAAATTGCCGGCATCAAAAGTGCCAGGAAAATTACAAAAAATGCAAGGTAGTGCTTTGCAACAAATTTAGGAATCCTGTCAAATTCAGGCATCAGCGGCTTATGCCTGGTCTTCTCAATTGCCTTGTCAAATATAAGGATCATACTTGGAAGGATTGTCACACATCCTATAACTCCGAATACGACTCCCTTTGCCATTACCATTCCAAGGTCAAGGCCAAGAGTAAAGCTCATAAAACAAAGAGCAACGAAACCGGCAACAGTTGTAATTGAGCTTCCGATTACTGATGTGAAGGTAGCTGAGATCGCGTTTGCCATAGCATCAAGCTTGTCATCGTTTTTCTCAAGTTCTTCCTGGTAGCTGTGCCAAAGGAAAATTGAATAGTCAAGAGTTACTCCCAGCTGAAGCACTGCTGAAAGCGACTGGGTAATAAAGGATATCTCGCCCTTAAATACGTTGGTTCCCATGTTGTAAACGATTGCCATTCCGATACTGAGAAGGAAAAAAAGCGGTATAAGGTAGGAATCCATTGTCAGTGAAAGAACTATGACTGCAAGTAATACTGCAATTCCTACATAGATCGGTGTCTCTTTTTCTGCCATATTTTTGGTATCTGTTACGATGGTGCTCATTCCGCTCATAAAGCATTGTTTATTGGAAATCTTACGGATGTCTTCTATTGCCTTCATGGTTCCGTCCGAGCTTGTTCCCTCATCAAAGACCACGAACATCATGGTGGCATCACCCGAATTAAATGCCTCATAGACCTTGTCCGGGAGCATCTCCATCGGAACGCTAAGATCCATTATCGAGTCATACCAGATGACATCTGCAACATGGTCCACGTTCTCGATATTCTCTTTTAACTTTGCAACATCCTGCTCTTGCATTCCCTCTGCCACATAAAGGACGAAAGAACCTGTGCCGAACTGATCCAGCAAAATGTCCTGTCCCTTCATGGTCTCAATATCTTCCGGAAGGTAAGTGAGGATATCGTAATTTACTCTTGTGTTCAGATACCCGATTCCTGCCGGCAAAAGAAGTGCGATTGCAACAATCAGGATCACGTATCTTAGCTTTACAATTAAATGTGAAAGCTTATTCATAATCTGCCTCCTCTTTTATATCAGAACCCGATTATATGAATAGGGTCCCAATGTGTGAATTATTTGAAACTATATAACAAATTATTTTAAAAAAAATGTAATTTATTATTGACCAATGGTCAGTTTCTATAGTATGGTATATCACATAAATGACCGATGGTCAATATTTTATTTCAAAAATTTAACACAGATCTGTTCGCAAAACATAGAACAGAAACTTTACAATTATTAAAATGTTTATATCAAGTGCTGCCCGGACTATGGTAAAATAGGGCTAAAAGAGGAAATGAAATGGGAAAAGCTGACGAAAACAAAAGACTTAAACTTGAAAAATTATTGAATACTTCTTTTGAATTATTCACATCTCAGGGACTGGCAAAGACCACAATATCGGATATTGTTGAAAAAGCCGGTGTTGCAAAAGGTACTTTCTATCTGTACTTCAAGGATAAGTACGATATAAGAAACAGACTCATTGCCCACAAATCAAGCCAGCTGTTCATGCAGGCCTATGAGAGCATGGAAAAGAAAGGCATAACAGGCTTTGAAAATCGTCTTATCTATATGATGGATCACGTTCTCGATGAACTGGCTGCCAACAAGGGGCTTCTTGCCTTTATCTACAAGGATCTCTCCTGGGCAGTATTCAAAAAAGCTCTCACAACTCCCATGGCTACTGATGATGTTGACTTCGGTAAGGTATACCGCAAGATGATTGACGAGGCAGAGCTTAATTTCAGCGATCCAGAGATGATGCTGTTTCTTATCATAGAGCTTGTGGGCTCCACCGGCTACAGCTCCATCATGTACAATGATCCAGTTCCGCTGAAAGATTTAAAACCGCACCTGGAACAGACCGTTCATAGCATAATTGCACAGTTCACCGTTTCTAAAGGCAATACCCCTTCCAAAAAGAATCGAGTAGGCTGACTCCTACTCGATTTCGTACACGAACATTCCGCACTTAGTGCTCCATGTTCTTACGACCGGCAAATGAATTTGTATGCAAGCATCCATTCGCTTGCCGGTCTTGTGCAGCAAAAAAGCAGCCGGGAGTTGATAGATATGATTCCCGACTGCTTAGTTTTTTCATGTTTTTTGTCACAGGATTTCTTCGAGTTTCAGTACTTCAAAGCCTTCAGCTTTACCTTTAAGTTTGATGGTATCACCAAGGGATGTAACCCGTATCCTGCCCTCCAGAGCATCAGCCACTACTCTGCTGATATAGACTGTACCTCCCGGGGCATTGGCTTCAAGCCTGGCTGCGGTGTTAACTGTGTCGCCGATAGCTGTATAGTCCATGTGCTTTTCCGCGCCCATGTTTCCTACAACCGCAGGCCCGTAGTTTACACCTACACCTACACGAAGTTCCTCGCCTATCTCTGCCTTTAGTTCATCGGAAACTCTTTTTGCTCCAACCACTATGTCCTGAGCCGTTTTCACGGCGTTGTAGATTGCATCCTCCTGTGGCAGGGGCGCTCCCCAGAATGCCATCATTGCATCTCCTACAAATTTATCAAGCGTGCCGTGATTTTTTTCAACACAATCGCTGGCCATGGTCAGATATCTGTTGAGGATAAAGACCACTTTCTCAGGAGTCAGGCGCTCCGACATGGTGGTAAAGCCTCTAACGTCAACAAACAAAACTGCAATATCACAGGTCTTTCCGCCCAGAGACAGATTTTCCATGCCCTGCTTCATGATCTCTTTTACGATCTCCGGTGCAACATATCTTTCAAAGGTCTTGGTTATCCTTCTCTTTTCAAGAGCCGCTCTTGTGTAATGGATCACAATTGAGCAGATATACATTCCAATGAGACCTACAGGCATCCAAAGCGGATGAACCAGATATCCCCTTAAATAGAGAATGTATGCCACCAGTGCATAGACAATCATATCTATCAGCATGTAGATTGTGGCAACTTTTACGTTGGTCATAAGGAATATGGTTATTCCCACAAGGACTGCTACAAATACCAGGATAGCCTGGATGTAATCAGGCACCTCCTTCTTGTAATCTCCTTTAAGCAGCGCCTCGGCTACATTTGCCTGAAACTCCACTCCGTACATCTTCTTTGCTCTGTCAATAGGAGTAAAGTATTCGTCCTGAAGTCCTGCAGAGTACGGGCCGATGAACACTATTTTCCCTGCGTAGTAATCAGAAGGAACCTGCCCGTTTATAAGCTTTGCAATGGACATCCCGTCGTCGTAGGTGCCGGGAGCCGATGAATAGGACAGGTAAAAGTGACCTCTTGCATCAGTCTCAGGATCGGTAAAAGAGATTCCTTCCTTTTCAGCGTAGATTCTGGCAGCCTCATGGGCCATAGAGTATACTCTTTGTACACTTCCGTTTTCATCCTCAGCGTCAAAGTAAAGAAAGGCATGCCTCATGATGCCATCCATATCAAGCATGGCATTGATGTGTCCCTGGTGGGTTACTGCCTCAAGTTCCTCATAGGGCTTTTCATAGCTGTACAGAATGTGGCTTTTATGTTGAAAAGAGCCAAAATCATCCTCCACAAAGCCCGAACCAAATACACCTGCGCTGGCAACCACCACATCAGGAAGCTTACTTGCAGCCTCCGCAAGATGCTTATCTGCTTCCGGATCGGTTCCACCGGAATAGAGAGTATCAATTGCCACTACACTTGGCATATTCTCAGGGTCTTTAGCAAGAGCCTCCAGAGCAGAGGCCATTACGTGCCTGTCCCAGGTATTGTAAGGGCCCAGCTGCTCTATAGATTCATCATCAATTCCTATTATGACCACGTCCCCGGAAACTGCCTGAGGCCTTTGGTAAAGAACGTCCTGTATCCACTTATCTACTCTATTCAGCACCTTGAAATAAACTGCAAAGGTATAGATAACAGAAAGGATAAAGAATACAATTGCCAGTTTCCGATATTGCGGTTTTTTCAGATAACTACGGATTATCTTTTTTTGTGTCATAGTTATGTCCTGCTATGTTGGTGAAGTATAGCGATATCATATATATATTGATGGTTAGGTTAACCATTATGGCCGGTACTCGACTCTTTCATAAGTTCCATCCTGTGCCATAACGTAATAATTACCATCAGGGCCTTGATAAACTGTTTCTCCATCCATAGTTCCAACTGGAGTATAACCATTTGATCCGTTATCTTCACTTGAAGAATCATCTCCGCCACCACTGGAACTATTATCTTCCAGAGATGCTAAATATTCCTGCCACTGGCGATCTTCCAGTTCCTGCTGCTCACGAGCTTCCTGTTCAGCCTTCTCAAGAGTATCCTGCCAGT
>SVFZ01000004.1 GCA_015056585.1 Butyrivibrio sp. | reverse complement strand
TATCTTCACTTGAAGAATCATCTCCGCCACCACTGGAACTATTATCTTCCAGAGATGCTAAATATTCCTGCCACTGGCGATCTTCCAGTTCCTGCTGCTCACGAGCTTCCTGTTCAGCCTTCTCAAGAGTATCCTGCCAGTTTTCATACTGCTGCTGTTTTTCCTTCTCCTCCTGCTGCTTCTTCTGCTCTGCAGCCTTAGCATCCTGACTTGTTCCTGCTCTTCCTTCCTCCTGTCCGAAGGTCAGGTAGTGCTCCAAAAGAGCTTCCGGATCATTACCAATTTCCCTTGCAACGTCTTCATTACTTGCATAATAGAAGTCAGGATTAAACTCTGAGTTATCATTAAGGATCAGGTTTCCGTTTTCCTCATCAACTCCCTTAACCTCTGTTTCCAGAAGTGAAGGAGCCTTAGCCTGTCCGCTGCTACCTGCAGCGTTCTCAGATTCGCCGCCTTCAGGCTCTTCTGTTCCGGTATCATCCGTGGTCTGCTCCTGAGTAGTGCCACCATCGGTGCCTTCCTCTACAGTCGTATCAGATTCTTCGCCTTCAGTAGTGCTTTCTTCAGCAGTTGAAGCTTCTGTCTCGGTAGATTCGCTGCCGGAATCTGATGAGCCGCTGGAAATTCCAAGAATCACATTTTTATCCCAACCTGTAGCTTTGCAGACTCTGTCAAGAAGCGCTTCATCCTCAATGAGTCTGTCTCGTATAACCTTTATCAGATCCACATCTGCCACAGGCTCAAGTTCGAACATGATGCTGTCTTTTTCTCTGTCATTATATAAATAGACCGTTATCTTCTGCCCGGCCTTGACAGTTATGGTTTTCTGCTCGCCGGTTACAGGGTTTGTACCTACAACCTCAACTTCTCCGTCTGTAATGTACAAAACCTCATTCCCGTCTTCATCAACGCACACAAGTCCGCTGGTTCCGCGGATTCCCACAACCATGTTGGAAGTCCTGATGTCAAAAGATTCATCGGCTGCCAATTTCTGTGTAACATTAAAGAACAGGCTTCCGGCAGTCAGATTGATATTCAGCTTTTTACCATTCTGCAAAAATTCCGCACGACTACTGTCATTGACTGTGACTATCTTCGTATCGTCCAGTGCAATAGAAGCCAAAGACTCAGTCTCAGTATTAAGAACATTTCCGTTTGCCAGCCTTAAGTTGTCCGTTATTGTTTTTTCTTTTTCCTTGTCAAAAAGCTTTACGATACCCTGAATCTTTAAAAGCCTCATGGTAGTAGCCGAAAGCTTCTGACTGTTAAGGAAAATCAGGATGCCTGCCACAATGGCTGCAATTATGACCAGGGCAATGATTATCCATTTAACAATTCCGGATTTACCTTTTTTCTTATCCATCGTCGCTCCTTTCCAAGGTGACAAAGGGACGGTTCTTTTGTCATCCTTTGTCATCCCTTTTCCCAAGCCCTGCTCTCTTTAAAGAGCTTTAGAATCTCTCCATCGACTTTTCCTTCCGATACCATGCTCTCCAAAATTCCGAAGGCCTTTTCTACAGGCATTGGAGGCTTGTAAGGCCGATCCTCCGCTGTCAGCGCGTCATATACATCAATTATTGTCAGGAACCTTACCTGGGTCGGTATGTCTTTTGCCTCAACGTGATTTGGATATCCGGAGCCGTCCAGAAGTTCATGATGTGCCGCTGCCCATCCCGGAACCTGCGCGTATACCCCTTCAAAGTTCATCTTATCCAGCATCCTGCCAGTATATACCACGTGAGACTGCATTGTATTTCTCTCTTCATCGGTGAGGGTTCCCTTTCTCACCGTTATTGCTGTGAGCTCATCCTCTGTCAAAAGAGCTGTCTCGTTATCCTCGGAATCGATAATCCTGATCTTAGCCGCTTCCTTAAGGGCATCTATGAGCTCATCCGGTAAAAAGCCTTTCGTATCACAGTCTTCAATCAGCTCCCAGGCCTTTGTGATCAGTTCTATCTTTTCGTCAGCTTTTTTCTTCTTCTCAGGCTCTTTTAACCCTGCTATTTCTTCCTTTAAGCAGGCCACTGTAACTTTGTTTTTTATCACATCTTTTTTAGTACCCAGCCTTGTGGCCTTATCCATTACTTCAAGCGGTATTACAAGCTTTCCGATGTCATGAAGCCATACACTCATCAGGAAAGAGTCCTTTTCCTCATCTGTGAGTTTCCGGCTGTCGTGGTTTTGTTCGATGTAATCAAGAAACTTCCTGGCATAGGAGACCATGCTCTTTGTGTGATTGGCGTTGTAAGAGCTTCTTGTATCAATTGCCTCAACCATCACTTCCACAAAAGAATGCAGCGTATCAAGAACTTGCTGTGAAAGTCTTCTGTTGGTAAGACTTACTGCCGCAAGAGATGCCAGTGCTGAGATTATATCCTCATCAGATGCCGGGAATGGGATTATTGTTCCACCCTCATCCTGCGCATTTATAAGCTGGAGCACTCCCACAATTTCGCCCTTGTCGTCTTCCAAGGGGATAACCAACATGGACTTTGTCCTGTAGTTATTCATTGTGTCGTACTTTTTGGCTCCGGTAAAATCGTATTCTCCGGACTCATAAACATCCTCGATGTTTATCTTTTTCTTATCAATAGCTGCGCAGGCACTTACATAGCTTCTGTTTAGCGGAACCGGCGGAATATTCTTTAGCTTTCCTGTACTCTTATCAACAAATCCTCCCGCCCCGGTATAAGTGTTGTGGAAATACAGCAGGTCTTTTTCCCTGACATATACGGTTCCGGAATCGCAGTTACTGATCTTTATGGCTTCCTGAAGTATCATATCCAGAATCTTATCTACATTCTTTTCTGCCGAGAGAGCGATGGCAATCTGTATCAGTCTGTCTATGGAATACTCTTTTGTCATAGATAAAGCACCTCCCCTTCCCTGGCAAAATGCGCACCTTTTTGAATGTACTTTCTTTCAGCCTCATATAAGCAAAGGTCATTGTGAGCCGGACTGTGGTGGATAAAAACAAGCTCTTTTGCCCCGCTTTCTTCCTTAAGCCTGATCCCCTCTTCCGGAGTTGAATGGCCGTAGCCCTTATACTTTAAATATTCATCTTCAAAGTACTGAGCATCATAGAAAAGCAAATCAGCACCTTTCGCGAAAGCAGCCAGTTCTTTTTCCTTGGAGACATCTCCATGTTCATAATCTGTGGCATATACAAAGTTCGAACCTCTAAATCCGAGTCTTATGATTGATGACCCACCGGGATGGTTTGACTCCATGGTATCCACATGAACTCCGCCTATATCAAAGCTTTCCGGCATGTCAAAAATCCCGACTTTTGCCTTGTAATCAGATATCCTGCAGGGCCAGTAGGGCTCGGAAATAAGGCCGTCAATCTGCTCCTTCGCAGAGACGCCGTTTCTTTTTGCCAGATAAATATTTACTTTCTTATTCTCTTTGCTGAGATATGGGAAAACAGGCAGACCAAGAATATGATCCAGGTGCGAATGTGACAAAAGAATAGTGATCTCATCGTAATCAATGTCGTTTATCTTATACAGACCCGTTCCGGCATCAAGAATAATGGCTTCCTTCCTGTTGCCGTCGTTAGTCTCAATCAAATAACAGGAGGTTGAGCCTCCATATTTCGTGAACTCGTCACTAAATATAGAATTCGATCCCCTAGTACCATAGACCTCAAGTCTCAGGGAGATATCACTGAAATCTTCCATACTTTTTTGAAACTAACTTTCATGATCTGTGCACGTTTTTACAATATTTATTCTAACCAAAAAAAAGTGGAAAAACTGTCGTTTTCCCACTTTTTTTATACTTTTAATTATATTTTAATGAATATTTCGAAATATCTTCTTAGTTAAGGTGCCAGATGTCTCTGTTGTACTCCGCAATTGTACGATCGGATGAGAAATAACCGGCTTTTGCGATGTTTGTAAGCATCATCTTCTTCCACTTATCGCGTTTCTCGTAATCTGCAAAGATCTCATCTTTCTTTGCAATATAGCTCTCAAGATCGATAAGTGTCATGAACCAGTCCTTGTTAAGAAGCTCTTTGTAAAGTCTTTCAAGGTTCTCCTTGTGGCCGACTTTAAGGCACTGCTTGCTGACAATAAAGTCCACAGCCTCTTTGATCACTTTGCTCTTCTTGTAGTAATCCTTTGATACATAGTCAGCCTTCTTGTAATGTTCGATTACTTCATCGGCACTTATACCAAAGATGTAGATGTTGTCATCGCCAACGAGTTCATGGATCTCAACATTTGCACCGTCATCTGTTCCCAAAGTCACAGCTCCGTTAAGCATAAACTTCATGTTACTTGTTCCGGATGCCTCTTTTGACGCAAGAGAAATCTGCTCTGAAACATCACATGCAGGGATAAGCTTTTCAGCGTAGCTTACGTTGTAGTTTTCAACCATGACAACCTTCATGTACTTGTTAACATCAGGATCGTTGTTGACAATTTCCTGAAGAACCAGAAGCAGATGAATGATATCTTTTGCAATAACATAAGCAGGAGCAGCCTTGGCGCCAAAGATGAAAGTAAGAGGTCTTACAGGCTTCTTGCCGCCCTTGATTTCAAGGTACTTGTGGATAATATAGAGAGCATTCATCTGCTGTCTCTTGTACTCATGAAGTCTCTTTACCTGAATATCAAAAATTGAATCAGGATCCACCTCAACATTCTCATGTTCCTTAAGGTAAGCAGCCAGCTCTTTTTTCTTGCTCATCTTGATAGCTTCTATCTTGTCAAGGACCTCATTGTCATCGATGTGTTCAAGGAGTCTCTCAAGCTTATTGGCATCCTTCTTAAATCCGTCACCGATTGTCTGTGAAAGGAAATCAGCCAGCGGATGGTTGCAGGAAAGAAGCCATCTTCTAAAGGTAATACCATTTGTCTTATTATTGAACTTCTCAGGATAGAGCTTATAGAAGTCGTTAAGCTCTGAATTCTTGAGGATATCTGTATGGATAGCAGCAACACCGTTTATTGAGAATCCATAGTGGATATCAATAAATGCCATGTGTACCCTCTTGTCCTTGTCAATGATCTGGATCTTGGGCTTTCTTGGGTACTTAGCACGAATTCTCTTATCCAGTTCCTTAATGTAAGGAACCAACTGAGGAACAACCTTCTCAAGATACTCAAGAGGCCAGGTCTCAAGAGCCTCTGCAAGAATTGTGTGGTTGGTGTATGCACAGGTCTTGCTGACAACATCAATGGCATCATCCATGCTAAATGCTTTATCCTCAACAAGAATCCTGATAAGCTCAGGAATGATCATTGTAGGATGAGTATCATTGATCTGGATAACAGCATGGTTGTTGAGCTCGTGAAGGTCATACTGACGCTCCTTCTGTTCCCTCAAAATAAGCTGAGCTGCGTTGGACACAAGGAAGTACTCCTGATAAATTCTAAGGAGGTTGCCTGCCTCATCAGAGTCATCCGGATAGAGGAAAAGAGTAAGGTTCTTGTCGATCTTGGTCTTATCGAAGTCGATGCCTTTTTTAACCAGTGATTCGTCAATAGACTCGATATCAAAAAGACGAAGCTTGTTAACTCCTGTGTCGTAACCTACTATGTTCATGTTATAGAGACGGGATACAACCTTCTTGTCGCCAAAAGATACCTCGAAAGTAGTGTCTGTTTTCTCAAGCCATGACTGCTTCTCGATCCATTCATTTTTCTCAGCATACTGAAGGTGATCCTTGAATACCTGTTTGAAAAGGCCAAAGTGATAGTTAAGGCCGATTCCTTCACCTGCAAGACCAAGAGTTGCTATTGAATCCAAAAAGCACGCTGCCAGTCTTCCAAGTCCGCCGTTTCCAAGTGATGGCTCCGGCTCGCACTCTTCGATCTTTGCAAGCTCCTTGCCGTTTTTCTCCAAAACCTCTTTTACCCTGTCGTATACTCTCAAATTAATAAGGTTATTGGAAAGAAGCTTACCAATAAGGAACTCCATGGAAATGTAGTAAACCTTCTTCTCTCCGTTATAAACCTCTGCAACATCCATAAGGCGCGTAGTCATATCAAGAAGTACATAGTATGCCTCCTGATCTGTACACTCCTTAAGAGTCTTTCCAAATTTGTCCTGAGCAATTCCCTCAAGCTGCTCCTCAAGATTAAGGACAAGTACATCACGCTGCATGTTTGTGTGCTTTGACATATTCTAATCTCCTTATAAAAAAATATAATCATTCGGAAAACGTTTTCTTGCTTCGTTGAAGTAAATATAACATAGGAAAACGTTTTCTGCAAGTACAAATTTAATTTTTGTTGATATATGGAAAAGCTGATTTGTTTCACAAACTGCAAATTCCGTTACCTATCAACAGATTATATCCTCATATTTCAAGCGGACTAAGGTATGCTTCATAGTCACTTTTCTGCCCTTTTCACCATTCATGAGCCTTGAAACTTCATCCAGAGCCTTCTTTGATATTTCAACAAAATCCTGCTTTACCGTATTCATCTGTTTTCCCACATATCCCATGAGAATGATGCCGTCAAATCCACATACAGGCCTGAAGATATCCATATCGATAAGTGCTTTCATGGCGCCTATAGCCATAAGGTCCGAGGCACATACAACACAGTGATTGCTCTTAGCGTATCGCATTGTGAGTTCTCTTGCACGAAGTTCAGAAAATTTGCCATTTCTTACAGTGAGCTTAAGTTTCTTTTCCTCGCAGAGTTTCTTTATTCCCTCCAGCCTCTTTGCTGTAACATAGCCATCTTCTTCCCCCTGGATATAGAGTACCTTCTTGCACTTGTTTTCAGTGATCGTCTTCTTGGCCACATCATACTGGGCTTTGGCATGATTGATACTGACTGAGGTAGTGTTCTCATTTACCATAGGAGCATCAATTACTACAATCTTAAAATCACCTGATTCAATAAGCTTGTGAAGGACCTTATCCTTGGTTGTGAGGCCATACATTATGATTCCTCTGATGCCCTGTGATTCAAAATAGCTCTTTACTTCCTCAAGGTTCATATCCTCTATCATCGAGTAAAAAACTGTGATGAGGTCCATCTGCAGCTCTTTTGCCCGGTGCACAGCACCTGAAATATACTGCATATTGATCTCATCGCTGGCGGAAGTGTCAAGATTAAGCCTTATCAGAAGCGCAACACGTCCCACTCTCTTGGAGGAGAGGCTGGCAGCCACAGCATTTGGAACAAATCCAAGTCGCTCGACGACTTCATTTACCCTGGCCTTTGTAGCTTCACTTACATTCGGATAATTGTTCAGCACCTTGGAAACTGTGGAAATAGCAACTCCCGCTTCCTTGGCAACATCTTTTATTGATACCATTTGATCCCCTTAGAAAATGATTTAATAATATTTAAAATATGATTCTTATCATTTAGATAATAACTTTGGTCTTAAAAATTTCCTATGATTGATATAAAAAACAAGTGTCTGGAAAACGCTTTCCAAACACTTTAATCTTACAATTATTATCATAATATGTCCACTAAAGAAAAAATAAAATAATCAATTCAGCGCCGATCTGATGACGCTCCAGATGGCACCTGTGGGCTTTGGCTGATAATGAATGCCGTCTGCCGGATCAAGATATACATCCGTTGTATTTGCAAGATACGAATAGAGGTCAATTACCTTAACACCATTTGCATTTGCCCATGTCCATAGTGCGCTGTTATATGCAATCTGGAAATCATTGAGATAATGCGTTTTGTCAAAATCATTTGTAAGTCCCGAATCAAGAGTAGGCCCTACCGTGCAGAGAATAAGTCTTTTCCCTTCCCGTAAAAGTCCTTCGTAATGCGGCTGATAATTTGCAAAATTGCCGTAATCATTGCAGCCCATCCAGGAAATAATGGTATCAAAGTTTTCTGTTCCGGCAGAGCTCATCGTTTCGATCAAAAATGTGTAGCTCCTGGCATCTTCTGCATAAACTGTGATTCCGTCATACACTTCGCCCAAAATTTTATCTCTGTCAGCAGAAAACATGTCCACCGTCCTGGAATCTCCCACAAACAAAATTCTGCCGTAATCTGTCTTTTCCGGAGTTTTGGGTGTCTCAGGAGTTTTGGGCTGCTCTGCGGACGCAGGCTGCTCAGGCGCCGGTGTCTGCTGTTGAGCCGGTTGTTCTTCAGTTTGCTTCTGGTTTGTTTGCTGCTCCTTAGTTTGCTTCTGGTTTGTTTGTTGCTTTTGAGCATCGCTTTCTTCTGAAGATTTCTTAGATGTCTCTGATGATTTTTGATTTGTATCATCTTTAGATAATTCCGATGATTTCTGATTTGTGTTTTCTTTAGATGATTCTGGTGTTTTCTGCTTTGTGTCCTCTTTAGATGATTCTGATGATTTTTGTTTTGTGTTTTCTTTAGATGATTCTGATAATTTCTGATTTGTGCTATCCTTGGACGCGTCGATTTTTTCAGTACCGAATGATTTATCAGAGTCCTCATTTGATCCGGCTTCTGCGGCTTGTTCAGTTGCTGTACTTGTTTCCACTCCTGCAGTTGATTTTTCTGCTGATGATCCGCAGCCTGCCAAAATTAAAGTAATGGCGGTTATATAGACTAGTATATTCTTTTTCATAATATCTCCGATAAATATTCTACTTTTTTTCGAACACAAATTTACTTATTTTTTCCGTATCTTTTTTTTGTAAGTAATGTTTAAAAATCGCCTACTAACAAAAATATATATATGCCAAAAATAAGTAATCAGTCATCCAATTATTCGTTCAAGCTTTCACTTTTTTGCAAAAGAGCTATCGACGCTGCTATCAGAACTCCTGCAAGAGGCAGGAATCTGTTCATACGCCCGAGCATAACTCCGGGAAAACCAACAAGAAAGACAATGTATAAAATAATTTCCAGAATTGTCATCCCTATAGCCATTTTCTTTGATGGCTTATTGCCCATTCTATCTGCTACCAGCACACAAGTGCAGGCAAGGCAGACCAGGACGAACCTTGCAATTGCGCCAAATATGAAATGCACTCCGGTAATATTAAGAAGAGATGCTCTCAGAGCTTCGAGAAGAGCATAAGAAATCAGAACTATCTTAAAGATTTTGCTCTCTGCATCCTTAAACTTCATAATGCCAAATGTAAAGATCAAAACGCAGGCAAGACATTGTCCAAAGTAGATTATTCCTCTGTAAATATCGGTGTTTCTGATAAGTCCAAAAACGCTGATAGCAAAGGCAACAACAAGAATTATCATTGATACTATCGTCTTATTATCAAACTTTTTCCCCATTACATCTTCATTCCCCATACATTCATCCCCCTTAAAGCTTTGTCATTACAGAAAATAATCAGCAATCCATTATCAAATATAGGCTGTAGCCGGCAAAACTACAGCCTATACCTCTCACAAACGGCTTACTGATAATATTTTACCATATAAAGAATTGGCATAATAGAGTAAGATTAGTTATCATGTTCTTACTCAGTCGGTGGCGCAACGCTTCCTGCCACCTCTGAGCATTAACAGTAAGTTCACAGTAGCGCTACCTATTCAGTTTCTCCCTTTCTTCATCGATCACTTTTTTCTCCAGTCTCTTTTTATAGATTTTTAGGTATAAAAAAGCTCTCATCTCTGAATATAAATTCAGGGACGAGAGCTTATCGCTTCGTGTTACCACCCTAATTCACTTATACCTCACGATATAAGCCTTATCAACTACGGACGGGAAATGACCCATCGATAGCCTGGCACTGTAACGATCATATCACTCAGCTACAACTTTACTGCCTTTGTGCCTCTTAATCCGGCTGTTTCCACCTGACTTAATGATTTCCTTTACAAAGTCATTCATTATTTCGTTATATCCGGTCTTTCCATCCTTGTCATAGCCTGATTCAAGCGCTTCAAATTCTCCGCCTGCATAGGTAACAGCCATCGAATTTCCACTCTGGGTTTTGATAATAATAAGAGTTTTATCAGTAGTGTCCACCTTGATATACTCATAGTCTTCGCCATCAAGGAAGTTCTCGATGTCTTCTGCTGCGCCTGTCAGTACATCAGTTGAAGACATATCAAGTTCTGCAGGAATCTGCTCCACTATTTCTTCAGCTGCAGGCATTTCTTCGGTAAGAGCCATATCCAGTGATGGATCAGTCATAGGAATCTCTGACTCAGCTTCTGTCTGGACTTCCGCTTCAGGAATCGGCTCCGTAGGTGCCTCTGTAGCAACTTCGGGCTCTGTGAATGCTTCTTCAGCAACATCCGGTTCTGTGAGTGCTTCTGCTACTTTACTTGGCTCTGTAAGCGCTTCTGCAACTTCACTTGGCTCCGTAAGCGCTTCTGCAACTTCACTTGGCTCTGTAAGCGCTTCTACAACTTCACTTGGCTCCGTAAGCGCTTCTGCAACTTCACTTGGCTCTGTAAGCGCTTCAACCTCAGCATTAAGGATAGCATCCAGATTTTCAGCCGGAGTTTCTTTGGCTACATCAAGTGGCATCTCTTCCATCTGGGGCTCTTCGGCTACTTCAAGCGGTGTCTCTGCCACCGGTATATCTGCCGCATCAGGCATAACTGCACCCTCAGGCATTGGCATATCTCCTGCTGCTATCATTGCAGCCATCACAGGATCAATATCGACAGGTTCCTCCGGAGATGGCATCTCTGTAGGTATATCAGCCATTGGCGCGGTCTCTGCCGGAGCCTCTGGTATTTGCATGTCTGCAGGTACTTCCTCAGTAGGCATAACAACAAGAATTTCGGGGTCAGTTGCCACAGGTGTTTCAGCAGGAATCTCTGCCGCAGGGGCCTCTGCTGTCGGTATGTCTACTGGTATTTCTGGCATTGGTGCAGCATCTGCTGTAGGAATATCTACCGGAATCTCAGGCATTGGCGCAGCCTCTGCTGCGGGCATTTCTACCGGTATTTCTGGCATTGGCGCTGACTCTGCTGCTGGCATTTCTACCGGTATTTCTGGCATTGGAGCTGGCTCTGCTGTAGGAATATCTACTGGCATCTCAGGCATCGGCACAGTCTCTGCTGCTGGCATTTCTACCGGTATTTCTGGCAATGGGGCTGACTCTGCTTCTGGTGCTGCTTCTGTGCCTGCCATTGCGGCCATTACCGCATCCATATCTACCGCAGCATCTACCGGAATCTCTTCTGCAGGGGCCTCTGCTGCTGGCATTTCTACCGGCGCTTCGGCTGAAATCTCTTCTGTAGGTGCTACTCCCGCTGCCATTGCGGCCATTGCAGCATCGACATCAGTAGCAGACTCTGCAGAAGCCATAGCTGCAAGCATTGCATCGGGGTCAACCGGTGCTTCGGCTAAAATCTCTTCTGCAGGAGCTACTCCCGCTGCCATTGCTGCCATTGCAGCATCGACATCAGTAGCAGACTCTGCAGAAGCCATAGCTGCAAGCATTGCATCGGGATCAACCGGTGCTTCGGCCGCTGCCAGTGCAGCTGCATCAGCCGCTGCTTCTTTTGCTATCATTTCATCGAGATTAGGAAGATCAGCAATTGGCTCTGGTTCAGCAGCTTTTTTGCGACCTCTCTTGGGCTTAGGTTCTTCGGCTGGCGCAGCAGGTGCAGGACCTTCTTCCTGCTTCATCGCTGCCAAAAGATCATCCACATTAGCTGTAGATAAATCCTGTCCGTTCAGTAAATCCTGTGTACTCATGCCATCCATGCTGATTCTCCTTTCAAATGTTTTAGAAAAAGTAAAAGGGCGCACTTGTCCCTTAAAACATCTATATATATTATCGTTTATTTTTGTGGGATATTAAATAAATTTTCTATAAATTCTTTATATTTACAGTCAATTTTCTACTCTCCATAGTCATGTGTTTCTTATCCGAAACGAAAACACACCTCATGAGCTATCATATTTTTCAAGCAAAACAAAAAGCTACTTTGAAACATTTCCCTGTCTCAAAATAGCTTTATGATAGCCGATTAAGCCCAAACAAAATATGAAATTTTCTATCGCCAAAAGCTCTATATTATGCGGTAAATCTATCTAATGTTTACTTATAGATCACCCCAAAGACAAAAGCTTCTTATAAGCGTCCTCTTTTGCAGATGAAAACAAGATGAAGAATACTCCGATTCCTGTAAGAAGGAATATCATTGATGGGCCAAGTGCTTCTGAGAAGAAGTTGCCATCAAAAATAGTTCCGAAAAATACCACCGGAGCAACGCTGATACAACATAAAACAATTCCAAGCGAAAGCATAAGTGACTTTCTTACTCCGTTTATATCCTTTTCATTCTTTACATAATCTCTGGTTTCATAGTCAATACAACATTCTTTTTTTCTGAGATATTTCCACTCCTTCTTGCGGGCGGATGACAAAACTATAAGTCCTACTCCAATGCCGGAAAGAACAAATAAAAGAGTAACTCCTAAGCCATTCAAAAGCCCTGAAATAAGTCTCAGGAAAAAGACATTTCCAAGACCGCTACCAAGAATTGGCCCTGCAGGTGCAAAAATGCAAAACATTACACCAAGTCCAAGCAAAAATCTGCTGGCTGTCACATCAGAAATATACGCCAATGCTTCATCAAGAGCAACAAGACGTTTCCCGGAATAATTAATCTGTTCTGAATTAGTCCTGTTTTCTAATGAAAATTCTTTCGGTTCCTCTTTTGCTTCATCCTTTTTAAGGCCCAGCGATTCAGATATCTCCTCAAGATTTCCGAACTCAGAAATTACAGTTCCGATAGCCTCATTCTCATGCTTACCCTCAGCGATGAGTTCATTGTACTTATCCTCCATCATTGACCACAATTCCTGTTTAGCTCTCGCCACATCCTCTGTCTCAGGCATCTTGGCAAACATTGTTTCAAGATAATTCTTCAATACTTCCATCCTTCAATCTCCACTTCCATAATAAAATCAGCTTATCAAACACTAATAAAGTTCTCAATTACTTCTTTTGTCAGTTGCCACTCTTCGCATTTTTCCTGATAGTATTTCCTACCTTCATCCGTAATCCGGTAATATGTCCGCTTTTTTCCATTCTCAGCTTCCATGCTAAAAGAGCTGATATAGCCATTTTTCTCAAGTCTCGTAAAAGCTGAATAAAGAGTTGTCTCTTTTATCAGATACTTCTCCTTGGACAATGCCCTGATATTCTTGGAAATCTCATAACCATAGGAAGGTTCTTTTCTCAGGAAAAAGAGAATTATGGTGTCATTGTAGCCTCGTATCACATCACTACTTATCTCCAACATAGTTGCACCTTTTCCGATTCATTCTCGTATCATTCTCTGTAAAAAAATCCGTGCACAAATCTTTTTTATAAAGAAAAATAAGAATGTTTCCTTACTACGACAATCATACTACGTCTGTCATAGTAAATATATTACGACTGTCGTAGTATGTCAAGTGCTATTCAGTACAATTCTGCGAATTAATTGCCAGTATGTTGCCTGATTACATTTATGAACATTATGTTCAAGAATGTATCATCCACTGGAAACATAAAAGCCCGGAAGCAGTTCTGCTTCCGGACCCATTTTGAAACATCATTAAAATATTAAATTAAGGCTGGTAAAAATATTATACAATACCCTGAGCCTTCATAGCCTCTGCAACCTTAAGGAAACCAGCAATGTTAGCACCTGCAACATAGTCGCCTTCCTTGCCATACTTCTTGGCAGCCTCAGAAATACTCTTGTAAATATTTACCATGATTCCCTGAAGCTTGTTGTCAACTTCCTCAAATGTCCATGAAAGTCTCTCTGAGTTCTGGCTCATCTCAAGAGCAGATGTAGCAACACCACCGGCATTTGAAGCCTTACCACAGATGAAGAGTACACCGTTGTCCTGGAGATACTTAGTAGCTTCAATTGTTGAAGGCATATTAGCACCCTCACATACAGCGATAACACCGTTTGCTACCAGAGCCTTAGCATCATCAAGATCAAGCTCGTTCTGAGTTGCGCATGGAAGAGCTACATCGCACTTGATGTTCCATACGCCATGCTCGCCGTTCTTCTTTTCGTGATATTCAGCGCTGCTTCTGGCTGCTGCATATTCTGAAAGACGTGCTCTCTTAACCTCTTTAACTTCCTTAAGGAGTGCAACATCAATTCCTTCTGGATCGTAGATCCATCCTGTTGAGTCAGAGCAAGATACAACCTTTGCGCCAAGCTGCTGAGCCTTCTCGATAGCATAGATTGCAACGTTACCTGCACCTGAAACAACTACTGTCTTGCCGGAGAGGTCTTTGCCATGATCCTTAAGAAGTTCTTCTGTGATATAAACAAGACCATATCCTGTAGCCTGTGTACGAGCAAGTGATCCGCCATATGTAAGTCCCTTACCTGTAAGAACTCCCTCGTATACGTCTCTGATTCTCTTGTACTGGCCGTACATATAGCCGATCTCACGTCCTCCAACACCGATATCACCGGCAGGAACGTCTGTGTCAGCTCCGATATGTCTGAAAAGCTCTGTCATGAAGCTCTGGCAGAAAGCCATAACCTCTCTGTCTGACTTGCCCTTAGGATCAAAGTCAGAACCACCCTTACCACCGCCGATTGGAAGACCTGTAAGAGAGTTCTTAAAAATCTGCTCGAAACCAAGGAACTTGATGATACCAAGGTTAACTGATGGATGGAAACGAAGACCTCCCTTGTATGGTCCGATAGCTGAATTAAACTGTACACGGAAACCATTGTTAACCTGAACCTGTCCCTTGTCATCAACCCAAGGTACTCTAAAGAGAATCTGTCTCTCAGGAGTAACAAGTCTCTCTAAAAGCGCATCCTTACGATACTCTTCTTCGTTAGCCTCAATAACTACTCGAAGAGACTCAAGTACCTCTTTTACTGCCTGATGAAACTCAGGCTGAGCTGGGTTCTTTTCTACAACATAATTGTAAATCTCGTCAACGTATGACATTTTTTCTCCTTCCCGTACCTTCTGGCACAATGCAGATATTCACTGCAAATATTATTATTATTTTTCTGTATGAAAAAAGGGCGAAAGAAACTAAAAGTCTCCACGCCCCATTGCGCAGACATCTCTGCCTGATGGTTATTATATACTTCAATAATTTAAAGTGCAAGAGAATTTATTACACTAAATTGCAAAAGTTTTTTCAATACTTTTTGTGTATTATGCCAAAAAATATCTCTTTCAAAGAAATTATGCATCAACCTGATCGTTATCAGAAGATACTTCCTCCGGCTGAGATGAAATTGTTTCATAGGACTCTTCAGCATGTGCTGATGATGTCTCATATTCCCGGGCATCAAGCCCGTCCTCTCCCGGGAATTTGATTCCATTAGTCTTCCTGATAAAGTCCATCATATTAAGCATCTTAAGAGACTCTGAATGAGGCATCTCAGGGCACTCAGTCCAGTTCTCTGAGAGAGCCTTCTTGCAGGCCTGAATTTCATATTCATATCCCGTAATCTGCTTAGGAGCTTTATAGCTGGCGATTTTCTTGCGTTCGTTGTCAAAAACCGTTATGGCTTCCATATTGTTAATATTGTCGACTCGGATATATCCCTTTGTTCCGAAGATAACACCGCTTCTGTCAGCGATAGAATGGGCAGTAGCACAAAGAACAGCCATTCTGCCATCACGATATCTAAGAGTTATGCTGTCCTGCATATCCATACCGAGCTCGTTAAAGGTACAGATAGATGCGATATCCGTAACATCATTTCCGAAAACCATAGATGCAAAATTAAGCACATACACGCCAAGATCTAACAGTGCTCCCCCACCAAGTTCAGGTTTACTGATCCTGTCTTTTCCGGAAACATTATATCCAAGATTTGCTGTCAGCATCGTAGGCTCTCCAATAACATTGCTGGCAAGCACTTCATTTATCTTTGCTCTCATGGGCATATATCTTGTCCAGATAGCTTCAGTTAAAAGAAGATTCTTCTCCTTGGCAAGATCAAATACTTCCTTGGCCTGGCGCTCGTTTAGCATAAATGCTTTTTCGCAAATAACATTTTTGCCTGCATTAAGAGCGAGTTTTACATTCTCATAGTGCTCAGAGTGAGGTGTTGCTACATAAATAAGCTCTACCTTCGGATCATTTACAAGTTCCTCATAAGAGCCATAGCTTTTTTTAATGCCATATAGAGAAGCAAATCTTCCTGCATTTTCAGCAGTTCTCGAGCCAACCGCATAGCAAGTGACACCTCTCATGCTCTTAATGGTATCCGCCATGATTCCGGCTATATTACCTGTTCCCATAATTCCTATCTTGGTACTTCCAAACATAGCGCTTCCTCCTTTGGTCATCAGTTCATATAATTTCCAACTCATATTGTGACGAATCCGCATCGTTTCAGATGCGGATCCATAATCATTATTATTTTTTTCAGTCCTTAGTCAAAAATTCCGACTTGATATAACCGGTCTTTTTTTCGTACTCAATCTTTGCCCAGCCGTTTGAATACTGCTCGATAACATTTACAGTACTTCCTGAATAGATTGTCTTAAGAACATCGGAATCTGTACTTTGACTCTGACGAAGTCTTACTGTTTCAGAAACCTGCATTTTACCGGTAGCTGCTGAGCTTACCTTAGCGCTACTGCTGCTTGCATCGGATGAAGCTGTATCCTTGCTGGTATCTGTCGATGTGTCCTTATCTGAATTGGTGCTTGCCTCAGCACTCGCTGCTTCTGAACCCTCATTTGCAGCATCTGTATCAGTATCCACTTCAACGGTTTCCTCTCCAATCACTTCAAAGAACTCCGTCTTAACAAAAGCCACAGAACCGTTATATTCTATCTTGCTCCAGCCATTGGCCAATGCCTCCAGCTGTTTGAACTCATCGCCTTTTGATGTCTTGGAAAGAATATCTGCTGTTTCACTGTCAGATTTTCTGATATTTACGACATCTGTAGCCCTGATTGTATGAGTTGTTACAGTCTTCTTATCTGAAGCAGCCGTTTCCTCATTCTCTTCCTCTTTTTCCTCTTCAGAGCTTTCTGAAGCAGTTGCATTAGCCTCAGATGTGGCAAGTGCCTCGCCGACAGATACCTGAAGCTCAGATCTCATGGTAGTAAGAAGTTCTGCAAGCTTCTCGTCAGAATTAACCATATCATTGTAGCTTGTAGCGACCTTATTATTGAGATCTATAACATCTGCCTGAAGGTTGATCTGTTTGAGATACTCAATCTCGCTACTCTCAGCTATATCACCGTTTATATACAATTTCCCGGAATCATCAGTACAGATATAGAACGAATCAAGACCCGGAATTGCCTTTTCATAATCGTAGAGTTTAACTTCATTGTACACATAAGCTGCATAGCTGCCTGCAACAGGTCCTGTCTTTGTATAAACCGTAATATTCTGATACTCTTCAATATAATCAGCTGCTGCTACAGCCTTTAAAAGCTCGGTTTCTTCAAGTCCCTTATAGATTGAAGCTATTGTATCGGAATCCCCATTAGCAGAAGCAGTATAGTATTCCTCAATAAGTGCATTTACCTCAGGAAATGCATTTTCCTGCATTGTTCCATCCGGTACATCCAGCGTAGCAGCTGCATCCCCTTCGCTTTCTGTGCTGACCATCTGCGTTGCTCTTCTATTAGCACTAAGAGCGATTCCAACAGTCAGAAGTACCGCCAAAGCAAATACCAGCGGCATTAGTATTCTCTTATAATCTCCAAGTATCGCAAAAATATTATTTCTATCATTTCTAAATGAATAATTTGTATTCTTTTTTCTCATATGAACCTCAAAAAAAGATGCACCCGACAGGAATCGAACCTGCATCAAAGGCGTCGGAGGCCTACGTTCTATCCGTTAGACTACGGGTGCATATCATAATAACGTACCCGAATATCATATCATATAGGCCCCTCGATGTCCAATTTTACTGAATTTCTGAAATCACTTCACAGTATATTAGCTCCCGATCTATAGCATATATTACTTTTCAGCATAGATCCGCACAATTTCATCTTCAGCGCTATAATAGTATGCATTATCGCTTAATATCTCCTCATCACTTACTACGCTCTCATTCACCTCTCCGATCATTTTGCCAAGTGTATACTCATTACCGCCTGCCAAATAGCTTGGCATAACGATTGTCTCATGCACTGATGACGGAATTATGATGAGGTCAGAACCAAGTTTTTCTGAAATCATTTTAAGAACTCCGGGATAAAATACAGCTCCGGCTCCATATCTCATCTCCTTATTCGATACTACAAGGATATTGTCCAGCACCTTGTCATAATCAGTACCTATCACTGGTCCAACCTGCTCTGAAATAGTTGAAATTTTTACCGGCGCGACATTAAATGTGCTTTCAAAAACATTCTCCCAAAGCTCTTCATTGGAGATTTCCCAAGTCTTAACATGACTGTTATGGATTGTAATACATCCGCTTCCATATACATCACTGTTTACGCAGCATATCGGTATCATTGCCAGATCCTCGATCTGTCTGTATGGAATATCTTCCAGAATCTGTCTGTTTCGCTCAAGACTTACAGCCTTAAAGCTAAGATGTTTGCATACCTTGGAAAAATCATTAAAGAACTCCACATCAAAGTCCCCTTTGCCACGATTCTCATGGTACAGCCTGATAACATTATCAGTAATAGCCATGATTTTTTTGCCGCTTAAATATTCTCTGTAGTACTCATCAATATATATTGTGGGTGCTACATTGATATTACTCTTTCTTATAACGACAGCGTGATATAAAACGCCGTTGTTTTTAATGATTTCCTTACATTCAACGCAGTATCCGTCTCCAAGAATATCCCTTGCAGAATCAGCCAAAAGAACTCCAAAATCATTTATATTTATATTATTGTTCATACCTTAAATCTCCCTAAAATGAAATAAAAAAAGACAATAGAAGCACCACATAAAAAGTGGAATTCCTATTGTCTTAAAAAGTTTACTATATTAACTAAATTATGACTGTAAATCGTATCAGATATGTATTACCTGTCAGAATAAAACTCTTAAATCATAGCTCCGCGAGTGCATAAGCTCTCACATAATTAAACTCTTGAGAGATACTCACCTGTTCTTGTGTCAATCTTAATAACATCGCCCTCGTTAACAAAAAGAGGAACAGCTACACTGGCGCCGGTCTCAACAGTTGCAGGCTTTGTAGCACCTGTTGCTGTATCGCCCTTGAATCCAGGCTCAGTCTCTGTGATTGTAAGCTCTACAAACATAGGTGGCTCAACTGCAAATACATTGCCGTTGTAAGACATAACCTTACATGTCTCATTCTCCTTAACAAACTTGAGAGAATCGCCAATCTGATCTGATGTAAGACCAATCTGCTCATAAGTCTCTGAATCCATGAAGTTGAAAATATCGCCATCCTGATAGAGATACTGCATATCTTTCTTGTCGATACGAGCTGCAGGGAACTTCTCAGTAGGACGGAATGTTGTCTCTTTAACACCGCCGTTGATAATGTCCTTGAGCTTAGTTCTTACGAAAGCAGCGCCCTTACCAGGCTTAACATGCTGAAATTCAATAATCTGACATACGTTACCATCGATTTCGATAGTTACACCATTTCTGAAATCACTTGCAGAAATCATAAAATATCCTCCTAAATTACTTCATCAAACAACTAATTTATATTAAACTATCCTCTTGGAATTTTCAACTACTAATTTTAATTAGTTGAAAACTTAATAAGTCTTTTATAAAAAAAGTTCTGAATTTATAGTCGAAAATCCCCAAAAGTACTGGTTTCAGCGGCCTTTCCCGATGACCTCTTATAGGCCTGCAGTCTTGACTCATTGTAGCTTACAGCCTCATTTATCTTGTTATGGGAATTTATGCTGTTTTCTATCTCAGCCTTTAGATCAATCCCATGAAAGGCTTCTTTTATGACCGCACCTGCATCGGCATTTCTAAAAGCACTGTTTATCTCGCTCTGAAGATCAAGCCCCTTAAATGCCTGATTTATCTGCCCTTCTATGTCGGCATTTGCAAATCTGCTGCCTATCTCAGAAGCAATGGCACTCGCCATGGAATCTTCACTTTTCGTAGTTACCGGTGCCAGAGATCCGTCCACTCTGGCAGTCTGAGCTGTCCTGACTTCCTTATTTGTATCTTTTCCACTCACCAGGTCCGGCAGACTCATCGTCATAAAAGATGACAGCGATGAATTCGTCGAAGAACTGCCGGATGAATCAAATGCCGAAGAAGTAGTAAGTCCCTTAAGTTCATTTAATGCACTCACCACTTCCGAATCGGTAAGAGAATCCATGTCACTGACCGAAGATGTCTTTCCCCCATTTTCATCATCCACAGCCTTTTTAAGATATTTCTGAAAAATATCACTAAGCCCTGATGTCTTGCCGGCAGACTCACCTTCCGTCAGAAGTTTATTAACATCTGAGATTGAGTATAAATAACTGTTAACAGCACTGACAATGCTTGATACATCAAATGCCATTTATTATCCCCCTAAACTTGCCAAAATAGAACTTCCCCATTTATAAGCTGCCGATATATGAAATGCTCCATATTTATGGTCATTCTCGTGATACTACAATCATTATATCAATTCCTGATAATAAATACACGCAAAAAAAATCTCTATCATTCCCGGATCATCTTTCAACGTAAAGCTTTCTGCTACCACCAAGCAGTAACATTCATCTCTTATACATCGGCATCAGGCGCAGCTTATGGAGATTGATGGCATGAAGTCGATCAATCTTTTTCCTCTTCTCCTCATCTTCACATATGCCGGTAAAAATATACCTGTCCAATTCGTCATATGTAAATCCGAGCTTGTCCTCGTCAGACATTCCGGAAAGACCGTCTGACGGGGTTTTGTGAGTAAGTTCTTTTGGCACGCCCAAAGCGTCTCCGATCATTCTCATCTCAGTTACTGTAAAATCCGAGCAAGGGCTGAAGTCTCCGGCAGCATCACCGTATTTGGTGGAATATCCTACGTAATCCTCAGATCTGTTGCAGGTATTCGCAACTCGCCCTCCGTTTGGAAGAGACTGGGCGATAGCATAAAGAGTTGCCATTCGGATCCTTGGAGGAGTATTTATTATAGAATCTTTGGACAGAAAATCTTTGGCAACTGTTGCGTTTGCGCAATTTATGCCTTTTTCAGCATCAGATTCGGTTTCCTTGCAGGGATTATTATATTCAGAACATGCAATTGCGTCATAAAGTCCTTGTACCGCAGGATTTATGTTGACTGTAAAGTACCTTATCCCCAGCATATTTACTACCTTTTTTGAATCGTCAATATCCTTCTGCTCTCCGTTTGGCATGAGAACTCCCACCACTCTCTCTTTTCCCAAAGCCCTTACCAAAAGAGCTGAGACAATGGTAGAATCCTTACCTCCCGAAATACCAACGACTGCGTTTGCGGATGGACCGTTTTCATCAAACCATTCTCTTATCCACTTTGTAATTTTTTCAATTTCCTCTTCAGGATTAAAATCTTTAAGCCATTCAGCCATGAGTTATGCCCTCTTTTTCCGATGCATCATTTTTCCGTAAACAGATACACATTATTCTGGTCTCATTCAGAAAAGCAAATCACTTAAGGTCGTGCTGCATTCTCCAGTCTATGCAACGAAGCAGATAGTCTTCATAGTCAGGATTCTTGCACATTCCCTTGCCTTTAATATCTGAAATCTTGGCCACATCCATACCATTGCATCTTGTGGTCTTCATTACAATATTAAGTGCAGGAACTTTCGTATCATTGGAAATAAAAGTGCCAATACCAAAGCCGATCTTTGCTCTTCCGTTAAAATGCTCATAGAGCTTTGTTGCCCTTTCAAAGTCAAGGCTGTCACTGAAAAGAAGCGTCTTGGTTTTCGGATCGATTCCAAGCTTTTCATAGTGACTTATCATCTTCTCGCCCCACTCAATCGGGTCTCCGGAGTCGTGACGCACGCCGGAAAAGAGTGTAGCATAAGTAAGCTGGAAGTCTTTAAGGAAGCAGTCTGTAGTAATAGTGTCAGTTAGTGCTGTTCCATTCAGGACTCCATACTCTTTTACCCAAGCATCAAGGGCATACCAGTTGGAATAAGCAGGATTGTGTTTGTGATTGCCCTGACCTGTGCACATTATCCACTCGTGAGCCATTGTTCCGACCGGGGTTACACCATATTTTTTTGCCAAAAAAACGTTTGAAGTACCGAGGAACTTAGAAGCGCCAAGGTTTGCCTCTTTCAGCTCCTTGACTGCCAGATCCTGCGCCTTTGCAGAAAGCCTTCTTCTAAGGCCAAATTCACTAAATACAGAAAGCTTGTACTCACCACTTGCCACCTTTTTAATCTTGTCTGCAAGCCTTTCCTTAAAGCTTTCAAACAATTCATCATAGTTGTACTGCATTCTGAAATAAACTTCATTGACAATTGCAAGTGTCGGAATCTCGTACATGGATGTATTAAGCCAGGTTCCCTTTGTCTCTATGGAAAGACCACATTCAGCATCAGTCCCAATGTAGAAGTCCTCATATCTTGCCTGCCAGAGCCTTAAAAAGTCCACGTAAGAACCCTTTATCCATATTATGTTCTCAAGATACTCAAGTTCCTCTTCAGTAAAGCGCAACTCACAGAATGCCTTGATTTGCCTCTTTATCTCCTCAACCATTTCAGGAGTGAAGTGTACATCGGTGTTTCTGCACTTAAATGACCAGGTTGTCTTGTAATCACTGAACTGATGATAGATTGCCTGCCCCATTGAAAACTTGTACGCATCTGTCTCAAGGAGCGATGTAATAACATTTTCCATAACTTTGAAATCCCCTTATTTTGTATTTATTGTCATACTACATAGTTAACTCATAAATGAAATTCCCTGTACGCCCGAACAATTTGATCCTGATACTTCTGCGGATTCTCACGGATCATTGTACCACTGATCGGTCTGTTTCGCTGACATAAATGAACCTTTATTCCTGTCCCTCGGCCGTCACTAATGCCACTTGCTGCATAAAATTCATCGCTAATGGCGGCTTTTTTTGCTCTATCACTCTGAGGCGTGTTCCAAAGAAGCTCCGCGTAATCCGGTTCCGAGGTAAAAAATGTTATCTCATCTTTCGCTGCTATGAGTTCAGACTGAAACAGATGAAGTAACATTCTTTCCACCCAATAGTTCCATATCTGCTGCTGATTCCAGTGCTTTTTTATCTCCGGATCGGTATCATACAAAATTGTAACAAATACCTGCTCGTCATCCGCAAACTCTTTTGACACACATTTATAGCGCATATCCAGCGGAAAAAGAGGATATCCTCTGTCCCCTTCATGCCCGCAGCAGATAACGATGACTTTGTCCATCTCTTTTTTTGCAATATTAATAACATCCATATGTCCCATATGCATAGGAGCAAATGTACCGAAAACTATTCCGATTTTCATATTATTATCCATTCAATGAGATTTCTTTTCCCTGATAAAATCCATAGCCTCAAGATAGCCGTCAAGTCCATGTCCATAGATCTGCTTGTCACAGGCAGGAGCCGTAACAGAAATCTTCCTGAATTCCTCTCTGGACTGAATATCTGAAATATGAACCTCTACTTTTATAATGTGCTCCACACTCTTTAATGCATCATGGATTGCATAACTGTAGTGAGTGTATGCGCCGGGATTTATCACGATTCCATACGTTCCGTCAAAGTACGCTTCCTGGATTCTGTCAATTATTGCGCCTTCATGATTGGATTGGAAAAGAACTACTTCATCCCCGTCGGCTGCAGCCTTTTCTTTTATCATATTGCACAGGTAATCGTAATCCTGATTTCCATAAATAGCCTTCTCTCGAATGCCAAGAAAATTTAAATTTGGTCCATTGATCACAAGTATTTTCATTTTGACCGTATCCCCCAATATATTGTTACTATTATGAATAAGTCCGCACACCGGCTGTATGCTTCTTATTGTACGTTCAAGATATAATACCATAGCATCAATATAGCGTTCAACTTATCTGTAATCTTATTTTTCTTAGTAAAACAAGTTATAAACAGATATATTGTTGTTATTCTTTTACATGCTTACGAAATATCGTCAAATTCTTAAGAAAAAGCCTTCAAATCTTAAGAATTTGTTCGATTGCGCGTTCGATTATCCTTGTGCTATATTAAATGCCGTTGCCGACATTCTGACCGGCAAACACACATCTTTATTCAACGGCGTATCGCCAATAAGCTCCAACACACAGGCTTATGAAATATATGCAAATCAATATACAGAAAGGAAAAATATGAGTACAAATTATCCAAAACTATCAGACTATTTCCCTGCCATAAGAACAGAGGAACTAATAAGAGAGGAAATCGCTAAAGACAATAATCTCAGTCGCATTTTTAATATGTGGACAGACAGTCAAAGAAGAGAATTTCTTGATATATGCACCGGTGCCAAGGGTGTAAAAATGCTGTATGACAGTTATTTCAAAGAAATACTAAATCCTGAGACAAAACCGGAAAGGCTTTCAGCCTTGCTGTCAACCGTTCTTGGTCAGAAAGTTCGGGTAAAAAAGCAGCTTCCTAACGATAATTCAAGAATAGGCGATGAGCTGTCACTGGTAATAACTGACATTGTAGTAGAGCTTGAGGACGGAACAATTGCAAATGTTGAAGTGCAAAAGGTGGGCTATAAGTTTTTGGGCGAGCGGGCATCCTGCTACGTTGCAGACCTTTTATTGCGCCAATACAAGAGGATCAAGGAACTTGCCAAGGAAAAGGACATTCCGTTTACCTACAGGGATGTGCCTCCGGTATATACAATCGTATTTATGGAAAGCAGTCCCTCTGTATTCAAAGACTATCCCGATGTTTTAATGCACACTTTTAACTCAAGATCTGACTCCGGAATAGAGCTGAACATGCTTCAGAATGTGGTATTCATCCCTATTGATATTTTTGTGGATAAGCTCCATAATGAAGGTATAAATAATGAATTTGAAGGGTGGCTGACGTTTCTTGGCTGCGATGAACCGGAATATATCATCAGACTCATAGATAAGTATCCGTTCTTCAAGTCAATGTATCAGGACCTCTACGACATGTGCGTAAATGTAGAAAGGGTGATGAATATGTTCTCAAAAGAGCTTCAGGAATTGGATCATAATACTGTAATCTATATGATTGATGAGCTTCAGGATAAAGTGGATAGTCTCAAAGATGAGGCCAATGATCTCACAGCCAAGAATACCACTCTTGCTGCTGAGAACTCTACTCTCTCTGCTGAGAACTCTACTCTCTCCGCTGAGAACTCTTCTCTCTCCGCTGAGAACTCCACTCTCTCTGCTGAGAACTCTACTCTCTCCGCTGAGAACTCCACTCTCTCCGCTGAGAATGCCAAACTTCGCAAGCTCCTAGCGGAAAATGGAATTCAGGTATAACGCACTTCTTTACATAATGGCATTAAAAATGGGATATCGCACTCTTCAAAGTGCGGTATCCCATTTTGTTATTCATATTAATTTGCGAGCCTCATTTTCCAGCGATGAAGCTGAGTATTATACATATTGAGTGCCTCATTTAAGTTGTTAACTCGTCCGTCTCTTCCACTCTCTGACCTTCATGTACATCTTCCACAGGCGCGAAATAGCCTTTACCAGCTCTTTCCCATCGCGCTGCACAAATACGCCCCGCCCTGACGACGGCTCATATAAAAAGATTTTTTTATAGCGAAAGGTTTCCCACGGGCTGTCGAGCGGAGTGATGACTTTCACACCCTTTTTTGCCGGAAGGAACCACCCATTAAAGGTGATCTTCTTGTAAAGAGGCCCGTTAAACCTGGAAGAGTCGTAGTACTTCCTAAGTTCATCCGGTGATAGCTTTTCTGCATAATGCTCAAGATATTTATAGTCCGGAGGAAGTTCAGAAAGCGGGCAAAGCCTTTTGTACTCTGCCATCAGTTCTTTATGCAAAGCCTCCGGATCCGTAGAAAGAAGCCACTTTTTCCCCTTAAAAAAGTCCATGAATCCCCTATAAATGAATTCGCAGTCGGCGTATCTTAGGTTAATCAACATCCCCGTATAACGACGAAGCGTCCATATCCATATTCTCTTTTTCAAAATGTGAGGCTCATATTTCTGCATCGTAATGAGGGTGTTCCTCATGTTGTAGTACTGCTTTACTCCGGGAAAAGAGGTTTCGAACCCCTGATGCCAGACACAGATTCCGTTAAGGAATACGATGCCTCTTTTTGCCTGCTTCATTCCAAACTGAATATCGTCATGGTGAACAAAAATCGGCAATGGAAGGTTCTTTTTCGTGATCGCATCCATATGGTAGCAACAACACCACCAGGCGCCATAATGGCCATGCTCCTTGTCTGTTCCTGTCATCCAGTCAGATGTACAGGTATCAAAAGTTCTCATGTCCGCAAGCGGATGGTCATTGATAACTTTAAAGTTTGTAAACCACTCTCCCGCCGCATGCTGAATATATCTGTAGTCCTCTCGTAAAAGAGCTCCACCAACCGTAATGTCAAAATACTCCTTCTTTAATACAGAAAGAAAGCCATACAGTCTCACAAAAAGATCCGGGTCAAAAACAGCATCATCATCCATCATCAGAAGGTGCGTAAGCTTAAGCTCATCCTTTCTGTTCATGGCTTCGATCATGCCCCTGCTAAAGCCGCCGGTACCACCGGTGTTGGCATTTGGAATCACAGTAATTATGCTTGATTCCGATGAAGACGTATCTGAATCATTTTGAAGTCCAATATCGGAACAATCCTCAATTTGCCTTTTGGAATTCACATCCGAAATAATACTTGTAAATTCACTATTATCCTGGAGCGACTGCCCATTGTCTATGATAAAGAATTTAAGATGATAAGCCACCTCATGCAATTTTCCGTCAATGTCCTTATCATCAAAAAAGGCTTGCAGTGCCTTCATATTCCTACAAACATAAGGCTCTCTTTTAAAAGTACAGATGTTTACCGCAATATTTACAGGCCTGTATGCATTGGTCACAGATGCTTCATAATGTCCAATGATACTTGCATGAAAAGTGCAGTCTTTTTCCTCCATGTTAAAATTTTCCAAAGCATCTGTATCCAGACAATCAATCTCGGCTTTGAAATAGAAAACTCCCTTTTTATACTTATCATAAGGAAACTCAATGCTTACTCTTTGTTTGTCGCGCACTTTATATGCAGAGTCTGCTTCATCAGTGGCAGAAGCCTTATCAATATCGCAAGTTCCTATCTCATCTAAATCATGCATAAGCACAATACGCTTGACACCCGAGACAATAAGCTCCAGAGAAAGGCCGTTTATGTCGCAGTATTTATGATGCTTTTCCAGGTAAAAGAGATTAAAATATCCGTCAAAAATCAGGCAATTGTCCTTTTGGTGAAAGTACATTGCCTGATTATCACATGTGCTTTTTCGTGGAAACAAAATAGATTGAAGTTTCATGCTCTCAGCGCCTAAAGTCAGATTATGATACGCGAACTGCCTATAGCGATATGTTTTCTATCAATTCTGCATAATCATATATTCATCATATCATTTATATGAAATCACGTGAACATATTTTATTATCGCCGGAGGTTCTAAAGTAAACGACAGATTCAGCTGACGTTTACTTTAGATAATCGACTGTAAATGCCGTGGGGAAACTACGTCTTACGATAGCCACGGCTGAAAGCGCTCCAAAGGATGCTAGATTCTTTTCAATTTTCTCTCCAACAGTTGACTTTACTGCTGCAATCTCTTTTTTTCTGTTCATTTTTCTGTTTTCTCTCATATTAACAATACCTCTTTCCATACATTTTTTTATCTTATATGAGAATGTTACTCTAAGAACTGTCATAGAACTGTCACACTTGAAACATTATTAAAAAAAGTTTGATTATATACTGAAAAATCTTTTATTTGTGAATTTTCTGTGTCTACATAAATTCTTAATATTTTTCACACTAATTTCTTAAGATTTATGTGGTAAGCTATATCTCGTGCCAATATCCAGGCACTTCAGGTTACATTTCTTTGAGATCTCATAACAAATCCCACGACTTACAGAAATACGTAACAGATAACACAGATGTTAATCGTCTGTCCATAACGGAGGTTTTATTTTTAATGTCAATTGAACAAACAAAACTTAAGGAGCATTTCCCTATGATCAGAGACAGGGCGGCAATCATGGCTGATATCAATGCTTCCGAGACGCTACAGTCAACTTTCACTTCCTGGAGCAGCGAAAGACAGGAGCTTTTCCTGGACATGTGCTCCGGTGTCCGCGGGGTAAAGCTGCTCTATGACAGCATATTTAAAGAGATAATGAATCCGGAGCATACCCCGGACAGACTCTCTTCACTTCTCAGCGAGCTTCTCAAAAGAGCGGTCAAAGTCCTCACAGTTCTTCCCAACGACAGTGAACGTCTTGGGGATGAAATGACACTTGTAATCACAGATATCGTAGTAAAGTTGGAGGATGGAACCATAGCCAACGTTGAGGTACAAAAGCTTGGCTACGCCTTTACCGGAGAAAGAGCTTCCTGCTACTCTGCAGACCTTCTCCTTCGCCAGTACAAGCGCGTAAGACAGGAACGTCAATCTGCATTCTCCTACAGGGATCTTGCTCCTGTTTACACAATCGTGCTGATGGAGACAAGCCCAAAGGAGTTTCACGCCTTCACCGATAAATATGTACATTATATAAACCACACCTCAGATACCGGTATAGACCTGAATCTTCTCCAAAATTTTATCTTTGTCCCCATTGATATTTTCTTAAGCAGGCTACATAATGAAGGTATAACAACGAAGCTTGATGCATGGCTCACCTTCCTTGGCTGCGATGAACCTGAATGGATCATCAAACTCATATCGCAGTATCCGGAATTCGAGCCATACTACCGTCACCTGTATGATTTCTGCAGGAATATCGAAGGAGTGATGAATATGTTCTCAAAAGAACTTCAGATCATGGATCGCAACACAGTTAAATACATGATTGACGAACTCCAGGAACAGCTTGACAGCGCAAACTCTCAAATTACTACTCTGTCAAGTTCAAACACTGAGCTTTCCAAAAAGAACAATTCACTCTCCAAAGAGAACACTTCCCTTTCTTCAGAGATTACCAAACTCAAAAAGCTTCTTGATGAAAATGGTATTAAATACTGATAGTCGTGCCGGTTGCCTTTTGGGCGCCGGTTCACATTAATAGCTGTAAACAAACCATATTTGTGCTACTTTATTCATAAGAGATGCCACCGATAGACGGTTGGCTCTGACAATTGTATCATCAATCAAAAAAGACATATCACAGGTTCAGCGGTCTTTTTTGATGCCCCAAGCACATTTCCTAAACGTCCACACCACAATAAGGCTCAATCCAAACGTCAAGATCCAAAGCCCCAGCATCATACCTGTTAGTACTACAAGATTTGATTTTTCCTGTAAATATGTAGTCCCGAATACGTACCTTGTCAATATCATCTGCATCGGCATGGAAACAAAGTACATCCAAAATACACACCTATAAGCCTCTCTGAAGAAGCTACTGACTTTCGGATACATCTCATCCACCTTGACTCTCACCAGAAGATCAAAGCCGAACAGCGCCATAATGGATACGCCAAAGTAAGTAGGTTTTATTAGATAATCTATTCCTCTCTCTTCCAAAAAAAGCTGTGAGAACACCGTAAGAACATATGCTGCCACAAATAGCAGCACCTCCCGGCTTCCTTTCAAAATTCTCTGTACGTATCGTGAGATCAGATATCCAAGACAAAAGTAAAAGAAATAGCAAAAAGTTCCAATTGACTGAGGAAAGCTCGCCTCGCCTCCATTGGCCTGGCCATAGTAATCCAGTCCTGGGAAAAGAAATATCAAAACCCAGCCAATTATCATAAGAAATCTGAGCAGTCTCACATCAAATGCCTGCAGCACCACTGCCACCCATGTAGTAATCAGCAGGAAAAACATTACAAATCTGATATACAAGCACTTGGATCACGCCACCGGTAAAAAAGTTGAACGGAAACATGCTCACAATTAAGTACAGGTGAAACTTCTCAATACCACTTCTGAATATCTGTAAGCATAAAAATCTCCTGATGTAAGCAATTTCACACTTTACATCAGGAGTACACAATACACTCTGTAAAAATAGTATACTAATTATTTTTGGCATTGTCCTCAAGACTTGCCAAGTAATCATCAATAGCATTTTCAAAATCTTCACGCAGCTGTTTAACAGTTTCACCTTCATATGAAACAATATCATTTACATTGTGCAAATTCTGAACATGCCCAAAAAGTATATCGCTCTGTGCATCCACTTCAATGGTGCCTTTATAGCCCTTGTACTCTAGTACATTTGTAATACACTCGCTCAAATCAATCCCTCCTTTCGAAGAAATGCGATTAAATCCCTTACTGCATATTCCTTAAAGTAACTATAACTATGTGGCTTATGGAATGCATATATCGCTCCACTTGGAGAAATCAATCTACAACGTGAGCCATTCCCTTTTTGTGAAATAAAGCATCCAAGTTGAGACGCTAATCCTTTTAGCTCAAAAAACGTATAGTCTTTTGGAACAGACATCAGTCTTCTTATCATTTTATCCTTTGTTGACAACCTTTATTATACTCCTTTCATTTTTACCATGCATCTTATAAATCCTCCCATGTATTTTTGGCAACATCAAATACATAAGAGATTTATCTCAGAAAACTAATCATCAGAATATAATAGTAGCCGTCAACGGCCAGATGAACTAACAAATCTATATATCTTCTAACTCAAAACAAGGGATAAATGGCGAATTGCCGCGATATCTCTATACGTATAAGAATGTTACTCGCATAGATTATCACATACTACTCCTAATATAAAGTGTGAAATTGACAAGGTGCAACGCCGCTACCGCGAGCAGATGGCTTCACAGTACACTGCCGGCTATACAGATGCTGAGGAAAAGCTAGGCGCTGTAATTGCAGAGAAAGATGCTCTTATTGCCAAGCTCCAGGCTGAGCTTAAATCCATTAAAGATAAGTAATTCACGCGGTCTGCTAAAGCAGGCCGTTTTATTACGAAAAGCCGTAGCTTTGTCAGAGTGTTCAATGGTCTTTTCTGATGCAAAGAATTACTTTTCTAAACGCCCACACCACAATAAGGCTCAATCCAAATGTCAAGATCCAAAGCCCCAGCATCATACCTGTTAGTACTACAAGATTTGATTTTTCCTGTAAATATGCAGTCCCGAATACGTATCTTGTCAAGATCATCTGCATCGGCATAGAAACAAAATACATCCAGAAAACGCACTTATAAGCCTCTTTGAAAAAACTACTGACTTTCGGATACATCTCATCCACCTTGACTCTCACCAGAAGGTCAAAGCCGAACAGCGCCATGATTGATACTCCAAAATAAGTAGGTTTTATCAGGTAATCTATTCCTCTCCCTTCCAAAAAGAGCTGTGAAAACACCGTAAGAGCAAATGCTGCCACAAACAGCATAAGTTCCCGGCTTCCTTTCAGAATTCTTTGTACATATCTGGAAATCAGGTATCCAAGGCAAAAGTAAAAGAAATAGCAAAAAGTTCCAATTGACTGAGGAAAGCTCGCCTCGCCTCCATTAGCCTGACCATAATAATCCAATCCTGGGAAAAGAAATATCAAAACCCAGCCAATTATCATAAGAAATCTGAGCAGTCTCACATCAAATGCCTGCAGCACCACTGCCACCAACGGAGCAATAAGCAGGAAAAGCATTACAAATCTGAATATCCAGGCATTGTTAAGATCCACATACTTAATAAGAAAAGCTTCCTTTATCCAGGTTGATACGCTGTAAGCTCTGCCCGTCCAAATATGCAGGAAAACCTGATATACAAGCACCCATATCTCCCAGATCATAAAGATTGGGAGGAAAGTCTTTTTATAATAATCCAGCATCTTCTCACTACTGCTGTAATTACCGGGCAACACTTCAAATCCAATGAGTATCAGTATCATTGGAATCGAGATCCTACCCATAACAAAAAAGCTGTATCCAACAATTTTCGCAAGAAGCGATGCCTGGGTTATTGTCATGATATTATCTGTGGCATTTTCAAGCCCTATTCTGAATACATCACCGCTAACGCCCAGAATTATCAAAAGAGCTATCATACAAATGGCAGCAATGGGCTTCCCTTGTGTTCCTCCGCCCTGCCATTTGGACGAGAATTCTTCCTGCCTCTTTTGCTTTTCAAGGCGTTTTTGTTCTTTCTCTTCCTTTTTACTTAGCTTTATCTGTTCCGGAGTTTCAGTGTCATTAGCGGAAATGGCCGCTTCAGCAGCATTATCTTCTGTTCTTCTCTGCTGCTTCTCAAGCTCATTCCTTTCCTCACGACGCCTTGTCATGGCCTCTTCGTAGTGGTCACAGACAGTTTCCGTATCGCCATCCTCCCTGACAAGCCCGTTTTCTATCCAGATGCATCTGTCCGCAATCTCTTTTATCTGCCCCATGGAGTGCGATACCAGGACAACAGTCACTCCTGATGCGCGCAGCTCCTCAAGCTTTCTGATGCACTTTTCCTGGAAGGCCTGATCCCCCACTGCCAGGATCTCATCGATCAGCAGGATATCCGCATTAACGTTTATGGCAACAGAAAACGCCAGACGCATATACATTCCCGAAGAATACGTCCTGATTGGATTATCAATAAAGTCCTCCAATTCAGAGAATCTTATGACCTCATCAATCCTCTTATCCACCTCTTCCTTCTTAATTCCAAGAATAGAAGCATTGATGTAGATATTTTCCCTTCCGCTCATATCCGGATGGAAGCCGGCGCCCAGCTCGATCAAACTCGACACCTTACCATTTACAGTAACTGTCCCCTTATTGGGGTAAAGAATCTTCGTCAGCATCTTAAGTGTCGTCGACTTGCCACATCCATTCTGTCCGATAAGGGCCACGGTCTCCCCTCTATGAACCTTAAAGGAGATGCCTCTTAAGATTTCTCTCTCCTCATATCTGGAGCGACCGGGATTAACAAACTGCTCCTTGAGCATACTTCCCTTGTCAAAGTACACGCGGAAGTTCTTATATACGTTATTAACTTCAATGATAGCTTCTCTGTTATCCTGCATCACAGTTCCTCAGCAAAGCGCTTCTCAAGCACTTTAAAAATAACACTTCCTATAGCCATAACAGCCACCGCAAATCCCGCTCCCCTGGCCATGTAGACCATATCCGGAGCCACCTTGTAGTAAAGTATCTGCTGATACATTCCAATAACATACAGCATCGGATTACAGTAAAATACAGGTAGGAACTTCTCCGGAATAATTTCAATGCTGTAAAACATCGGAGTCACATACATCCAGATCATCATAAGCACCGTCACTATGTGCTCTATATCCCTGAAGTAAACTTCAACCGCAGACAGCATCAGGGCAAGGCCCAGTGCAAAAAAGTATTCGATGACCATAACAGGTAATAGCCATACCTGCAGCTTTAAGTCGATGCCCCATCCCGATACCAGCAAAATACTGTATATGATAAGAAAAGAGATAAGCATATTTACAAAATTAACTGTCAGAGAAACAATTGGCAGAATCTGCCTGGGGAAATAGACCTTTTTGACCAGGTCGCCCTGATATCTGATGGAGCCCAGTCCCTGTATCACGCCACCGGTAAAAAAGTTAAACGGAAACATGCTCACAATTAAGTACAGGTGAAACTTCTCGATACCACTTCTGAATATCTGGGAAAAGACAAATGCATAGACCAGAATCTGCATCAGCGGATTTATGTATGTCCACAAAAAGCCAAGCACAGAGCCCTTATATTTACCCCGAAGTTCTCTGTGAGTAAGTTCAAAAACCATATCCCTGAAAGTCCAGATGTTCTTAATATCTGTAAGCATAAAAAATCTCCTAACGCAGGCAATTTGATACTTTACATTAGGAGTTGAAAACATCATCTGGTTGTGCTACTTTAAATATAAGAGATGCCACCGATAGACGGTTGGCTCTTGGTTAATAGTTACGATCAAAAGAGACCGCATCCTACTTTGCCAGAGTGTTCAGCGGTCTTTTTTGATGCAAAGAATTACTTCTTTAATGTCACGTAAATACTGTATACTGTTACGCCAATACTTACTAGCGTAACTACAATACTCACACCTGTGATGACTATATCGAGCATCAAGGTAGCTCCTTTTAAGATTTCTCATAAGCAATCCCTCCCAATTACAGAGAGTTCTCAGATATTATCCGGCAAAAGAGCCAACCGCCTTCCGCTGTATAAGTTCGATAACGAAAATCAAAGATTTTCTATCTCACTTAACCGTGTTACTGGTGGCATCCATAAATAATTATATCGTACGTATGTTCTGCGTGCAATAATTCTTATTTCGTGCATTTGAGGATGACACGCAGTAATTCGGTACTTTTAGCTTCTAATGTAGAGTATGAACTTGAAAAGGTACACGTAAAACTTTATACTTTCATCTCACAAAATGAATAACTTTGTCATTCTTCTGCAACATCACTCCATCACTTACCGGATATCCAAGTGCTATAGTTGCCCAGATCACATGATTGTCTGGAACGCCAAAGTCATCAAGAACTTCTTTGACAGGTGATATTTTTCTAAGCTTCATCAAAGGATTAATCCATACACTCCCCACGCCAAAGGAGATTGCAGCAAGCATTATATTTTCTGCAGCTGTAGAAGCATACTGACAGCCATCTTCATTCCTTTCATCGTTAGAAACAAGTACAAGAATCTTTGGATTTTCCCATCCATAGAAATGAACCTTGTTTCTACTTGCCGCCAACTCAGTAGCTTCTTTAATTCTTTGAATATCCTCATTTTTCTCAATCACTGTTAATCTCCAAGGCTGCATATTATGTCCGTTTGGAGTATAATATCCACACTTCAGAATCATTTTTAAACATCTCTTGGAATATCTTCATGCGTAAATTTCCTGATACTGCGTCTGGAAATAATAGCCCTACCGAAAAAAGCTGCAATTCTTAGCCCTATCAACTTTTTCGTATTTACTATGGATATCGTACTCTTTTAACTATATAGAAAATCAACTACAAGCAATTCATATGTGATGTTTGATTTCTTCACATTCTTTGAGTGCCGCATCTAATGCTTGATCCATATTGTAGTATTTGAATTTTGCTAACCTTCCGACACACACAAGATTAGGTATGGTCTTAGCTAAATCTTCATATTTGGTATACTGAACTTTACTATCATCTGTAAGTACCGGATAATAAGGTTCTATCCGTTCAGAAGTCCCATAAATTAATGGATATTCATAAGCGTAACTAGTTTTTCCAGCTCTACTTTTTTGTGGAAAATAGCTATATTCCGTTATTCTTGTAAATCCCTTAGCTGCTGGATATGCCACTAAAGCTGCATCTTGAAACTTTTCTTTATTTTCTGATACCCACTCAAATCTTAGACTTCTATACGGTAGCGAACCATAGATTCCGTGGAATAATTCATCGATTGCCCCCGTGTAAACAACAAGGCCATCGAATTTTCGCCCATCTATAAGCACTTCATTTTCAGTAATTTGAAGATGTTTAAAAGCATCATAATCGAGCTTTACTTTTATATTCTCATGTCCTAGTAATTCTCTAAACCAATTAGTATAACCATCTATGGGCACCATCTGGTATGTATCATTAAAATATCCATCTTTATACGAGAAATATACTGGGACTCTTTTTAATACACTAGGATCTATATCTTTAGGTGATATTCCCCATTGCTTAGCAGTGTATAATGAATAATCATTTTGAAACAAAAAATCAGCATATTCTTTTATCAGCTCATCATCTGATTCTAGCAGCTCTACAATCGTAGCTTCTGTCCGTCCACTATAGTACTCAAGCAATCTCTTTTTTAAATTTTCAGCATTATTTACGGGATAATAGTCATCTATGGTCTGGAAATTAAAAGGTGATGGTGTGAACTTTCCAAGCATGTTGACTCTTGATGTAATTTTAAACTCTGTCCACTCCCCATACTGAAGCATATAGTCTTTTAGAGACTCATTATACGTATGAAATACATGTGGGCCATACTTGTGGACACGTAAGCCTGCATTATCTATGTAATCATACATATTTCCACCAATATGATTACGTCTCTCATAGATAACTACTTTTTTCCCTTTCTGAGCTAAATATCTTGCAACTACAGAACCCGAAAGTCCACATCCAACAACAATCACATCACATGAATCAGCCATTATCCCTACCTCTTAACATCAACTTACACAAAAAAGATTAAAACTTATCATAATTAGTCATCAGCACTTTAAATGATTGTAAATTCTTATCTTTATCTGCAAGGATAACATTCTCAATTCCACCAATACGTTCCAGCGGCCATTCAACTCCAATATCCGGATCATTCCACATTATTCCATCATCGTACTCTCCATAAAACTTTTCCCCGCATTTATACGACACTATGGAATCTTCTAATACCAAATATCCATGGGCACATCCTTTAGGAATCAAGACCTCATTATGTCTTTCTTCCTCTAGTTCAAACGCAAGCCACTTTTTGAAAGTTGGACTATCTTTTCTCAAATCAACTACCACATCCCAAACATGCCCATATACGCATCTGACAAGTTTAGGCTGTTGTTTAATACGCTGAAAATGCAATGCTCTGATAACGCCTTTATGGCTTGTAGTATAAAATACTTCTGCGAGTTCATATTCTATATTGTTATTCAAAAATACTTCCTTTGAATAATCCTTAGTAAAACACCCTCTGTTATCTTCTGCATTAAAAGCCATAATCTCGTAAAGACCGGGAATCTCTGTTTCCCGAAAATCAAATTTTTGATTCACAGTTTTCCCTCCTTAATCTGTTCATCTATCCAATGAACAGTTTTAGTGATAGCATCTTCGAAAGTATAACTCGGTCTATAACCAGTGTCTTCAATCAGCCTAGAACAATCAAAGACGCTTTCTGGTTGCATTACGCCATTAAAGGGGATAGCTCCTAAATGAAGCTCAATCGAAGGGTCTATAGTATCCCTTAAAATTCTTATAAAATCTTTCAACTGTCTTGAATGATTACTTCCAATATAATAAGGAGTGTTGGCTTTTCCCCTATCTCCAATAAAATATAAGCCCCTGGCCGTATCATCTATGTATACAAAATCATAGGGCTGTTCTCCACTGGTAAAGTTGGCTGGTTGTCCAGTAAGCATCAACTTGGAAGCGAAATTGATAAAGTTTCCGGTATAATTACCTTCCCCAAAATTATTTGATAGATATGCCCACAAATGCTGCACGCCAAGTCTCGAACATTCTGCCTTTGTCATGTAGTGCATTGCTATCTTCGCAGTACCATAACAACTGACAGCATTAGGTGTGCTACCGGGAAGCGGAGCATATGCATTAACATCAAATTCTGCAAGTGTGCCCACTCCTACAAACTTTTTGCATTTCATACCTGCAGCTGCGTTTACCGCATCACAAGCCCATCGAACATTAGTAAGCTGCAGTCCATAATCTGCTCTGGCATTTCCTGTAGATCCAGCCCAAGCCAAATGATAGAAAGTGTCAAACCCCCCTTCCATCTTCTCTGGTAGCTTTTTTATTTCATCCATCTCGCAATACACTATATTGAGATTTGGTGTATCTTTGATATTTTCTATGTTTTCCTTGTGATCTTTAATTACTGCAGTAATAGCTATATCATGTTTGGATAATTCTTTTATTAAATGGCTTCCAACAAATCCGTTAGCTCCCGTAACAACAACAGATTTCATTTTGAATTTCCTCCGATATACTCTTCAATTTCTCTTGCCATTTCTTCCGAAACATCTCCCTTAGCCAAATATACTTTGGTCCATTCACATACTTTTTCTATTACTTCGTTAATGTGCCACCTTGGATTCCAACCGAATTCTGCCTTTATTTTTGAGCAATCCAAACGCAGAAAATTAGCTTCATGAGGAGCATTCTCCTCTGCTTGATTTTCCCAGCTAACACCATTTCCCCAATATTTGCAAAATGTATTCACCAATTGTCCGGTAGTAACGCAATCACAATCGTCTGGCCCCACATTATAAAAGCCTGCACAATTCGCATCCTCATATTGGTGCATAGCTATAAGAAGATAAGCAAAAAGTGGTTCCAAAACATGCTGATATGGTCTAGTGGAATTAGGATTTCGTACACCTATTGCCTTACCAGCTTCCACAGCCCTAATACAGTCTGGAATAATTCGATCTGTTGAAAAGTCACCACCGCCTAATACATTACCAGCTCTTGCTGTTGAGATAGCTATCTTACTATTTTTAAGGAAGCTGTTTATATAGCTATGCGTTACTAGTTCCGAACAGCTTTTAGAATTTGAGTAAGGATCATATCCATCTAATTCCTCGTCCTCTCGATACCCCCAACACCATTCTTTATTCTTGTATACCTTATCTGTAGTAACATTTAAAAAGCTCTTGACTGAGCCACAGCGTCTAACAACTTCAAGAATATTAACTGTTCCCATGACATTAGTTTCGTAAGTTGTTCGAGGGTCTTTATAGCTTTCCCTAACTAGCGGCTGTGCGGCAAGATGTAAAACAATCTCGGGTTGGAACAGCTCTACTGCTTCAGATAACTTCGAATAATCCCTTATATCCCCAATAATGGTTAGAACTTCTTTATCAATTTCAGCAAGGTCAAAAAGTGCCGGTCTAGTCGAGGGTTCCAAACTGTACCCCATAACCTCCGCTCCAGCCATCGACAGAATCTTGCATAGCCAACTTCCTTTAAAGCCAGTATGCCCTGTAACGAACACTTTTTTTCCTTTGTAAAAAGTCATTAGTTCAGATAAGTTTGCTTTAGTCATTCCATACCTTCCATGGAGCATTATGGCTAGCCCACATTTTCTCTAATTGTTCTTTTTCTCTAACTGTATCCATACACTGCCAGAAACCATCATGTTTGAACGCCATCAGTTGCCCTTCTTTAGCAACTCTCTCCAAGGGTTCTTTTTCCAAAACAGTGTCATCACCTTCAATGTAATCAAGAAACTCCGGCTGACATACCATAAACCCAATGTTGATCATGTTCCCATCGCCCTGGGTCTTTTCTCTGAATTCCGTGATTTGATTCTCTGAATTAATATCCAATACCCCATATCTCTGGCCTGCATTATAAGCTGACATAGTAACCATCTTTCCACTGACCATGTGAGAGCCTACTAACTTAGTGATATTAATGTCTGATACACCATCACCATATGTAAGCATGAACGGCTCATTGCCAATGTATTCCTTTACACGTTTTACACGTCCTCCAGTCATAGTGTTTAGTCCCGTATCAACAACAGTGACTTTCCAAGGTTCTGATTCATTATGGTGCACCGTCATTACGTTATTGCCCTGTGTAAAGTCATATGTTATATCAGAAGTGTGAATAAAATAATCTGCGAAATACTCTTTGATGACATGCTGCTTATATCCAGCACAAATGACAAATTCATTGTATCCATAATGAGAATACAATTTCATAATATGCCAAAGAATAGGCATACCGCCAAGTTCAACCATTGGCTTAGGCTTAAACTGTGATTCTTCTGAAATACGGGTTCCAAAACCACCTGCAAGTATAACAACCTTCATAATTGTCCTTCCCCCCTATTGTTTAATGAATTAATATGTTCTTTCCAAAATGCTTGTTCACAGTACCGTCTCGCATTACTAATCCATCCTTGTGAAACCTTTTTGTAATTGAACGAAATTATGAACAGCACTCTAAGTAATTCAATTATCAGTTTTATTTCTTCTCCTCTATCTCTTGTCGTTTCATAGTAGGTTCCATTCACTACATCTAGATTATAGGCGTTCTTTACTCTATAGAAACTTCTTAGTATTGGTCTAAACATTCTAACAGTTGTGGTGTATTTTGACGGCAATAAAAAATGTCCTAGTAAAAAACCTAGTCTTGATAACGGATTACCAAGTGGCTTCAATTCATTATTTCTTTCAAATTCTTCTATGCTTATTCCAGGAACATCGGCAGATGGTATATGAATATATCCATCACACTTGAGTTTGTCATACCTTGTACCGGAATCATTATTTACAACCCAATCATCACCTTTACAAAAATCCTCCACACCCTTCAAAAATAACCTTGCATCCTTGTATCTCAGAGTAATTATGTTTCTACATGTATTATCTCTTGAAGCTTTCTTTAGAAGCTTTTTCCCTATTTTCTGATGATAGATAGCATTTACTATTGCATTATTCCTTGCATCATAATACTCAGTTGTAGAATTAGCTTTATTTTCAAACTCATCATGCCACACGCAAATTCCATTTATGAATATAAAGCCTTTTTGCCGAAGTCCAAACTCTACATCATCCCGATGAAAATATAACGGTAATGGCAATAATTCCTTACTATCTAAAGGGACACAGCAATACCACCATCCTTGAAAATCCACACGTGTTTCCATTTCACCAAGAAGAATATGATCCAACCTTACTAAATCCAAGAACCGCCCACTCCCAATTATGTTTCCAGCATTCCATTGTGCCCCCGCCTCTATCTGGAATGTTTTATTATGAAGTGCGCATAACTGGCTCCCTATAACATATTCGTTATACTCTTCTTTTATAAATCTGAGAAAATTATAATTTCGTTCCAATACTCTTGGGTCTAACACAATATCATCATCCATGAATATCATGTGAGTAATCTTGCGTTCCTCTTTATCTCTGATTATTCTTATTGTTCCTCCGGCAAACCCACCAGAACTCCCCGTACCATTTTGGCCTACGACCTCAACATATTTATTTAATTCTGCGAACCTGCTACCAACAGTGTTTCCATTATCCGTCAGATAAACAAATAAATGTCCCTGCAGAATACTATCTGAGTTATCAAAAATAGACTCTTCTAAAAGACTAATATTTCTCTCAACATAATCTTCTCTGTGAAAAGTTGTTATATTAAGAGCCATACATACATGCCTTTCATGTTTTTCATCTGTTTCTCCTACATAAGCAGCATTGTAAATAATGGCATCGTCTTCAAACGACATTAATTCAAATGAAAGAAGTTGATAATCATTGGAAGGATAAGATAAAGTGAATTTTTTCTTATCCTTCGAACTCAGAATCTTAGTATCAAAAATCTGCTTTTCTATACTTCCATTTCTATATTCATAGCCAGTCAAACTCACCTTCAGTTTTCCTGAAAACGTAAGAGAAAGATAAATATTATCTAAGTTGGTATACTTCTTCCATTTCTTTAAAGAAAATGAGTTGAAAAAAGTGTCAAAAGAAATGGTTTCGCATTTTTCGATAACAATTACATCCTTATTTTTTAGCAAAGCACATTTTCTGCATCGATAGTACAAGAGAAAATCTGAGCATACCTTGTAGTCTTCAAAAAGTATTCTTTGAATCTCATACTGCCTCTTCATCGGCACTTATTTCCTCCGCTCCAAAATACTGTTCCCAATATCCTCCCAGCTTCGTCATTTCAGGGAAAGTCTCTTTATACTTTTTCTGTATCTCGCTGAATTTTGAATCAATTAAAAAACACACTTTTATATATCTGAATAGGCACTTAAAATACATCCGCAAACTCTTTTCTGTAATGAATGCTCTATCAGTAATCGGGTCATAATTAAGCAATATCTTGGCAGGGTATACTGCTTTGGGATTAGGGCCAAACATAGGCACAATCCGAACTTCTTTAGATGGAACAAGGTGTCCATCAAGTGTTATTGCGCGAAGCAAAGCGTGCATTTTGTTTTCATCAAACTTTCCATTTTGAGCCTTCAAGTATTTTTCATAATCCAGTCGTATCGGAAGCTTACTCACATCGTCCTTTTTATATCCTTCATCTAGAACATCTTCCAATAACTGTGTTGGATCAATCTGCTTAAGCCACCCTGGTCCTCTAAACAAATCCTCTACTGCCCTAAGCACCAAATCCGCATTCTTATATCTATACGTCCTCAATTGAGCAAAAACTTCTCGTGCTGTATGTTTCTTCATAACCTTTTTGCTATATTGTGAATAGTACATAATATGCGTAATCATCGTATTTCTAGTGTTATAATAACTTAAATGAGAACTTGGCTTATATTCAAACGGCTCATGCCAAACGCAAATTCCATTGATATTAATGATTTTTTCACAATTTCCAAGATCATATTCCACATCATCCATATGAAAAAAGAAAGGATATGGTAAATTATCCAACGAAAGCTTTTCTAATGGCATACAATTTAACCACCACGCATTAATTGATGCTCCATCTTCAATGTCATTAATTAGTACATCTTTAAGGTCATTCATGTTAGCGCCAACTTTGTGGAATATATAGTTTTCATTCATATCCCATCCGCCACCATGTGTTACTTGTACGTGTTGATAATCCATTCTCAATAATGCACCGCCAATAAATGCATTGTTATACTCTTTTTTTTCTAGCCTTAAAAACGAATAAATTCTCTCAAAAATTTCTGGTTCGATGCACACATCATCATCCATCATAATTATATGTGTGTACCCATGCTTGCTCTTCATTCTAAGTGCTTCCGTCAATCCCCTGGCGAATCCTCCTGTTCCCCCGAGATCATCCTGTGGAAAAATATAAGCCCGTCCTTCAGGCAATTTTTGTATTTCCATCGTTTTTGAATTGTCCGCAATTATAATATCCAAATGATTCCTAAGTTCGCTCTGATCATTAGTAAAGACATACTTATTTAGAAGATTTATATTTCGATATATATAAGATTCTCTGAAAAAGTTACAGATATTAAGTACAATGTTTATTCGATTGAGTTTATCCTCTTCAACATCAGTCGCATAATATCCGCCATAAAAAACGCTATGATTCTCTATTGCCCTAATACAAAACGCCAACATTCCTGAGTTTTCGTTGCATTCTATAGGAACAGTAATCTCGCTCTTTCCATTTGCTTTAACAATCTCTGCCCCCAAAGTATTGTATTGTATGCTACCGTTGATATATCTTCTATATAGAATTTCGACTTCAAATGCTCCCTCTAGTACAAGAACTAAATAAACATTCTCGGCTACGGAGTATTTTTTCCATTTATTGATCGATACCCCGTTAAAATATGTATCAAATGAAACAATACAATTTTTATTTAACAGCATCTTTCTCTGGAAACTATCATAAAGAAAATCGTCCGCTTTTTCACAATTCATAATTCTGAAATACATTTCGGTCTCATAGCATATCTTGGGCTGTGGAAAAACAATATTCTGCATCTTAGTCAATTTTTTATATTCCATATCTATTTCCCCAAAATTCTCTACTTGTAACATTATGAAATGAATCGATTATATTCTTTTGTGCCGACTTATAATTTAAATCAATCATTATTAAAATAGATATTAACCTTATCCCAGCTTTAATTGCCTGTGCATAATTCTTTGTTGTAATAAACCCAGTATTTGAGGCAGCATAATAATTCAACACATTTTTAGCTCTATAAAAGTTATAAACTCGTGCATCTTCACCTCTGACTACTTTATCCCTCTTAGCTGGCAACAACCAACCATTAATTGTTACAAAGCGAAGTAATTTATGAAAGCGGCTATCATTGTGTGCTAGTTCTCTCAAATATTGGCCATAATCCATTTGCATAGGTAATGACGAAACCGGATAAGCTTTAGTGGCATTCTCCTTTAATTCACAAAACTTGTTTCTGTCCAAATCATCATTAAACCAATTCTGCGTCTTAACAAAATCCGCAATAGAATCCATTACTTCATGCGCTGCCTGATAACGATAACAAAGAATGAGCTTCCCAACTTTTCTAATGACTCTCTTTTTACATTTCTTTCTATTGGCTACTTCCTTAAAATGAAGTGCTATTAATATTTCTCGATTTCTTGTATCAAAATAATAATTGATCGTCTTATACGCAAAATCTTCATGCCATACGGCTACTCCATTAAAAAGAAGAAGTTTCGGGCATAATCGCATAGAATATTCCATATCGTCACAATGGAAGTACATAGGATATGGGAGATTATCCAGTCCTATGGTACTAAGTGGAACGCAGCAATACCACCAGGCATTTATCTTCGCACCTTCCTCTATTTCATTAAAAAGAACATTGTAAGGTTGCGCTTCATTTAGACTTAGTTTTAGCATTTTATATGCGCCATTCTCTATCACGCCTCCACTTTCAGCTTGCATGAAAGAAAAGCCAAGAGTTAAATTTGCACCCCCAAGCCATGCTTCTTGATATTCATCCTTGATCCATTGAAGGATAGCGCTCGTCCTATTAAGAACTTCTGGATCTATTACGATGTCATCATCCATAAATATCATGTGCGTAGCGCGAGTTTTTTCAGCATTCTCCAATATGCTTATCTCACCTCTAGTAAAACCACCAGCGCTTCCGAATGCATTTTGTTTCGTTACAAAAACATGCGAATCAGCAAGCATGCTTTCATCAACAGTCTGGGCATTGTCTGTAATATAGATATACACTTTTTGGTATAACGAGTTACTAATATTATTTACTACGTTATCTAGTAATAGACGAACATTCCTATATAGATATTCTTCTCTTTTAAATGTGCAAATATTAATTGCCAAAACAACATCTCGTAAAGATATATCTTCATTGCATTCAGTAAAATACTCGCCGCCATAAAAGACCGAATTATCTTCTAATGAGAGAATTTTGAAACAATGTATACCTTTCTGACTAAATCCAGCATATGAAAAAGTGAAACTTGTTCTTTGCTCTGCCGCGTAAATTCTTTCGTCTATTACTTTGGATACTATTCCACCATTTATCATTTCAAGGTTGTAAATAGAAACCATAAATGATCCAGAAATATGGATTCGCAACGATAAGTCACTCATCTTGGTGTATTTTTTCCACTTTCCAATTGAAAATGAATTAAAATATGTATCAAACACAGCACTACCACGGTTAGAAAAAATCAACTTTCCATTCTCTGCATCTAAGTAGCACTTCTCATCTCGATGATAATATAGTCCCTCTTCCATACATATTTCTGGTCGAGGAAAGAGTATCTTTTGTAAGGTATAATCCATTTCCTGCATCCTCGTTAATCTTATTCTTAAACATGGTAAAAAACATTATTATAAGCCATATTACTAATGTATCTGCTAATCTACCATTCTAGAATCGATGCATAAGCACTATAAAATAGTAGATTATTAGGAACTCAATGAAACATTCACGGAAGCATAGCGCGAATACCGCCATATAAGAACATCGATATACTAAGAACTAACAGCATGTATCCCCCAACAATTAAAGCATCAACAGTTACATATTACAGTGGTTCTATACAGTGCGTTATACCTGTAAGCGAATGCTACTGCTCACCTAAGTGTATCGTACTTATTAATTTTACGATACATTTTGTACCATTACAAGTATATACTCTATTTTTAGTAATATAGTTAACATAAATGCTACTTGTAATCACATGTTTTCAGCCGCACAATCCCAGTCAATTCCAGTAAATCTCAGTTACATGGAAAGCACCACATAAACAACCGCATAAAAAGGCACAAAAAGAATCAGCCTCCCGTCGGTACCATTACAGCACCGTGGGAGGCTGACCTTGCACATTCCAGTATGGAGTCGGAGTCTACTGGTTCATGTATCATATGGTGTAAAACTATCTATAGAAAACTATATCATCTACTATTTAAGTTCTGTAATACATAGAGTATCTTTAAAAGCCTTGGCTTTTTATACATTCCTGCGTAAGTTACAAGCGCAAGCTTCCAGTCAAGTAAATCCTTGTCTACGCTCTTAAAAGCCTCTTCATAAGGCTCCTTGCACATATATTCTTTTACCTGCTCGAGCTGCTGATCAGCGCTCAAAGGACTCATCCTGTTAAAGAAGCACAGTCTGCAGCAGATAGCAAAACTCTTGATTATCCTCGCATAATAGGCTTGTTGCATTAAAGGCACATTTAAGCCCTCTATTTTCTCTTTCAGATATTCAAAGACCTGCATATCAAGTTTCGGACGATTTGCCCTGTATCCGTTTGTTATGGTTCCCTCCTGGACGCAGTAATGGTAAAGAGGAATTGGAACATAGGATATCTTTTTTGCCTTGCCAAAGACATTGAAGTTAAAGCACATGTCATCAAGAACCTTCAGCTCTTCTGGGAATTTCAGGTTGTTTTCAAAAAGGAACTTTCTGCGATAGAGCTTATCCCAGGGTGCGGAGAGCGGAACATCTTTTTCAAAGACAACGCCTTGTGCCCTTGCGCTCATATACGGGTACAGGATCTGGCACTGCATCGACTCATAGTCTCTCCTGTCTGTAGCAGTAAACTCGCTCAATGCATGATTCCATACAACTGTATTTGTCTGGGCGCCATCCGAGCCTGTGCACTCCCTGAAGGCGTCAAAAAGGACAATGTCAGCGTCCTTTTCTTTGGCTTCGCTGTAGGCTATTTCCAGATACTCTTTTTCTATGTAGTCGTCGGGATCAAGGAATGCCACATACTCTCCTGTAGCAGTTTCCAGCCCTCTGTTCCTGGCAGAAGCCGCGCCGCCGTTTTCCTTGATGATCACCTTGATGGACGGATGTTCCTCAGTATACCCGGATATTACGCCTGCAGAGCCGTCTGTGGAACCATCATCCACAAAGATAATCTCCACTGCTTTCATGTCAAAGCTCTGGCGCAGAACACTTTCTATAAATCTGTCCAAATACTCCTGCACGTTGTAGACAGGAACTATTATGGATACTTTTTTCTCGTCGGTCATACAGTTTTTCCTATCGGGTTATTTCTTAAGGCACAAGGCTATCTTTCTCGACAGCTCCATGGCATCTCCTCTTTGCACAAAGATATGCCGCTCATCCTCCGCAAACAGCTCCCTGTTGGCTTTTGTATCCCCGAGTATCATTTTCTTTTCCATGGCCTCGTAGATAATTGCTTTCCCCGGAATTGTCCTGTCCGCCTTGTCTATGTCCTTGTTAAAATGGCCTGCGACGCACAGGTCAGCCATCCTGATGCGGTCCGCCAGTTCCTCCTGCGTGACCCAATTTATGATCTCGATGTCCGAATAAAGCCTTGCCACATCCACCACCGGCTTAGGGATTCCCTTTGTGGAACCGATGAAGGTGCAGGTGATATTTTTACCCTTTGCTGCTATAAGCGAAAAAGCCTTCAGGATTATGTCCGTCCCCTGAAGTGGAAGTCCGGTGCCAAAATATAGCACGTTTGCTTCGCTCTCTTTTACCCCCGCTTTTTTCCGTTCAGGGGAAGAGACTTTTGCGTCGTAGATTCTTTTATCCGCTTCCAGATACAGCGTCTCAAACTTGTCCTTATCTACTTTGTATTCCTTGGCAAAAAAATCTGCGTCTGCCCTTGTATCTGTAAGTACAAGATCCGCTTCTTCGAGAACCCTTTTGTCCATTTCATGCATCTTTCCTGCAACTAATCCGCCATCTGATACAAGCTTTCTGTCCAGAACAACGGTATCGTAAAGAGAGAGAAAAAAGTCAGCTACAAGAACAGCTCCTTTGTTTCTCTTTTTTATTTTTTCCCAGATAAGCTGCGGGAGGAACCCAACGATAACCACATCTGTAGCGGCAAGATCAATCTCTTTTACCCGACACCTAAGATCCAGCGCCCTTGTCAGCGGATTCCCCTTCTCAGAGGCATAAACCTTGTAACTTGCAGCGCTTTTACCAAGGATTCTCTCTATCTGGCTTACTCTTATGTAATCCCTGTTTTTAACGGTAATATATACGACATTCTTCCCTTTTACGAGGTTCTGAAAGCTTGACTCCGTCATAGTATTGCTTCCTTGTATGATACTGAACATCCTGCAGGATCTTTCTGTTGGCGCAGATAGTATCCCCCAGTATTCCGATCATCACGCACACAAAGCCGATGATGATTAGTGTACAGGCAAAGATCAGTGATTGGATGTGTCCGGCGCCGCCCGCCGTGAAAAAGTAGTACAGAAACCTTATCCATATGATGATTCCCAGAATCGTCGGAAACAGCGACAGGAACAAAAATGCCTTAAGAGGCTTGTACACAAGGTATGCCCTGAGGATGGTCAGCATGGAGGTTCTTACGTAGGCAAACATGGTCCTTGCGAGCCTGCTGGGACGAAGTGCCTCATTGGTCTCTATCGGAACGCTGACGATCGGGATTTTCTCTCTTCCCGCCTGAACAATGGTCTCAAGGGTATAGGTATAGTCATTTACCACGTTGAGTCTTAATGCCGCTTCCCTTGAAAAAGCGCGAAAGCCGCTGGGGGCGTCCGGAATATCCGTGTTTGATGCCTGCCTCACAGCCCAGCTTCCAAGCCTTTGAAGCTTCTTTTTCATCCAGCAAAAATCGGCAGTATCGTCAATCGGTCTCTCTCCGATCACAATATCCGCCTCCTGTTTGATGATAGGCTCAATGAGCTTCGGAATGTCTTTTCCCCTGTACTGATTATCCGCATCAGTATTGACGATGATATCCGCACCGTTCTCGAGAGCCACGTCAATTCCCGCCATAAAGCCCTTGGCAAGACCCTTGTTCTGGGTAAAGTTAACAATGTAGTCGACGCCCCACTCCTTGGCTACCCTGGTGGTCTCGTCGCTACTGCCATCGTTTATGACAAGATATTCAATTTCGTCTACCCCTTCAATCCTGCGAGGGAGGTCATCCAAAGTCTGTCTGAGGGTCTCTTCCTCGTTAAAGCAGGGAATCTGGATTATCAGCTTCATTCGCTTTCCTTACTGCTTTTCGCATTCATGATCCCGATAACTATGGAAACAGCAACAATAGCAATAGTCAGTACTACAATGACTATTTTCCAGATGAAAACGTTGCGGTCGCTCATTTTCTTTAGTTCATAATTTTCTATTGCGGCGAAATCATCCTTTTCAGCCTGCGAAAGCTCCTTCGAAACCTCTTTTGCCAGTTCCTCGTTCGCTTCCATGGCGCTTGCGATCCCTTCCTCAGTAAAGCTGCCCGCCGGGATATACAGATTTTCTCCCTTGAAAAAGATCTGATACCAGCCATCAATGCTCTCAACCACGTATACCGTCTCGCCCTTTGAAAAGGTCGCCTTCTCTTCAGAGCTTTCATCCGCTTCTGCATAGGCCTTTGTATCCTGAGTAAGCGTCATTACCTGCCCCGCCACGCTCTGCGCATCCGTGGAAAAAGAGATTGCTGTATCCGAAGCAATCGCTGTTACAGGAAGCAAAACCAGTGCCAGGACTGCAGTAAAAGAAATTAGCGTAAGCAATACTTTTTTCATGACTAAACCCCTTATCACTTAGTGTCGTTGTAATATAACCTCAAATGGCCCAGCTGCCATTTCTCATCGTAATAGTCATCAAGAATTTCTTCATAGTCCTGGCTCTCACAGGTTATGAGTATCGTCTCTGCGTCCATATACTCATATATGTCTATGTCCCTGTCCTCACCATTCACGACAGATATGGGAATGTCCCTGCAGCCAAACTGCACCAGCTGGATATAGGGAACATCCGCCTCGAAGATATGAAGAACCTTTTTATCCGGGTACTTGTCCGTTACGTTTTGTAGCACATCCGCCATCATCACATCTTCGTAGATATAACTCTGGTTCAGGAAAATAAACTGCGAACAGGCCTTCACTCCCAGAAGGACCTGAATTACCACTATCATCGTCACAAACAGCTTTTGTTTAAGTTTTCTGCAGCCCAAAATGCAGATGTCTACAAGGAGCGTGAGCCCCACAGATAGCAGCACCTCTTTTTTGAAATAAGAGAGTGTATCCGTAAGCGGCGTCTCAATAAAGTAGCTCATCCCCACCATCGTAAAATCGTGGGCGTTACGCATCTGCACATTATTGGTAACGATCACTTGATAAGCCACCGGCACAAGGACCATATAGGCAAGGAGGGTAACAATCATACCGAGATAGGTCTTTTGCCCATTCAGCATCTCCTCTAGCCCTATCACAAACAGAATTGGCAGGAAAAAATCTATATATCTTCCGTGCAGGAAGTTGTCCAGCCTGTCTGCCTCCGGCGCCGATGCTCCGTTCAGATAGATGAGCGCCACAAGAAACTGAAATACTACTGTCAAAAAAATATATATCCAAAGGAAATCGATGTAGGATGTCTCTTTTTTTCTGAGTTTCCCAAGTGCTGCGAAAGCTCTTTTTCCGCATCCTGCGATTCCGAAATATGCGATACCAAAGGTGGAAAGTCCCATATATAGGGCCTTACCGCAAAAATCTTTGAGAAGATATGAAAGACCCTTAAGGCTTATGATCTTTTTTATCCTGAACATGATACCTGAATAATCATTCCAGGAAAGTACATCTTTTGAAGTGTTGTGATAAAGGATCTGAATGATCCTATCCTTTAAGATAAAGGTTCCTGCAAAAAGAACTATTAAAAGAAGAAACAATAACCATATCCTGCGATGTTTGCCGTCTTTCCTCTTCTTCTGCGAGATCATCCACAGAAGGATTACGCAGATGCCTGCCCCGATAGCCCCAATACATCTCATATGGACCATGTACAGATACACCAGCAGCACTGCAGGGAAAAGACCTGTGATGATGCCCGGCTTTTTAAAAAAGCGCAACATCAGATAAATTGTCAGGGTCAGGCCAAAATAAAGCACAGCCTCCGCCATCGTCGTTTGGACATAGAACATCCACGCAGGGTATAAAGCCGCAATTGCAGCAATGATCGCTCTTGCATTTCTGTTTTCATCAGGATAAAGCTCTTTGGTGATGAAAACAAAAAGCACCATTGATAAGCATTGCAGCACAAGATTGAGTATTATCGCAGCTCTGTATGCAGTTATTGCGTTATGGAAAAAAAGCAGGATCGGGACCAATAGAGCGCTATAGCCATATGAATAATACGATCCAAGCCCCGTTATCTCTGACCAGTCATAGCCCAGAACGGCTGCGGCCGGCGACCAGTATCCGAACTCATCCGGAAAAGCAGAAAACCCACAAATACTTAAAATTCCATACATACATATAGAAACAGCAATACCCATCCCCAAAATCAGATATATGTTGTTTTTATAAAACAAGAAGCAGTCTTTGCCCGACTGCTCCTTGCATTTACCTTTAGTTTGGTCTGACATCAAAATGCGATAACTGCATATGCAGCAAATCCACCTGTAATAGGGAATGTAACAGTTGCTGGATTGTCGTCAGTATCCTGAAGGATTTCTGTTGCTCCACCAGGAAGAACCTTAACTACTGCAAGTGTTCTGCCGTTTGCATTCTTTACACCGATTGTTGTAGGAACTGAAACGCCTGCCGGAAGGTCGCTGAACTTTCCGCCTGCGAGCTTTCCAAGATCGATATTAACAGCGTCGACAACTGTTGCGCCTGCTGCTGTAGCTGCTGCATTGATTGATGCAAAAGCTGCAGGGCTCTTCTTAGCTGTGATCTCGTATGCTCTTACATAAGGAGTCTCGTTCTTGGCAAGGCTAGCTGCTGCCTTAATGTTAGCTGCTGATTCACGAAGAACTACGCCTGCGATAGGTGCTGTCTTAGGAATAGCGATTGATCCTGCAACATCAGATTTGATTGTTGCGCCACCAATTGTCATAGGTGTTGTAGCAGGAACTACTGTCTCATCAACAGGAGCTGAATCTTCCTGTACAGGAGCAGGTGCCTCTGCTGCCGGAGCGGATGACTTGGTTGTCGGTGCTGCGCTTACAGTTAATGCGGAACCAACTACAAGTGTTGTTGCGAGTACTGCTGTAAGCATTCTCCTAACTAGTTTCATGCTCATAACTTTAAACATCTCCCTTCATAATCAAGTTTTTTTACGCGAGGACGATAATTTCCTCACTTAACGTCGCTATGTTTTTATTTTACGCTCCTATAAATATCTTTCAAGTGGTTTTTGATAGTTTATATATATTTTATTTTTTGTTGAACGTGTGTACGTCTTTTAGATGTATAATAATACTTTCGCGTGATACTTTTAGTATATTATCGTTGTACTAAAAGTTTATTTTGATATGATTTGTTTGTGATTATTATTTCATATCAATAATGTCACTATATTGTCGATAGACTTTTTTAATAAATATTCGCCATTTTTATCTTTGTTCACAGGATTCGGAAGCTATTTTTTTCTAATATATTCACAGTTTATAGCCATGTATCTCTGAGATTCCAAATCACAGTTTATAACCAGGTCACTCTCAGATTCCTGTACTCTGCCACCATCGGCGCAAGCTGCCTGAAGCCCACGCATCCACTTGTCAGGATATCCCCGTATGTCATACCGTCATCAATGAATTCAAAGATCTGCAGGTCGTTAATAAAGAATGTGACATGTCCACTTCTTTTTACCACGCGAATTCTGTACCACTGCGAATCCTTGGAAGCATCGGGAATCGGATCCGCACCCTGCGCCACCAGATGAAAGCCGTAGCTTTTCCGGAGGTTACAAGTATGGAAAGCTCTCTCATCCGTTTCTTTTCTCCTGAAGTATGAGACATGGAAAGCGTTGATATCTCCGCTGTGATATTGAGGATACTCGCCGGTTCTTTTTGCAAGGCTATTGTCCAGAACAGGAACACCGTTTCTTCCCTTTGCTGCAAAAAACATTATTGCCAGCCCCGGCTCTTTGATGGGCTTAAATTCCCACTCAATGCAGACATCAGACGGAAATGACACCGGACACCACAGAACAAAGTTTGCCTTCTGTCCCTCTGATGGGTCAATCACACTCTTTAGTCTCATCGCTCCCTCAGGAAAGGAAATGTCGGCCTGTCCCTCAAGCACGAAGCCTTCGATGTCTTCTTTTTTTGCCAGATGATTTTCGTAAATCAGTTTCCCCATATTTTCCCCCGAAAATATATTGATAATTCTTATGCTTAATGCATTCGTATCTTGTAGCTGATCTTGATGCTTCGATAGCTTGTAATTCCTATCTTGCAGCCAATCTTGATGCTTCTAAAACTTGTATATTTTTCTAGCCAAGTATATTTCAGTCAGAAAGAAAATCGCTGAACTTGAATTCTTTTCCGGTTCTGTCCTTATATATTTCGTCAAAGGTTTTTCCCTGATCTGCAGGATCAAAATCAACATCTTTAAGGTGCGAAGCCCACTCACTCTTTTCCCCAAGGAAAATATAACCTATATTGTGCTGTTGCCACTCAAACGTCATATCTTCTGCAGTTCTGTAGGATACCATATCACTGCCGTGCACAGGATAAAGGTCGATAAGAGCCTGGCATATGATCATCATGTCTGACTTACTGTTGATCTTATAGGAGTCATAAATCGTCCAATGATCGGCGGTGTGCTTTGCCTTGTATGTTTCGCCGTCATATACAAAGGTGTAGTTTTTGGTACCCCCATCCGCGCTGGTGAGATTTATATCCGCGGTGCTTGTAAGAAGACCTGCGGATTCGCCGCTGCTGTCTGTTGCAGAGTTGCTACTGTCATCTGTTGTTTTGCTGTCTGCTTCAGAGTTGCTACTATTATCTGTATCACCAGTCTTGTTTTCAGAGTCTGTCGCTTTTTTTAGTTTGTCGATAATGCCCTTTGCATCAGTATCTTCCGCCATTTTACTGACAAATTCGGTTGCCTGATCAGCAAATTCATTGATATCCTCAGCTGTATCCTTAAATGCGCTGATTCCCTCTTCAGAGTTTTCTATAATCTCTTTTCCCTGATCAAGCTTCTCAGAAAAAGCTTTACTTAATGTATCACTATCAATGTCACTGCCATTCTGATCTGCGCTATCAGCTATTCCGGCAACATCTGATAATCCCGGTATATCCGAAATCCCACAGGCAGAAAGCTGCATGCATGTAGCGCATACAAGAATCGCTGCTATGTATTTACTGTATTTTTTCATAATATCTCCCTCTTTCTAACTACTATATTATAGCAGAACTAACCGTCAAGTATTAGTCATCATTTGTAATAGATACGTCCATTAGATCAAAAGAGATTAACGATTAATTGTTTAAAATTCTGGCCACTTCACTCATTATCTTTTGCATTTTCTGTGTCTACATAAAATCTTAAGATTTTTCGCACTAATTTCTTAAGATTTATGTGATATGCTATTACTCGTGCCAATGATCAGGCACATCTAGTTACGTTTCTTAGAGATCTCATGATTAAATCCCGCGATTTAGGAATATGTAACAATATTATCGCTGCAGATTTTAACGCATACGTTAATTGTCTGCATTATTTGGAGGTGTTATAATTCGAATGAGTAAAAACAATAATCGCAAATCCAAGGCTCAGATTGATTGGCACTCAGGTTTTGCCGGTGGATTAGAGCTTGTCTTTCGCGATTACAAAGATCAACTGGCTATTGAAAGAGAACACTCTCTTTCTAAGCAACCCCTCCGGATTGATTTTCTATTAGTAAAAGTCAATCCCGGAACAGCAATCGACAATGCCATCGGTCGATTTTTTAAGACTTATAATATAGTCGAATATAAGAATCCCTATGATGAGCTTAATATCGATGTCGTATGGAAGGTCATAGGCTATGCCGCTCTATACAAAGGGCTTGGTCATAGTAAAGATGTTATTCCTTCCAGCGAGCTAACAATAACAATTTTCAGGCATTCAAAACCACATGCTCTTCTTAAGCAGTTAATTAACAATGGTTACATAATTACATGCCACAGCCCGGGAGTATATTCAGTATCCGGAATAATAGCAATTCCGATATACATCGTTGTCACCCGTGAGCTCAAGGAAGATATCTTCAAAGTCCTCAGGATAATGTCCAAGAATGCTGATATTGACGATATCAAGGCTTTTATCACTGAGGCATCAAAGTTTAACGTCCCTGGGGATAAAGGCAATGCTGATGCAGTACTTCAAGTTAGCTCAACCGCTAACAAAACACTGTTTGAAATCATGAAAGGAGAAGATCAAACCATGTGTGAAGCATTAAAAGAACTTATGGCAGATGAGCTTAAACAAGCTAAGGAAGACGGCGTATCCGAAGCCACTAAAAAGTTCGCCACTATTATAAATGAAAAAGACAAAACTATCATTGATCAGGACAAAACCATTTCTGAACAAGACAAAACCATCTCAGAACAGGACAAAACCATCTCAGAGCAAGAAGCCCTTCTCAAGCAGTACAAGGAAAAGTTCGGAGAGCTTTGATACAGTCACAAAGAATTATGAACCAAAAAGAGCCCTGGCATGCCAGGGCTCTATTTTTATTTCCATAAAACAAATGTCACAACTTTACAATGTCAACCAGTGTCACAACTTTGCAATGTCAACCAGTGTCAGTGTTTCCTCAGTGCTCTCATTTTCAAGGCTTGTAACCAGGGCTCTTGCAGTATCGAGCGCTGTTATTACATTAACACCGGTCTCGATGGCAGTACGACGGATAAGGAAACCGTCACGGCTCTTGTCGCGTCCCTGAGTAGGTGTGTCGATAACAAGGTCAATCTTGTGACCCAGGATAAGGTCGATGACCGTAGGTGATTCCTGGCTGATACGATTGATCTTGCGGGCAGAAACACCGTTCTCATTAAGAGTATCTGCAGTGGATCTGGTAGCATAGATAATATAGCCAAGCTTCTTGTAGCGTCTTGCGATATCTATGATCTCACCCTTGTCCGCATCCTTAACCGTAATGATCATCTGCTTGTACTTAGGCAGATTTACGCCTGCCCCCAGGAAAGCCTTATAAAGTGCTTCATTAAAGTTCTTGCTGATTCCAAGACACTCACCTGTACTCTTCATCTCAGGTCCAAGGCTGATCTCAGCTCCTCTGATTTTTTCAAACGAGAATACCGGCATCTTGATGGCAACATATCCGGCCTCAGGCTGAAGTCCCGGTGTGTAGCCAAGGTCCTTTAATTTTTTACCCATCATAACCTCTGCTGCAAGGTCTACGATCGGAATACCTGTAACCTTACTGATATAAGGAACAGTTCTTGAAGATCTTGGGTTAGCCTCAATAATATAGACTTCATCGCCTACAGCAATAAACTGTACATTTATAAGTCCAATTACATGAAGTGCCTTTGCAAGCCTTCTAGTATATTCAGCAATTGTCTCTTTTACCTTTTCAGAAAGAGATTGCGCAGGATAAACAGAAATCGAATCTCCCGAGTGGATACCGCTTCGCTCTATGTGTTCCATGATACCCGGAATAACAATGTCTTCGCCATCGCATACAGCGTCAACTTCTGTCTCAACACCCTGGAGGTACTTATCTACAAGAATTGGATGATCCTGGGCATAACGATTGATGATATTCATGAACTCTTCAATTTCTTCATCAGAAAGAGCTATCTGCATGCCCTGTCCGCCAAGTACATAGGATGGTCTAACAAGCACAGGATATCCCAGGCGATTCGCAACTTCTTTTGCCTCTTCTGCTGTGTAAACAGTTGCGCCCTGAGCACGCTTGATCTGTGTCTGCTCAAGTATCTGGTCAAAAATCTCTCTGTCTTCCGCAGCGTCAACATCCTTCGCATCAGTTCCGTAGATCTTTACACCCATTTCCATAAGATCCTGAGTAAGCTTGATGGCTGTCTGACCGCCAAACTGAACAACCGCTCCATCGGGCTTTTCAAGGCGAACGATATTTTCAACATCTTCTCTTGTAAGAGGCTCGAAATAGAGCTTGTCAGCTATGTCAAAGTCAGTACTTACAGTCTCAGGGTTATTGTTTATGATGATTGTCTCAAATCCGGCTTTCTTAAATGCCCATGTTGCGTGAACTGAGCAATAGTCGAACTCGATACCCTGGCCGATTCTGATAGGGCCGGAACCAAGAACAAGGATCTTCTTGCGAGCTTTTCCAGAAGTTGAAGCCGAGCTTTCGTCAGATGCCCCAAGCGCAGCTTCATCCTCTGAATCAGGACCGTTGTATACCGAGTAATAGTAAGGTGTCTGAGCTGCAAATTCAGCAGCACAGGTATCTACAATCTTGAAAGTAGCGTGGATGTTGTATTCATCACGGAGTTTCCTTAGGACCTCCACTGAAAATCTCGTAAGTCTTGAAATAACAGTATCCGGGAACTCAAGGCGCTTTGCTTCCAAAAGAGTATCAAAACTGATTATCTTCTTGGCATCTTCCAAGCTTCCGTTTTTACCGGCACTGTTCTTTTCCCCAGCCCTTAAGAGCTTAAGCTCCATCTTTACCAAAGTGTGGAGTTTATCAATGAACCAGAGATCGATCATTGTGATATCATGGATCTCTTCATGGCTTATACCGCGGCGCAGAGCCTCTGCTATAACCCAGATCCTCTGGTCGTCCACGACTTTCAGTCTCTCTAAAAGTTCATCATCATCAAGGTCGGAAAAATCATAGCTTGTAAGGCAGTCCACATGCTGCTCCAGTGAACGGATTGCCTTCATCATCGCACCTTCAAAGTTTGTGCAGATGCTCATTACTTCGCCGGTAGCCTTCATCTGTGTGGTGAGGGTTCTTTTGGCAGTAATAAACTTATCGAAAGGAAGCCTTGGGAACTTAACTACGCAGTAGTCAAGAGCAGGTTCAAAGCTTGCGTAGGTCTTTCCTGTAATGGCGTTCTTTATCTCATCAAGTGTATAGCCAAGGGCAATCTTCGCTGCAACCTTGGCAATAGGATAACCTGTTGCTTTACTTGCAAGAGCTGATGAACGGCTTACACGAGGGTTAACCTCGATTACACAATACTCAAAGCTTGTGGGATGAAGTGCAAACTGAACGTTGCATCCACCTGTAATTTTAAGCTCGTCAATGATGCTCAGCGCTGCGCTTCTAAGCATCTGATATTCTTTATCCGAAAGAGTCTGTGAAGGAGCAACAACAATTGAGTCACCTGTATGAACACCGACAGGATCAATGTTTTCCATGTTGCAGACTGTGATGCAGTTGCCTGCAGAATCTCTCATTACCTCGTACTCAATTTCTTTCCAACCCGAAATGCAGCGCTCAACCAAAACTTCATTGGCACGGGAAAGTCTCAGACCATTTTCCAGGATTTCTTCACACTGCACCTGATTATAGGCAATACCACCGCCTGATCCGCCAAGGGTATATGCAGGACGAAGTACAACAGGGTAGCCGATTTTTTTTGCAAAAGCAACACCGTCACTGACATTATGTACAACCAGTGATGCTGCAACAGGCTGACCAAGTTTTTCCATTGTATCCTTAAATTCCTGCCTGTCCTCAGCTTTTCTGATAGTCTCAGCTGTGGTACCAAGAAGCTTAACCCCATGTGATTTAAGAAATCCTGATTCATCCAGCTCCATACCAAGGTTAAGTCCTGCCTGGCCTCCGAGGGTCGGTAAAATTGAATCCGGCTTCTCTTTTTCTATGATCTGTTCAAGAACTTTCACAGTAAGGGGCTCAATATAAACCTCATCTGCGATGTCCTTATCAGTCATAATAGTTGCAGGGTTTGAGTTTACCAGTACAACCTCTATTCCCTCTTCTTTAAGGGATCTGCAGGCCTGAGTTCCTGCATAATCGAACTCCGCAGCCTGTCCTATTACAATAGGTCCTGAACCAATAACCAGAACCTTTTTAACATCTTTATTCTTGGGCATTCTTGTATCCTTCCTTTATATCATTCGCCATGCCGACCATTCGGAATTGCTTAAGTATTCTTCATCATGCCAACAAATCTGTCAAAGAGATAGCTTGAATCCTGTGGACCGGGACATGCTTCCGGGTGGAACTGAACTGTAAAGATGTTCTTGCCCACATAGGAAAGCCCTTCATTTGTTCCATCGTTTACATTTATAAACGCTGGTTCTGCCACATTTCTATCAAGTTTGTCCATGTCTACACAGTAGCCATGATTCTGGGAAGAAATATATACACGGCCGTTTGACAAATCTTTTACCGGATGATTGCCTCCTCTGTGACCATATTTGAGCTTGAAGGTATCAGCACCTGTGGCAAGGGCCATAAGCTGATGTCCAAGGCAAATGGCAAAAATAGGAGTATCGGATGCATAAAGCTTTTTTATCTCCTCGATCACACCTCTGCAGTCCTTCGGATCCCCGGGGCCATTTGAAAGCATGATTCCATCCGGATTGTCGCGAAGTATTTCTTCTGCACTTGTATCGAAAGGATAGATCGTAACGTCACACCCTCTTGCTGCCAGCGAATCTGCAATGTTCTTCTTGGCTCCAAGGTCTAAAAGAGCGACCTTAAGAGGCCTGGTTTCTGATCCATTTACTGCAACTCTACCGTTAAGCTCCCTTACAATAGCAGGTCTCTTTTCCCTTTTACTTAAGTTTCCCTTAAGAGAAGCTTCAAAATCTTCCTTTACGAAAACTGCGCTTCCTGTGATAGGACCGTTCTCAGAAAGATCATTTACGCCCTTAAGGAATTTCTTTTCCTTACAGGATACCTTACTGACAACATCTCCGGTTGTGTAGGCGTGGAGCTTGTCCTTTACCATTTCATAGGTAAGATTCTCATTGGTTGTGATGTAGCCATTCATTGTGCCCTTGTCTCTGAGAAGCCTTACCAGCTTTCTTGTATCTATTCCCTCAATTCCCGGAATCTCATACTTTTCAAGGAACTCCTGAATTGATAAGTCACATCTGAAATTTGAAGGAATTCTGGAAAGCTCTCTCACTATAACCGCATCAACCCAGATTCTCTCAGACTCCATGTCATCAAGACACACACCGTAATTGCCAATAAGCGGATAAGTCATGCACACAGCCTGTCCTGCATAAGACGGATCTGTGAACACCTCCGTATAGCCTGCCATTGATGTATTAAAAACGATCTCGCTCACCACATCCTTGTCAGCACCTATATGCTTTCCCGTGAAGATCGTTCCATCTTCTAATATTAAAAATGCTTTCATTATACTTCCTCCAGCAACCATTATTCAAAGATGATATTACGGATTGCTACGCGCGTTGCGCTCTCGCAATCCTACAAGGATTCGGAAATCGCACTACGTGCTTTTTTCCTCATCCTTGTTAGGTTATCAAGGTCAAGAAAGGATTTGTGCAAGCACATCCTTTCTTGACTTTGATTCCCAATATCATCTGAAGTACTCAACACCTGACTCGAAGATCTTAAGATCCTGCTCGCCGAAGATGTTGATAGCAACGCCGTCACCACGACGCTCTGAGTGAGCCATCTTACCAAGACATCTTCCGTCAGGAGAAAGGATACCCTCAACTGATCTGTAGGAACCGTTGATATTCCACTCATCATCCATTGTTACATTGCCTTCAAGGTCACAGTACTGAGTTGCAATCTGTCCATTTGCAAAGAGCTGATCCAGTACATCGTCAGGTGCAACAAATCTTCCTTCTCCGTGTGATGCCGGGTTTGTGTATACTCCGCCCAGTGTAGCCTTCTGCAGCCATGGTGAATTATTGGAAACCACCTTGATCGTTGCCATCTTAGAGATATGTCTGCCGATGGTATTGAAGGTAAGTGTAGGTGAATTCTCGTTCTGGCCTGTAATCTTGCCATATGGTACAAGTCCCAGCTTGATCATAGCCTGGAAACCGTTACAGATTCCCAGAGCAAGACCGTCTCTGTTATTCAAAAGATCTTCAACCGCTTCCTTGATAGCTTCATTCTGGAAGGCAGTTGCAAAGAACTTTGCACTTCCGTCAGGTTCATCACCTGCAGAGAAGCCGCCCGGGAACATGATGATCTGGGCATTTTCTATAGCTTTTTTAAACTCAGAAACAGACTCCTCGATATCCTGAGCATTTCTGTTTCTGAAGATTCTGATGTTCACATCAGCTCCTGCTCTTTCAAAAGCCTGAGCAGAATCGTATTCGCAGTTACTGCCCGGGAATACAGGGATAAATACTGTAGGTTTTGCAACCTTATGCTTGCATACATAGATGCTGTCAGCCTTGTAAAGAGGGCTCTCAACTTTAGTCTTTTCCTCATTTACTGTTGAAGGGAATACCTTTTCAAGCTTGCTCTTCCATGCATCAAGCGCTTCGTCCATAGTTACAACAACTCCACCAAAGTTAAACTCTGCAGCTGCTGTAACTTCGCCTATTTCTCTGCTTCCTGAAACAGCCAAAGCATCGGAAAGCTTGTCAGCCTTAACTTCAGCAACAATGTCAGCGATATCATTTGTGAAAAGATCTGCTGCCTTGAGGTCAGATACAAACTTTACTCCAAGTCCGTTACCAAATGCCATCTTGGAAACTGCAGCTGCTATGCCGTAGCAGTCCTCAGCATAAGCAGATACAATGCATCCGCTTCTCATAAGCTCTGTGATCTTGCCATAGAGCTCTTTTACCTTTTCATAATCGGGAAGTCCGAACTTATCCTTCGCAATCTTAAACTGAACCAGCTTGTTTCCTGCCTCTTTAAGCTCAGGTGTTACAACATCCGAAAGCTTTGCAACATCTACAGCAAAAGAAACAAGTGTAGGAGGAACGTTTATCTCATTAAAGGAACCGGACATTGAGTCCTTACCGCCAATTGAAGCGATACCAAACTGAAGCTGTGCCTCAAATGCACCAAGAAGTGCTGTAAGAGGCTGGCTCCAACGCTGTGGATCCTCTGTCATTCTCTTAAAGTACTCCTGGAAGGTGAAGTGAAGATTTCTATAATCACCACCATTTGCCACAATCCTTGCGACCGACTCAGTTACAGCGAAAGCAGCGCCGTGATATGGGCTCCAGCTTGAAAGATATGGATCAAAGCCGTAGCTCATCATTGTTACAGTATCTGTTTTTCCGGAAAGAACAGGAAGTTTTGCAACCATTGCCTGTGTCTCTGTAAGCTGATACTTACCACCGTAAGGCATAAGTACTGAACCTGCTCCGATTGAGGAGTCAAACATCTCAACAAGACCTTTTTGTGAGCATACATTAAGATCTGAAAGCTCTGCCAAAAAGGCTTTCTTTGCATCGCCGCTTTCAAGAGCATCAGCTACTGCCTTGCTTGCAGTCTGATTAAAGTAATTGTCTTTCTCTGAAGGGATCTCAACCTTAACAGTTGTCTCCTGATGAGCTCCGTTTGTATCAAGGAAAGCTCTCTTTATATCTACTATTTTCTTGCCTCTCCAGTTAAGTACAAGTCTTGGCTCCTCTGTAACCACAGCAACCTTAACTGCTTCAAGGTTTTCTTCTGCAGCATACTCAAGGAACTTCTCAGCATCTTTTGGCGCAACAACAACAGCCATTCTCTCCTGAGATTCGGAGATTGCAAGCTCTGTACCGTCAAGACCCGCATACTTCTTTGGAACAAGGTCAAGGTTGATATCAAGACCCGGAGCCAGTTCGCCTATAGCAACAGAAACACCGCCGGCACCAAAGTCATTACATTTCTTTATAAGTTCGCTTACTTCAGGTCTTCTAAAGAGTCTCTGAAGTTTTCTCTCTGTGGGAGCATTACCTTTTTGAACCTCTGCACCGCAGCTTGTAAGGGATTCGCTGTTGTGAGCCTTGGAAGAACCTGTTGCTCCGCCGCAGCCATCTCTTCCTGTACGTCCTCCCAGAAGAATGATGATATCTCCCGGATCAGCACTCTCTCTGATAACATGCTCCTGTGGAGCAGCGCCCATTACAGCACCGATCTCCATTCTCTTCGCTACGTATCCCGGATGATAAACCTCTTTTACATAGCCTGTAGCCAGACCAATCTGGTTTCCGTAGGATGAATATCCGCTGGCAGCACCACGAACGAGTTTCTTCTGTGAAAGCTTGTCCTTAAGTGTCTCAGATACCGGAACTGTAGGATCTGCAGCACCAGTTACACGCATAGCCTGGTAAACATAGCCTCTTCCTGAAAGCGGATCTCTGATAGCACCACCAAGACAAGTTGCAGCGCCACCGAAAGGCTCGATCTCTGTAGGATGGTTGTGTGTCTCGTTCTTGAAGAATACAAGCCAGTTTTCAGTCTCAGGTCCCTTTCCGTAGTCAACTTCCACAGGAACAACAACTGTGCAGGCATTGTTTTCCTCAGACTCCTCCATATCTGTAAGCTTTCCGTCTTTCTTGAGCTTCTTCATGCCCATGAGAGCGATATCCATAAGGGAAATGAATTTCTCTTTTTTCTTCTCATCTGTAGTATAAAGAGCTTCTCTCGCAGAAAGATATTCGTCATAAGCTTTCTTTATCGGCTCCTTGTAGAAGCCCTCGCCAAATTCAACTTCTTTAAGCTCAGTGCCAAAGGTTGTATGACGGCAGTGATCAGACCAATATGTATCAAGAACCCTGATCTCAGTCATTGAAGGATCACGCTTCTCGTCATCTCTAAAGTACTGCTGAATCCACTTGAAATCATTAAAAGTCATAGCAAGGCCAAGAGACTCATAAAGATCCTTGAGACTCTTCTCATCCATATCCTTGAAGCCGTCAAAAATCTTTACATCCTCAGGCTCATCGTAATTCTCAACCAGTGTCTCAGGTTTTTTATCCGCAGCAATCCTGGAATCTACCGGGTTCATAGTATATTCCTGGATTTTCTTAAGTTCCTCATCAGACACATTTCCGATAAGCATATAGGTAACAGCTGTCTTGATAACCGGCTCTTCGTCACCTTTTATGAATCTTACGCACTGAACGGCAGAATCCGCTCTCTGGTCGAACTGACCGGGAAGCGCTTCAATGCTGAATACTTTTGCGTTCTCAGGAATTTCAATTTCTTCTCTATATAAGATATCTACAGGCGGCTCGGAAAAAACTGTCTTGCAGGCCTTCTCAAAAACCTCATCCGAAACGTTCTGTACATCGTAGCGGATAAAGATCCTAACCTTCTCAACGCTGTTAATGCCCAGGTATCCCTTGATCTCAGATTTCAGCTCTTTTGCCTTTCCTGCGAAAGGGGTTTTCTTTTCAACATAGATTCGTCTTACAGTGCTCATAACTTCTCCTCTTATATATATTGTTTCTTCTGCTTTGCGGATAAAAGAGCTTTCGCTTGCAGAAGTTGTTCACATTATCGATAACTTTTTATATAAATAAAGTGCCTAATAAAAAATATTAAGCACTTTAATCTTCGGGCACTAATCCCTCTAAAACATACATTAATTCTCTATCAATGGCCTCTTCGGTAACGCCAATAGTCTTGGACATTATCTTGAGTCCTTCCACCACGTACATCAGATTGCGAGCACAGCCAAGCGGGTTCTCGCAATAGAATTCTTCATTCTCAACGCCGTTTTCAATAAGTTTTTCAACTATTCTGACAGCTGTATCAAATTGATTTTTAAGTGGATTTTCTTTAGCCGACACTTTATGTACGGAAAAATATTCATAAGTGGCTACAGTAAGATTGTTCTTTTTTCTGAGAATTTCTTTTTTCTGCTCCTTGAGGAAAAGAGCTAACATATCGCCGGCAGATGCCTCACCTGAAAGTGCCGCATCAACTGCCTCTTCATCATCTTCTTCATGAGTGTCTGAAAGAACTTCAAGAAACAACTCTTCAGTACTGGAAAAATAGAGATAAAGACCCCCACGACTGATGTCACAGGCGTCCACGATGTCCTTCATGGTCACATTTTTGTAGCCTTTTTCTGAAAAAACAACCCTTGCTTTATCAAGGATGTATTTCTTCTTCTGTTCGGACTTCTCTCCCATTGCTCCTCCTTACCGAAGCATGTGCTTCCTATTACTTATGCCAGTGGTCTGTCTGATTCCTGTCCCCAGAACTTGCACAGTTCATCCATCTTCTCAACAACACGATGAAGAACACCGTTCCTGACACCTTCTGCCCAAAGAGTTCCCTTGGTCATTCCTCCAAGAATATATTTGGAAAGAATGCCGGCGAGATCTTCCATATTGGCGATGCCTGCATCATTGATGAACATAATTTCATCCTTGGCTGAATTTAAATGATTCCTGCTGTAAACATAAACATAATTACGATCAAGAAGATTCGTAGACTGACAAGCCTTAACAAATGCCAGCAAATTCGAATCATACACAGGGAATGGCATAGATTTGAGATCGCTATTGGAATAGCTCTGAGCAACATCAGCATTTGAACTGTTGTCCTTGAGCCATCTTACATATGGAACAATCTTATCAAGCTGAGGACGATATCTTGAAACGATGTCCTCGACACTGTTCTCATTGACATTGTTGTCATTTTCCATATTCATTGAAAACCGCTCCTTATCTGGCTTGCAGCCATTTTAAACCTGTTTTCTTCAGAAAGAAATTTCTCTTTTTCGAACTCTCACACATTATAACAAGGCTTCCAAAAAATGTACAGATATTAATTAACTGATACCGATTAATTGCATTGCTATATTGTTTGGAGGTTATCAGCGAAGATTTCCCCCGCTCTCTTTTATCAGTGAAAGTAACCTTGCAGCGGCAATGGACAGCGGTCTGGAGTCGTCGGAAACAACGCAGATCTGCCTCTTTGGAAGAACTGAATTAAAACGCAGCTCAAACAGAACTCCGCTATCCAGATATTCCTGAGCGAAATTCTTAACAACACAGCCCACCCCAAGGTTTCGCAGAGCAAACTGAACGATCATGTCGCTGGTGGACAGTTCGAACTCCGGCTGGATGGTCACCCCATGGTCACTAAGAAAACCATCTATATAACTTCTGGTGCTGGAGTTGCCCTCCAACAATATCAGGGGCACTTTCTCAAGGTCTGCGAAATCCATCATCCTGTTCTTATATTGGATAAAGCGTCTTCCTGCCACGAAGACGTCCTCGATCTTCGCCACCGGAAAGTATGTCAGTCCCTCTTTTCCCACAAAAGCCGCAGTGTTAAGCTTTTCATCTATTCTTCCGGAAGAAGTTGCACCTTCAACGTCGCTCCGGTTTTCCCCGGGCGAAAATGGTGTAGAAATAACGCCGAAATCAATTCGGTCGTCAGACAGATATTCCAGAGTTTCAGGGGTCGGTCCGTTGGTGACCGTAACCTTTATGCCCGGATATTGTTCGTGGAATTTTTCAAGATAAGGCAAAAGAAAAAATCTCAGAGTCATGTCACTGGCTCCGATCCTCACTTCACCAGCTTCAAGATGTTGAAGCTGCTTTAGGCGCTGCTGACCAAGATCAATGGATTCAACGCCTCTTTCTACATATCTATATAGAAGACCTCCCTCAGCGGTAAACTTCATTCCCCGGGAAGTTCGCTTAAAAAGGCTGCATCCAAGTGCCTTCTCCAGCTGGTGGATTGACTGGCTGACAGCCGGCTGGGAAATCATCAGCTCTTTTGCCGCAGCCGTGATACTCTTATTCTTGCCTACATAGTAAAAGACTTTGTAATACTCGAGGTTCTCGATCATTCTTTTCCCATCCGTATTTAAAAATTGTCATTGTGTCTGCAAACCAAAAGTCCATGAAAGATGTTTATCAGCATTTGATATCAGTATGAAAGCAATGTTTAGTACCTGACTCCGATTGCAAAAAGTGCCTTCTCTGCCTGCTCATAGTCCTTGTATACAATTCCTTCCCAGCCAAGCTTTAAACAGGCATCAATATTGACCTTTGTATCATCGATGAAAACTGTCTTTTCGGGAACGAGATCATATCTCTCTTCCAATAGATGGTATATTTCAGGATACGGCTTTACAAAGTGATCTCTGTAACTTAAGATTCCGCCATCGGTTTCCTCAAGAAAAGCCATCGCATCAGGGCAACCTTCAAGAGCCTGTTTTGAAAAATTGGAAAGGTATAAAACCCTGTATCCTGCTGCCTTAAGCGCTCTGATCCATGGAATTGTCTTTTCCCTCTTTAATATAATGCCGTCAATATTGACAAAAACCTTGCGAATGTCTTCTGCAATCTCCGGATCATTCTCAACAAAACGCTCAATAATCTCATCATTTGTTAAGTTTCCCTTATCGTACTCAACCCAGTCCTCGCTCTCAACAGAGGCTTTTCCGATTCGCTCAACCATCTGTTCATCATAGCCCTTGGAGGCAATAAACTCTTTCCAGGCAAAATCAGTAAGTACATTTCCGATATCGAAAACCACCGTGTCAATCTTCCCATCAGGTATCACATTTCCGTATTTATCATGTCTTTTGTTGCTGGTGCCTGCGTCCAAAGAAGCTATGGTATGCCTTCCAAACACTGCTCCGGCTGACCATAAAAGAAGCCAGAACAGAATCGGAACTGCAACGATTGCTCCTGCGAGTCCCACAAATACATCTTTTGACTCAGGGCCGCCAAACAGCGCCACCAGTAAAAATGCTATTATAAGTCCAGCAATAAGCGCCAACGCAACAAGTGCAAGAATCCGCTTAAAAAAAGGTGTTGTCGCATTTCTCTCTTTCACTCGTTTGTCTTTTGTCACTGTTTCCATATTTCCTCTATTATCCATGCCTAAATCCTTATCTTCCCTTTTATTATTCAAATCTTAGTGTATATCTCAGGGCCGTCCTTTGCAAACTCTTTTCCCAAAAATCAAAAATAAGCAAAAATCGAAATCTAAAATGATAGCAAAAAAAATAAGTGCAGACGTCAGTGGAAAATTTCATCAAACCCTAAAAAGGTTGGTGAACCATTATTTCCTGACAACTACACTTATAAAATCACAATTTTTTATAAAACATCCAAGGACTCAGCAAACAAGCCTTTCAGGAGCGACTACTCCGCAGCACCTATTTGCCAAGGAGCTTTGAAACGATTGTAAGTTCAACCTCGTCTTTCCTTACTCCGACTATTACATCATCAGCAAGGCGGGCAACGATGGACTTTTCAAGTTCATCCCAGGCTGTTCCGGCTGCATCGTCACTTTCTCTTACTTCATCAAGAGCATCCTTATACTGCTCAAGACTCCAGCAAAAAGTCTCCCCTGAGGGTCTTCCGCCCATTGCGGCGTAATCTACGTATCCACCGCCATACTCCTGTTGAAGTCTCATAACATTTTCATAATTCAAAAAACCATTTTCAATGATGTCACCAATCTTGCCCATAAAGCCCTTTGCAAGAGTGTTTTCACCTGATCTGGAAACAGAAAGAATCTCTTTCTTCTTATCTATATCCATTTCTGTCTTGGCAACCACCTTGACCCTGCAGATATCACCATCTTTTTCAAACCAGACTACTGAGCTGTATTCTCCGGCCATTGCGCCGAGCATTCCCAGTGTCTCTTCTGATAAAAGACGAAGATGAAGATTGTCTTTTGGTGCAAGTTTCAGATCTGCAAGATAATTGTCGATCTTATCAAGTGTATCATCAATCTGAAAAGTCTTATTTGTAATCAGTATCTTATCCGATTCCATAGTATCCCCCTCGTAAAACAAGCCACCAGCCTTTACTCAATAGTAAGAATATCCGTGAAACCGGTTACTTCAAAGATTTCCTTTACTTCCTCAGTTGCGTTTTTAACAACCATATCTCCCTGCTTGTTCATGGTCTTCTGTGCTGACAAAAGAACACGAAGACCGGCACTGGAAATATACTCAAGTTTTGCAAGATCAAATGAAAGATGCTCTACTCCTGCAAGAGAAGCCTGAAGCTGGCTCTCAAGATCAGGTGCTGTCATAGTATCAAGTCTTCCCTCCAACGAAATTACCAGATTCTTATCAGCCTGTGTCTTGTTGATGTTTAACATATCCTTTCCCTCCTAAGTATTTATGAAACACCTTTAATTATAGCATGTTTAAAATGCCATTATTTCCCACATTGAATAGTTTATAAAATCTTTATTATTGATTCATCCAAGCTTCTTTACCAGGGTAAGGCGGTTTTTTTCATCCTTGTACTCGTAGATCATGTCATCCATGGTCTTTTTCACCATGAAGATTCCAAGACCACCGATCTGCCTCTCATCAGCGGAAAGAGTCACATCCGGATCGGCCTTTTTAAGCGGATCGTAGGGTACTCCTCCGTCCACAAAGGTAATAACTGCATTTTTTTCGCTGTCTATGTCAAAAAAGATTTCAGCCATCCCTTCTTTTCCCTCATAGGCATAGCTTGCTATGTTAACAAAAATCTCCTCAACAGCCACGTCAATCTGCATTTGAGCCTTCATGGAGCATCCGGCCATTTCCAGCTTTTCATCGATAAACGCCAAAACCTCAGGCAGGTTCTCGACTTTAGCCATTATTTCTTTTTTATCCATATGTCATCCTTTATACCAAACATTTAATAGTGTCGTGTCGTCAAACTGTTCTGCTCCTTCGGAAAAATCCAAGAGTGCCCCCTGTATCTGCTTTATTGTACTCTTGGTGTCCAAATCCCTGCAACGGTTGAGAGTCTCTACCATGCGCTCTGTTCCATAAAACTCTTCCTTTTTGTTCTGGGTTTCAGGAACACCGTCAGTGTAAAGAAACAGCCTTCCGCCCTTTGGAATATCAAACTCATAGTCCTTGTATTTAAGGCCTTCCATACCGCCAAGAACGAAACCGTGCTTGTCCTTCATCAGAACATAATTACCGTTTTCATCAGTTACCACCGGGTACTCATGGCCCGCATTTGCAGCGACCACGTGTCCTGTAGAAAGAGAAAGTATCCCAATCCATACGGTAACGAACATATCCACTGAGTTGTTTGCTGAAAGTCTGTTATTCACATATGTAAGTATCTCGGATGGTGTTCCGCCCTGCTCCGCTCTCGTCATAAGCGCGATTTTACATACCATCATATAAAGAGCTGCAGGAATACCCTTGCCGGAAACATCCGCCATAACAAGGCACAGATGATCCTCATCCAGCATAAAGAAATCGTAAAAGTCGCCGCCAACTTCTTTTGCAGGCTTGCAATCCCCGTAAAGTTCAATTTGAGGGTACTTATCAAAATCAGAAAAGTTCCGTGGCATGGTACCGATCTGGATTTTGGTGGCAATGTCAAGCTCAGTACCTATCCTGGCCTTTTCGGATACAAGTCTGTCAATGTCCTTAAGATAGCTGTTCATTTCAAGCTCCATGCTTCTTAAAGAAATTGACAGCTTTATCAGCTCTTTTACATGGCCACTGTAAATATCCTGGAAAATGTCGGTAGAAACATGAGTATCATATCTTTCCTCGTACAATGACACGAAATCTTCCGCTTTTGCTGCCATAACATCGATCGGCTTAACTGCGGTACGGTTTACCGCCATAAATACTCCAAAACATGTCACAGCCAGAATGATAGCTGCTGCGATAGAAGTCTGCAGGATAAAAAGCTGCACTTTTTTGTAGGCTTCACTGACAGGAATATCCGCTGTCAAATATGAATAAATGCCATTTTCGTCATCAGTATAAACAGCAACTCCGTCGGTACGAACTCTGCCGTACTTCTGCGAAAATGTCACATTTCCCACATAGTCCATGCCCGGATGCCCTGAAAGTGCGCTGAAATCGTCAAAGAGAAGTTCTCCGCACCTCTGTACATTGCTGTCGCTTGCATCAAAAACATAAACCCAGTAGCCCCTGTCAGGATAGATCAAAGACAGACAGTAGGCCGTTGAAATTGTCGCTCTTCTTGTGTTGTTAAGCTGCTCCCATATCTTTTTGTACTCGTCGCTGTTCTGGATTTCTTCAAACTTCGCAAAATATTCCTCTTCGCTTGTTTCGCGCATGCTTACCGGATCATCGATAGTTTTCACTACCTCAGAGGTTTTTATGATCAGCTCATTCAGCGCCTTTTCATCAACTTCCACCAGCGCAGATCTTGTAAGAGAGGTCTCCATACCCTCATAGATCTTGATCGCTTCTCTTTGGAAAAAAAGCGCCGACACAAGTATGCACACAGCCACCAGAAAAACAGATGATGTAACTGAGATTATTACCGCTCTGTGGGCCATAGACATGGTCTTTTTCTTTTTTGAATTATTATTCATAGATATATTGTACTCTTTTTTTTGTTATTTCGTAAAGAATATGATGTAAAAGTAAGCCGGGCAATTTACCGGTTTAACAGGAAATACAATGAAATTTCCCCAATGAATCAAAAAATAAAAGCCCCTCGCGCAGGAGCATGCCTACGCAAAGAGCTTTACTGGTGTATTGTTATGTCTGTCCGGACATGTCCTGTTCCTGCTACATCACCTTTTCTTACTCGCTGATTGTGAACTGTCCGATCAGGTTGTTCAGGCTCTCAGACTGCTCTGAAAGTTCCTGTGATACAGCACTGGATTCCTCAGCAGTTGCGGAATTGTTCTGAACAACGTTAGATATCATCTCAATGCCCTTGTCAATCTCATCCATACTCTGAGCCTGCTGTTCTGCAAGATCCCCGGTCTGAATGATCATATCTGTGATTTCTTCTACACTGTGCTGCATTGCATCGAGGGCTTCTGTTGTCTCAGCCACAACTGAGTTACCGTTATTGATCTCATCCATTGTATCAGCGATGAGCTGATGTGTATTCTTCGCAGCTTCACTGGACTGATCGGCAAGCTTACCAATCTGATCCGCAACTACTGCAAAGCCTTTTCCGGTTTCGCCTGCTCTTGCTGCCTCAATTGAAGCATTAAGTGCAAGAAGTGATGTCTGCTTGGCGATAGCTTCGATTGAGTTTGTAACCTGTTCAATCTCTGCTGATGCCTCAGTAATTCTGGTCATCGCATCGGTAACAAGATGCATCTTTCTTGCGGACATTTCCGCATTATCCTTAACCTCGGTTGCCATAGATTTACTCTTTTCAGCAACCTCTGCAAGTTGTCTGGTCTGCTCGGTTACAGAATTAACAGAAGCTGTAAGCTCCTGTACAGCAGCAGCCTGATCTGTAGAGCCTTCCGCCAGATCATTAGCACCCTGTGACATATTTACTGCGCCCTGTGAAACCTGAGCTGACGAATTTCTAACTTCCAGCAGAGTATTTGAAAGATTTTCGGAAATATCATTAAACGCATTCTTTATTGCCTGATAGTCGCCGATATAGAGTTTTTCATTCCTTGTACCTGATGAGAAATCTCCGGCAGACATGCGCTTTAAAGTCTCATCAATATCTTTTACGATTTTTTCGATTACATCGGTAGAATCAGTAATATCCTTTGCCAGCTTACCAAGCTCGTCTTCAGCGTCCGTCTCAATTGTCAGTTCAAGCTTACCTCTTGCCATATCATCTGCTGCAGTGGATATTGCTTCAATAGGTCCAAGAATACTCTTTGTGAGAGTCTTGCGGGCTTTACTTGAGTACAAAATAGCATAAACTACAACAACAAGTGAAACAGCGGTCATAACAAGAACGCTGATAATAGCAAAAATATATGCTTTCTGAGCCTGAGCCTTGGCTGAAATTCCGACCTCTTTGAAGTCTTTTACAACAATCTTAATTGCCTCATTTACATTGGCAACATAATATTCATAACATTCCTCGTCTGTGGCTCCCGAGCCAAACATTTCAACAAGCTTATCGCCTGCTGTGTCAATGTCCTTGATATGTGAGTAAATAAGAGTCAGATCTCCGTCGTACACTTTTTTCAAAGAATCAAGACCATCATTCAACTCCTGAATCTTTTCCTTTGCACCGGCAATCTGTTCATTTTTATCTTCTTCCTCATATGCAGACAATGCCCACAGATAGTATTTTGCCAATGCCTGAATTGTAATTCTGACTTCACCCTGCTGAGTATTTTGCTCATAATATACTGCATAAATATTATGCAGATTAAAGAGTGCTAAAATATCAATCAAGATGATAACAGCAAAGATCACGATAAGGTTAGTTCTGAATTTTCCAAAGACTTTTTTGAACTTATCAGAAACCGAAAGCTTTCTGAACTCGTTCAGATTGTTAGATTCCTTCGTATTTGCCGCAGCCATAATTCCCTCCTAATTTGTTTGGTTAGTACCGGTCTATCCCCCCAAGCATCTGTCAGTTGTATAAATATGTAAAATCAGGCTTGAAAAGATTCAGAATTTTTTCCTATCGACGTGTTCATTTGCTTTATCGACAGAATATATATTTTATTTTATACAATTTTCAAACAATATGTCTTTATAATGTATATATTTTATATTAAATTTCGATAAATAAGTTTTACTTATACCAGACATAAAAAATATCGATTTTACTTATATGTCTTTTGCTGATATTATGACTATGGTAAAAAAATATCCACAAAGAGAAATAAAAGAGAGGGATTTATAATGGTAAAAGCAGTTGTTGGTGCTAACTGGGGAGACGAAGGAAAGGGCAAGATCACGGATACCCTTGCAGATCAGGCAGACGTTGTAATACGTTTCCAGGGCGGAGCAAACGCAGGTCACACTATCGTCAATAATTACGGCAAATTTGCTCTCCACACAATGCCTTCAGGAGTGTTCCACCAGAACATCATGAACATCATTGGTAACGGAGTTGCATTCGATATTACAAAGTTCATGAAGGAGCTGAATGATGTTACATCCAAAGGTGTTCCCACTCCGCAGATCATGATTTCTGACAGAGTACAGGTTATGATGCCTTATCACGTGCTCTTCGATACTCTGGAAGAGGCAAGACTTGCAGGCAAAAGCTTTGGTTCCACCAAGTCAGGAATTGCTCCTTTCTATTCAGATAAATATTCAAAGATTGGCTGGCAGATCAACGAATTCTTCCAGGATGATGATGTTATCAAGGAAAAGATCGCAAGAGTTGCAGAGATCAAGGACGTTCTTCTGGTAAATCTCTACCACTCAGATCCTATCGATCAGGAAGCTTTATTTAATCAGATTGTAGAATGGAGAGAGCAGGTTAAGCCTTACGTTGGAAACGTATCTCTTTATCTTGACAAGGCCATTAAGGAAGGTAAGACAATTCTCCTTGAGGGTCAGCTTGGTACAATGAAGGATCCTGACCATGGTATTTATCCTATGGTTACTTCTTCATCTCCTCTTGCAGCTTACGGTGCAATCGGAGCAGGTATTCCACCTTATGAGATCAAGCAGGTAGTAACTGTTTCAAAAGCATACTCATCAGCTGTAGGAGCCGGCGCTTTTGTATCAGAGCTCTTTGGCGACGAAGCAGAAGAACTTAGAAGACGCGGTGGTGATGGCGGCGAATACGGTGCAACTACAGGCCGTCCAAGGAGAGTTGGCTGGTACGACTGCGTAGCAAGTAAGTATGGCTGCAGACTTCAGGGCACAACAGATGTTGCTTTCACTGTGCTGGATGTTCTGGGATATCTCGACGAGATTCCGGTATGTGTCGGCTATGATATTGACGGAGAAGTTACAACAGAATTCCCTGTAACTCACCTTCTTGAGAAGGCAAAGCCTGTATTTAAAAATCTTCCCGGATGGAAATGCGAGATCAGAGGAATCAAGAAGTATGAGGATCTCCCTGAGAATTGCAGAAATTACATCGAATTCATTGAGGAGCAGATCGGCTATCCTATCACAATGGTAAGTAACGGACCTGCAAGAACAGATATAATCTACAGAAAGAGCAAATTTTCCAAATAAGATAATAAATTACTAAAAGTAAAGCCGGTGAGTAAAGTGTTTCCTGTACTCATCGGCTTTATCTCAATACAGGCCGCTTTGCTATGAAACCTACGCTGCCTGCTGTGCTCTCTTTGAATCCATCTTCCGTACCGTAAACAGCATCGTTACAAAGCATGCTGTTCCCCCAACCACGTTGCTTATGGGCTCCGCCGCAAAAACGCCGTCAGTCCCCATCTTAAACAGGTACGGTAATATATACGTTAAGGGGACCACGATCATTGCTTTTCTGAACAGGGAAAAGAAAATGGCATGGCCCTTTCTTCCTAAAGACTTAAACACCACCTGACCGGAATGCTGGAAGGTCATAAAGATAAAGGTGGAGAAATACAGATTAAAGGCAGGTATGGCATCGGCAAGAATTGTTCTGTCATTACTGAATACTCCGATGACTGCTGCCGGGAACAGTCTTATGAACATCCACACCAGGAAGGTGTAGCCAAATTCCATGGCCACCATTATGGCAATCGATCTCTTGATTCTATCAAAGCGGTGGGCACCGTAGTTATAGCTTATAACGGGAGAAGTTCCCTCCGCAACGGCAAGGATCGGAGTCTCCATCATCTGGCGTGCGGAATTTACCATGGTCATAATGGATACGTACAGATCTCCTCCCACATCCGCAAGAACGCTGTTGCAGGATATGGAAACCATGGCATTGGTAAACTGCATGATAAAGGC
>SVFZ01000053.1 GCA_015056585.1 Butyrivibrio sp. | reverse complement strand
TATGAATCATCCTATGATCAATTAACTGTCTTAGGATCAATCAATTCCTTTATTTGAGGGAATATTCAATTTCAAACTTGTTGTCCTCAAAGGAGACTCCGGCGTAGGATCCCACAATGATTGGGATCATAGGCGGGTGATGTCCGATATCCAGATCCATTAAGATTGGTACATTGAACTCAGCCAGAATATCAGTAACTGCGTTGTACTGATTAAGGCCCATGAATTCCTGACCGAAACATCCGGGTCTTCCAATGAGGAAGCCTTTAAGATTCTCAAACCAGCCTGCTGCTTTCAGCTGCCAAAGCGCACGCCTTATGTCGAAAACATTCAGATCGCAGGACTCCAGAAACCAGATGATCCCATCGTCCTTGTATCTTGCATTAAACTCTTTTACCTTGTCATAAGGAGTGCCCACAAGATGAACGAGGCAGTCCAGACATCCGCCAACTATGCGGCCTTCGAATGTGGCCCCAAAGTCCCCAAAAGCCTTCATCACGGTAGGCTCTGTCACATAATACGGATCGTTGGCAGATGCGTTTTCATCATCCTCAAGCTGCCACTTATCGTAATTTGAAAACTTCAATTTTTTCCCGGTCAAAAGATCATAGGCATCCTGAACTGACTTGTGCCATGGCTCCATACCAAAATCTCCGGCGCATGGCGCATAAATCCCTGCAGTATCTGCGATTGTCACTGATGGAAAGATGAAATTTGTGTTGTCAGAATATCCCATAAACCACTTAGGTTTAGACTTTTTTACCAGCTCAAAATCCATGTACGGAACAACTTCACACATCTCCTCTCCGCCACCACAGGACATAAGCACATCATTTGATGCGCTCTCGTAAAAAGAGTTCAGCTCCCTGCCACACTCCTCTGGCGTATTGCTGATACCGATTCCCTTGGACTCTCTGCAGTTTGGTCCCAGCTCAAGCTTAAATCCCTTATCCCTGAGCTTCTCTAAAGCGCTGTCAAACCTACTGATATAGGGCTCTGTCGCACATCCAAAGGAAGGCGCCACAAAACCGATTGTTCCATTCTCTTTTAAAAATTCAGGATATCTCATATTATCCTCCAAATGTTTCATGGGTAAAAACGTATCTGCAGTCCCTCCACATCCTCGCACGCTTCACTGCAGAGCCTCTCCAGAGCATCAAAATATTTCCCAAGGCGGAATCTCGCAAACTTTGAATTATAAAAAATGATGTTCCACTCGCTTCCAAACTCTGTAAGCACATCATTAAACGCATCCAGATTCTTGCCGTAATACTCCGGAAGCGGCAACTCTTTTGCCAAAAGATCCTGCAGGTCCTCTTTGCTATATACTTCAAACAAGTCTATGTAAAAAACCTTTTCCATGTAATGCTCCATTTCGCGAATTTCTTTAAATCTAATCATCAAATCCCAATCCGTACAGCTGCGTAAATGATTTATAATGATCATCCGTGTAAAAGATCAGTCCGTCATTTGAATAGATGATACGCTTCGCCCCTCTTTTGTCTTTGCCAAGCGTATCAATGTCGCACTCGTAATACTTTCGTCCCTTTTCCTCAGGCAAAAGACCTTCATAATTCCCGAAGCGATCTCCTCCAATGCACTTGCCCGGCGCATATTTTTCCAGCGAGCCTCCCGGCCAGCCAAGCGCCTGAGCTTCTTTCTTGGTGATAAAGTTCTGCGGAAGATGCCCAAATTCACTGATGTACCGCGCCACGTCTTCCTTCGAAGTATAGGTGCCATCCTCAAAAATAACGGATGTTACCACCTCTTCGGACTCAGTTCCACCAGTCTCAGACTGACTAGCAGCCGCTTCACTTGCAGCCGCTTCACTTACTGCCACGACTGCTTCATCGCTTGTCGGAAGCTCGATAGCTTTCTGCCTGCCGCAGCCTGTGCCAAGCACAAGCACCAGCAATACAGCCAGAATGAAATTTAGACTTTTCAACTTATTCTTCATGGTCCTATAACTCCGTCCCCAGGTCCATTTTGGACCCAAACAAGCCATTACGCCTCGTACCTCACGCCGCTGAGCTTCTTTTCCTCAACATCAATAAGTTCCGGCTCCTTGTCTGCACTGCCTTTGATAACAACATCAGACAGGATCAGCTTCTTAACGTTTCTTGCAAAGACACCTCTTCCGCTCATTTCATCGAAGTTGTCCATCATCACAGGACGCTCCGGAACGCGCTCACTCTCAGGCAAAAATTCCACATCAATGTTCTCAAAAACAAGCTTCTCAATGGGCTTTTCCGGAAGTCCAAAGGCACAGAGCATGCAGGCACTTACACCTTTGCAGTTGATGTTGCGACCGGTGATTGATCCGATAACAGGTGTCATTTCATCCACCGGCGCAGGATTTTGATTCTGCACATAATCGCTGTGTCCATCAGGATCGCAGAAGTAGAACATGTTCACAGTAAATGGCATGTGAACTCCGCTCATTCTGATATTTTCAAACACAATATCGTCAAGTATCGACCTCTCACCACGGCCTCTTCTTGTCTTTATCCTGAGCCCTCTGTCGGTGCCGTCAAAGATGCACTGAGAAACTCTGACGTTCCTGACGCCGCCTGCTGCCTCACTTCCCACAGTAACACTGCCATGGCCCCGCTCAAACTTGCAGTTCCTGATTATCATATTTTCAGTAACCTTGTGGTGCATAAGGCTCATATAATACTTGCCGCTCTTGATGGCCATGCAGTCATCGCCGACGGAGATAACAGTTCCAAGCACCAGCACATCCTTGCAGCTTTCCGGATCAAGTCCGTCTGTATTTGGTGAATCAGACGGGTTATGGATAAAGAGATTAAGAAATGCGCAGTTATCGCAATAATAGGGATGTACAGTCCAGCTTGGCGAGTTCTGCACGGTAACCTTCTGCACTCTCACATTCCTGCATCTTGCAAGATAAAGAGTATTCGGTCTCCAGGCAACTCTTTTAACCTTTGGATTTACCCACCAATCGGAATTCTGCGCATTACCGTCAATAGTTCCCGGGCCGATAATATCAAGATTCTCGGCGTCAATAGCGGTAACAAGCGAAGCAAAGCTGGTCAGAGGATTTCCCTCCCAGCTTGAAAGGTTATATTCATCCTTCTCATCGGTTGTCCTTGTCATTCCCGGCAAGATCGGATAGTGATTTCTGTCAGTATCTCCAAGAAGCACCGCTCCATCCCCCAGCCAGAAAGTCATATCGCTTTTCAAGAAAAGAGCTGTGGAGTAGTACACTCCCTCAGGCAGATAAACTGTTCCATCCTTAGGACATGCACAGATTGCAGCCTGGATTGCTGCTGTATCAGAAGTTACGCCATCACCCTTTGCGCCAAAAGCCCTGACATCAAGAAGAACTGACTCATGCTTTGTGGTGAACTCCTTTTCATAAATCTTTCCGGATTCTCCACTGCAGTTATCTGAGCTTGTATCACAGCTTTCAACCCCGATCACATACTTCGTATCAGGCAAAAGACCTGTCACTGACACTACATTCTGTCTGCTTTCAAGAACTTTTTTACCATCTATGTATACAAAAAAGCTCTCGGGCTGCTCAAAAATCGCCTCTGAGTCAAGCTCTATAGTCACGCTTCTGTTAAAAACTTCGATAATTTCAAATTTCATTCCTTTGTCACTCCTTACTATATATGACACTATAATATGCGAATTGCTCATACCTGAATTCATTTTCGCAATTCTATCATAGCATAAATAAAAACCTCAAAAATAGCTTTAAAGTGAACAAAAAGATGCTGAAAAAAGCCAGGATATCATTTCTGATATCCCGGCCTGTATTTTTCTTCAGTAATCTAATGTTTCAGGAATTCAAATATCCGTCCATAATCCTCAACAACTGCATTGCACTAGCAAAGTCATCTTTTTTATCAGATTCCGCATGGATCACATGGCCCTGCCAGGTAGCACGCTGTCTGAATGAAACCTGAACTATGAATGTAGCTCTTTTGCCTCTCTGGTTCTGAACATTTCTGACGCCGTTCTCCTTCTGGACCTGATCTATCACCAGCTCATCGGGATTTACATTTCTCTTGTAAACCGACTTGTCCTGCCTGAAAAACGATCTGGTGGAAAGAGCTTTCTGTGGGAAATCCCACTCATCCAAAAGCCCCTCCATAATGCTCAGCATCTGTAAAAAACCATCGAACTCAAGGGGCTCGTCGCTGTACTGGTGCCAGATCCTGCCCTGATAGTCGCACCCATCTGTGCTGTCAATGCATACACTCATTAAGTTCCTGGCATAAAGCATCTGCTTATTATCGCTCATGCGGCTTTTCATTCCTCTTCTTTTTTCCTATAGGTCGCAAGTATTCCTGCGGCAGCGATTCCTGCAAGGATGATCACCACGATTCTTCCTGTAACATCTGTGGTGTCTTCAGTTCTTGACCTTCTTGCTCCAAGAACAGCTCTTCCATCTCCCTGGGTGAGGGCTCTTCTCTCACCAAGAACTGCCTGTCCTGTTACAGAAGGAGTTGTCGGTGGAACCACCGGCGGATCTGTCGGTGTTCCCGGATCACTTGGAGTTGTAGGAGGTGCAGGCGGGTCTGTCGGAGGTGTTGAAGATGGTCCCGGAGGTGTATCCGGTACAAACTCCCAGATCGCGTACACATCGTTAGGAGTACCATCATTGTCTGCTGCAATCTTTTCACCCGGCAATACGAAAACAGGATAATTGTTTTCACCGGATTTTTTACTCCATCCCACAAATCTGTAGCCGGGCCTGTTAAAGCCGCAGTCAGTTTCGCTAAGAGCTGTCACTGTCTCATTGACACGAAGCTTTCCGTCTGCTCCGTTTACAACTGTAACCGTAAGGTCTGTTCCAAAGTTGGAGTGGTAAGTGATGGTTGTATATTCAGCCTCAGGGCCATCTCCGCTGACAGTGTCATACAAAGCCTTTAAAATAATGGTATTTGTGCCGGCAATATTCTGAATGTACTCATCCTTAATATCGAAACAGTTATCAGGATAATAAACAATTCCATTTGGATCGTTTTCAATAGTCCATCCGATAAATACGTATTTATCTTCAACAGATGTAGGAGGTGCTCCAACCACAACAGAAGACTTTACAGCGTAGCTGTACTTATCAATCGGCTCTCCTGATCCATGAGGAGCTGCATCATACTTTACAACTACTTTTCCCGGATTTCTCCAGTGTGCTACAAGAACAATATCTTCTGTTATTGCACCAAACTCGTACGGAGTATTGCTCCTATTTTCGTAAAACCATCCCACCAGCTCATATCCGTCACGATAAACCTTGCCGGTATTTTTGTCATCATTATTATATGATACTCTATCCAGCTTATCACCGTAAGGAACATCAAAGTCGTCGTCGCCGTTTATTGTTCCGCCGTTGGCAATAAGCTTAACATTACATGTAACAGGTTTCCAGTGAGTGTAAAGAACCTTGTTGTACAGTGGCATTGTATCATTCCACGCATAAGGAGTCTGCCCGGTCTGATCAATATACCAGATAATATTTCCCTCTCCATCCGTTACCAGCTCGTATCCGGGACGGGATGCGGCTTTTGACGCAAGCACCTCAGCCTTAGGTGTATTTGCCTTATACTCAGGTTTGCTAAGATCCTGCTCAAAGAGGATGTTCTCATACATGTCAGCATAAGCTGCATCCACCGGCACATCTGAAGTCTTGCCATAATAGCTATCCTGGAATACCAGAGACCTTGTCACTCTGTCAAAATACAGATAAACCTGCTGTGAGTCATCGTGGCTGGTTACACCCTCGATGATAGATCCTTCTCTGATCTTGTTTTCATTGTCAGATGCATCGCCGGAGGTGTTGTAGAAGGAAGGCTCGAATCCAAGATAATAGTTCTCTACCGCAATCTTGTATCTCTTACCTGTCTTATTTCCGTCCTTATCTACGTTCTCACCGGTGGTGTGTACTATAATTCTTTCCTCTTCGTAGTCCCCATCAAGGGTCTCTTTCAGGAAGTGGAAAATAACCTTTGTTTTGTCATCACCTACGAACTTGTACAGATTAAGTACAGTTCCGTCTGTGTACTTATCAAGAATATATCTCTCGATGAAGTCCATATCCCAGGGCTTCTCATCGCCGTCCTTGTAGAACTGCCAAACAACTTCATCTGTAGGCCACTGACCTTTATCTATAGGCTGCTCATAGAGGCCTTTAAGTGTCTTGACAGGAGTTGTATCGCCAACATTCTCATAGAAATTGATTGTCATCTCTTTACGTACATAGTAAAGATTTACAATTGTATCCTGATTTACACTGAGTTTTTCTTCACCTGGAGAATACTTTACAAAAGAGCCTGTCTCTGTGCTTCCTACTTCAAACTCTTTTCTTGATGAGTCATATTCAAAGTACTTGAGATCCTTGTACTTTTCATTAAGATCCAAATAATCCGCCAGAAGGGCTTCGTCCACTTTTGCCCCGGTTTTGCCGGCTATATTTGTGAAGGTCTTGAAATAATCAAATGTGCTTCCATCAAGATTCTGCTGCCATACAACAACCGTATAGGTTGTATCCTCTGCCTCTTTCCACTTTGCATAAAGAGTAAAATCATTCTGGGTCTCAGCAGTCGAACCAATCACAGTGCTCCAGTCATAAGGGTTGTTGCCCTCTTTATCTGTACACCAGCAGACGAAATCATACTGAGGTCTTGTAGGCTTTGCAGGCTCAACAGCTGAAGAATCGTAAGTTGCCATTATCGGCATTGTATAGGATACGCCACTGTATGAGTTTCCTACATTCTCGTCAAAAGAAATCCAGACATAACTGCACTGAACTGCATAAACAGTATCAACTTTGGCCACATCCACTTCTTTGAGAATTGCCGGATCGCTGCTCGATGTCACTGTTATACCTGATGTAAGTGCCCATCCGATAAATTTCTTATTCTCAGAAGTCTCATAGCGTTTTTCGTCAGAGACTCCTATATCGCTTGTATCCACAATCGTACTCTCGTCATTGGTTGCAACTACTTTTTTAACATGGAAGATTTCGCCCTCAAGTCCTATAAATGTAAGATAATATGTAGTTTCTACCTTAGCATAGATATCGTAGGTTTTGCCGGCTTCTACGTCTCCGACGGTTCCGAAAGTAAAAGGTTCATCAACAAAAGTGCCATCCGCTTTTTTCTCAAACCATCCGAGGAAAACTTCGTTGTTGTCGGAATCAACGGCAGGTATTCCGGGATTTGGCAGATCATCACCTTTCTTTACAAGCCTGGTGTCAAACAAAGTATCATTTACATGGAAGTTGTATGTAGCGATTGCTTTTTGATCATCATGGTCTGCTCCGGAATCGCCTGATCCCGCAACAATGTAAACAGAGAAAGAATCAGCCGTAAAGTCTGCTCCACTCTCAGATGCATTTGCCACCTTTTCTGCATTTCCGCTGTCATCAAGGTGTACGACGCTGAAGTTATCACCCTCAAGAGCATTTGCAAGAGAGATTGATACTTTGACTGCGCCTTTTGGCTCAATCTCTTTTCCCTCTGCATCTGCAAAAGAGATGTCTACACCTTTAGCTGCCTTAACCTCGCCATCAAGTGCATTCTCAGCAGCTGAAACAGCCTGCGCTTCGGAAATAGCAGAGAGCTTCATCTGTGTTCCTTTTGGAAATGCACCCTCCTCAGCCTCTACGGAAACGTTCATTTCTGAAACAGAACCGGCAAAAGACTGGGCGGGGTACTCAGCCTCCTCTTCTTCCGAAGCTTTCTTCTCATCAGCAGACTCTGAAAGCTCCTTGGCATCTGTCTCTGATGCTTCTAAAGAAACTGCGTCTGTAGATGCATCTGCACCTGTTTCGTCAGAAGTTATGTCCTCAGACGCAGCATCTGTAGCAGCACCTCTGCCTTCGGTGCCTGCTGCAATTTCTGTACCATTGGTGGTTTCACCATTTTCGGCAAAAGTCTCAGTCCCCGGCTCATCGGTATTTTCAGATGAAGAACCGCCATTTTGCTCATCTTCGCTTTGAGTATTCTCAGTAGTCCCATCCGGAGCCACCTCTTCAGAGCCTTGAGCGCCATCACCGTCTGATTCCGGTACCTTCTCCCAGTCAGCTGTTACGATACCATCACCGGATCCTTCATTTTGGATCTCTTCTGCGACCTCATCCTCTGCCGCCCATGCTCTTGCATTAGAAAAATCACTACCAAAGGTAGTGATTACGAGGGCAGCTGCCATAAAAGCCGCAAGCAGCCTGCTACATTTTCTTAGCATAATCTCCTCCCATGAAAATAATCATTAATAGTTACATAGCTTTAATTATTTAGCTTAAGCCGTTCCTTCCTGTCCCCTGTCATCGCCGGTCTTAAACGAAATCTGTCCGTGTGTAGCACCATCAATAAGCTTTATCAGCTCAAGAGCACTCCTGAAGTGCTCGGTTTTATTTTCCTCAGCCCATGTCACACGCCCCTGCCATGTTTCGTTCTCGCAATAGTCAACCTTAATAATAAAGGTTCCCTTTTTTCGGCTATTATATGGAGTTTTCCCCTGGTTAAAATCCATCGCTGCCATATTATACTTCCTTTCATAAATTCATAAATCAAGCCTACAATCTTGAACATATCATTCAAGATCGCATAGATTCCTGAATTTATTAATATGATAACCGCTCTTCAATCATAAAATTCATCATATGAATTAAGGTTTTTTGTATTTTTGTATAAATTTTTTATAAACTGGTAAAAAGCTGCAAAGTTGCACACACATTCCTATTATAAGCTATTTTTTCTGATAAAAAACGATTATGTTGAATAATATAGTCAATTTTATGAAAAATTAACAAAATAAGCTAAATTTATCTGTAATACTCTTTGGCCCGCTCCAGATCCACATCGGTAGTAACCTTAAAGTTCCTCTGATCTCCGGGAATCATCGCCACATCCATTCCTGCCATTATTGCAGGTTCCGTAGAGCCTTTTATCATAAGGATCTTGTCCGGCAAAAGATCTTCATTCGCCTTCAAATACTTGTGAAACCTGAAGGCTTCCGGCGCCTGTCCCGCAAAAATAGTGTTACGGTTTAAGAGTTCATCCACTCTTTCTCCGGTCCTGCTAAAGTACACGGTGTCGTTCATCGGGAGCACAGGCATTGCACCATCATGCTTGTCAAGGGAAAGCAGGCACTCCTCTATAGTTTCGCGCATGACAAAAGGCCTTGCGGCATCATGGATGATAACACCATCCACCATGTCTCCAAGGCCCATTTTCTCAATATCTTTCAGGGCGTTATATATTGAAAGCTGCCTGTTTTCTCCCGGATCTGAAAAGCCAAGAACTTTTTCGGATATAAGAGGTTCATCCGTCAAGGCGTCCTCAATCATCTCCCTGTAGGAACTATCCGCAACAATCTGGATATTGTTTACAAACATCGACTCCCCGAAGGGCTCCATGCTGTGAATTATCATCATTTTCCCCGACAGCTCAACGAACTGTTTTGGGATATCTGACTTGACGCGGCTTCCAACACCACCTGCAAGAATTATCGCTATATTCATTTGTTCCCCACCCAAATTATTGTTACTTTTTTTCGTATTATGAACAGCAAGCCCATTTTCCGGTCAACGATTCCGGTTTTCCTCAGAAAATTATCGTCTCACCTGCACTGTCTTCTTCATTAATGAACAGCACGGGTTCATCAGTGCTTCCTGCCCCGGCATCACTGATATTCTCCTCTGCAGCGCCGGAAATATTCTGTTCTGCGCTTTCAGAGCTAAAAAACTCAACAGCTTCCCTTTTTGCGCCAAGAACTTCGCCATCTGAGTTTTCTTCTGCTTTTCCTTCTTCCGGAATTGACTTAGTTTCTCCGTTACCGGTTTCAGCTTCAGATTCCGTATCGGCAGCCGATTTCTCTTTTACCTCAGTCTCATCTATAAGCAGTATCTCGTCCGATCCGCTTGTATCCTCTATAACAGGATCCTCATCATCAGGCACTTCGCCAAATGCCTCTGTTATAGCCATTTGCTTTAACTCTTCAAACTTCTCTTTTGCGAGCCTTTCAACTTCTTCATCTATAAGCTTATCAAGTTCTTCAGACACAAGCTCATCCAGCTGTATCTGCACAAGTCTTTCAAGTTCTTCATCGCGAAGAGCCGCAAGCTTCACCTTTTTAAAGGCTTCAAACTTGACCTTATCAGCTTCCTCAAGCTCTTCGTTCACTTTATCCCAATCTGTGAGGACAGGCTCTGTCTTCCAGGTCACGGATATTTTGGGAAGATTGCCAACTTTAGACCAGTCTGCATCGTTATTACAATCTCCGGTAACTCCAAAGCTGAAAGAATCAAAGGTTGATTCGTCCGCTTTTTCAGAAATCTCCGACTCATATTTTCCCGTCTCTTCATTCAGTGTATATTTGTATGTACCCTCAGGAACAGCCTTCAAAACCACAGTGATCTCAGAGGTTCCGCTGTCATTAAGTACCGAAATAATTCCCTCTTTTCCCACAAGAGCCATGAACAGCTGCGGATCATACCCTCCAAGTTCTGAGCGTGAATCCACCATGCTGACCTCATCTGCACCTTCAAGCTTTGCACTGATCGTAACCTGAAGAGGTACATTGCCTCTATTTACGATATTCAGCATATCGCTGGTGTCGGAGAAAAGATAATCCCCCTCGTGATTTCTAAATAACAGAGTTGCATTTTCCTGAACATTTCCGCCGCCATATCTTGCTGCTTCGGTCTGGTATATCAGTCCCATCGGATCAACGATATAGTCAAGGGGACTCTCGCCGCTTATGATCGGAACCTTAACGTTTGGCACGTCAACCGGGTGATTCTTAATAAAGTCCTCATCAAAGTCATCTGACTCCACAATGTCTTTTATCAGCTCATCCAGTTTGTCGGACTCTTTTAAAGAATTATATTCTTTGAGAATCTCCTCAGCATTCATGCTGTCCAAAAGGGTTAGGTCATTTATCTTTTCAAGGAGCGGTGCTTTGTCAATTTCAGCCCTAAGTGCATCCTCATCGATCGTTTCCTTAAGTGCCTCAACATCAATCAAAGACCTCAGCTCATCCCTATCTATCTGAGCCCAGATCTCGTCTTCATCAACTATATATTGCTCTACCTTCTCGCTGTTTCCGTCCCCTTCTATAGTTCCGGTCTCTGTAGCCAGCACCGTCAGGGAATCAGTCAAAAGAAAGAGCGTAAGAATAAAAGAAATAACACCCATCCATTGGTATTTTCTTACTAACATCCGTGTGCCTCCGGGCAAAAGCCCAAAATAAAGCTTATAAAAAGCCACTTTGTCTACATACATTATATCGGCACAGATCCGAAAAATATTAGAGTTTAGGAAAGTTTTAGTGAAATTTAAGAAAAGGAAGCGGAATTTGCTTTAATAGTTTTCACAAAGCACTAACATTCCCTATTTAATTGAATTATTATCAGTATTTAGTATAAAATATTATTATCTACATTGTACTTCACTTATTGTGCATAATTCCGGAGGCAAAGATGAGAGCCCAGATTTTATATGGAATTGGAAATCTGAAACTGACAAAGACCGGCAGGCCTTCACCAAAGCCCGGCGAAGCCCTGATAAAGGTCACGGCCTGCGGCATCTGCGGCTCTGATATTCCGCGAATTTTCAAGACCGGCGCTCACAATATGCCTCTTATTCCCGGACATGAATTTACCGGATGTGTAGAGGAGTGCAGCGACAATACAGATCTGATTGGCAAAAGAGTCGGCATCTTTCCTCTGATTCCCTGCATGAAGTGCGCTCAGTGCCTTACTTCCCACTATGAAATGTGCGAAAACTACAACTATCTCGGATCGCGCCGTGACGGCGGATTTGCCGAATACGTCTGCGCACCTTTGTGGAATCTTTTACCTCTGCCTGACAGTGTATCTGACGAAGAAGCTGCGATGTTTGAGCCTATGGCTGTGGCTGTCCACGCCATGAGAAGAGCACTTGGCGTATCTCTTGGTCCGGAATCATCATGTTCTCCGGCATCTTCTTATCCTTATATAAGCACAGATTCCGCTATCGTAGTGTGCGGGCTTGGAACCATTGGGCTTTTGATGGCTCTTTTCCTAAAGGATGCAGGCTTTAATAATGTGTTATGTATCGGAAATAAAGATATACAGAAGCAAAAGCTCCTTCAGATGGGGTATGACGAAGACTGCTTCTGCGATGTCCGCTATGGAGATCCCGTAAGCTTTATATACGAAAAAACAAAAGGCCATGGCGCCGACTGCTACTTTGAATGTATAGGCCGAAGTGAAAGCTATGAACAGGCTGTTAAGTGCACTGCGCCACTTGGAACAGTAATGCTGGTGGGAAACCCTGCTTCTGACATGGAACTGTCCAAAGACAGTTATTGGAAAATATTAAGAAATCAACTGACTCTCCTTGGAACCTGGAATTCTTCATATTATGGTCCGGAAGATGACTGGCGCTACGTTCTTTCGCGTCTTGATGCCTGGAAAAATAATCCCAAATCTTCGCAGCCCCATTTTTCCCCTGCTGACCTTATCACCCACAGATTTTCTCTTGAAGATTTGGATAAGGGTCTTGATATTATGCGAAGGAAATCCGAAGAATATGTAAAGATTATGGTGAAACTCTGACCTTGAGCTGCTTATGCATTCTTGGACATTATGTTCAAGGATTAATAATATACGCATTTCATTTTACAATTTATCTCAGTGCATTTTTTAAGAGGTCAATTCATGAAAGATGTCAGTTTTTATGAAATAATCATATCCAAGAGCGATCAGAAAATAATATCCGCAGATGCTCACGTTTATGATGCGCTTGCCGGCTTCGTCACAAGGCCCATGAACGAACTAATTGCTGTCGAGGACATAGATATCTATCAGAATAATATTAAAAACTGTGACGGCAATTGGTACCCCAGCAAGATTCTGTCTCCGGATACCATGTATTATTGCTATGTCAAAGCACAAAGATGCAATGACAAGCTGATCCGGCTCACCGTGGTAAACGCAAAAGACCTGCTTAATGCCCATTCCGGTCTGATGAAGGCAATAAGCGCAGCAAATGCACAGCTTGGACTATATGAAGATGTATTTTTTGAATACTCTCCCGCTCTTGACATCATAACAGTTTATAATACCGAACTTGCCGAATTTGAAAATGGGGATTATTCCCTTGCTGATTTTGAAGAAATGTTACTGGCAAAGGCCGATAATGAAGATAAAAAGACTGCGATAAAAAGTTTTATAGCCCAGATCAGGTCAGGTGTTGGAAGAAGCGGAACCATAGTGGAAGGTAATATCTTAAACAACGACACCACTGTAACCCACACTGCATTGGTAGAGTCCTTTGTCTTTTATGATAAAGACACCGAAGGCGTAGTCGGACACATACAGCTAAGGAGAAATGGGGATTCCCTAAAACCTAACAGCATAAGACACGACTCACTCACCGGGCTTGTGGACAAAACTGACATTATAAAGATTGCCAGAGAGCGAATAGATGACAGACGCCTTGAAGGGACAGCGCTGGTCATCATAGATGTGGATTTCTTTAAAAACATAAATGATACTTACGGTCATCAGTTCGGAGATGACGTCATAAAGAAGGTTGCGGATATAATATCGGGAGAAGTAGGCAAAAACGGTATCGCCGGCCGCTTTGGCGGTGACGAATTCTTTGTTGTCCTCTACAATATTCAGTCCGAGGAACAACTGCGCTCCATAATCAGAGGAATCAAGAACAAGGTAAGTGCCACATTTCCCGATAAGGGAAAAGAAAAAGACTCTCCGCTCTCAGTGTCTATAGGCGCATCTGTTTTTTCAAAAGATGCAGATAACTACGACGATCTTTTTACGATTGCCGATCACTGCCTGTATCTGGCCAAAGAAAAGGGGAGAAACCGTTATGTCATCTATACACTGGAAAAGCATGGAACGCTTGAAGATATAATCCTTTCGCATCAGACTTCCAAAAAGATAAGCGACAGAGATTTCTCTTACGGGGATGTTATCGTGAAATTATTTGACATGGCTCTCCATGATAAGGACAGCACTGTTGAAGAATACATCAATGATTTCGCCGAAGCTTTTGCGCTGCAAAATGTGAATCTCTACGTAGGCTCGCCTTCCATACACAGATATTCCGCCGGAGACAGGGTCATAAAGGATCAGACAGCCATAGATTTCGTGCTTAGCAATCTAAACAGCGACGCCAGAGACAAATACTTTTCTCTCGGTAATTTCGTGGTTATAAATCATCTCGAAATGCTTCCACCACACGCTCGTAATATCAAGGATTTCCTGACCAAAAGAGAAGTATTCTCCCTGATCATCATAAGATTTTACGACAAGGATAAAAGAGAGTGCATCCTTATAATCTCTTCAGTTGGCAAAAAAGTGCAATGGAACCAGTCGCACTTTAAGTATTACAGGGCTTTTACTGATGTACTGTCATTGCTATCACTCCGGTAAAAATGTCATTGCTTTGATCAAATTAGGAGGTAAACCATTACTTCGATAATAACCTCTCCATGGAACACCCCAGCGCATTGGAAAGTTGATATAACGTCGCTCCTTGCGTCTTGTTGATATCTCTCCGGCCCTGCTCAAAGAGCTGAATCTGCCTTAGCGGAACTCCTGCTTTCTCTGCCAGTGCTCTCTGCGACAAACCCGCATACATCCTCAGTCGCTTTAACCTGCATTCGTCACTGTAGTCTTTAAATTTATCATCCATTATCTCCACAAATAAAGAAATATCTGCTTCATGAAGCGTATCATACATGCCATACATTTTATCTATCTTGACACACTCATCTATCGCCTCAAAGCTCTTTCCTGAAATCCACTGATAATACGCAAGCGCCCATCCGATCCAGTATTCACGGGATTTATCCACGTACATAATATCTTCTGTTTCCACCGATATATCCGAACAGGTGTGAATGACTTCCCGCGTCACTTCACATCCGTTTTTCCCGGCTACGTATGTTGGATTCCCAATCTCTATCTGATGGCTCATTCCGCTCATAATAAACATCTCATGAAAAGAAGCAAGTGTCATACCCACGGTATTAACCGCAAAATCATACATGTCACCCATAACACGCTGCGCCAGCGGCAGATACATCTCATCGTATGCGCAACTGATCATCGGACACCCCTCCTCTCATGATATCCAAAATGTATATTTCATCTAAAATACTTGTTGATGGTCTCAAGTCTTGATAGGCACTTCTCGCCTTTTTATCCCTGTTTACCATTTCATTATAGCATGCTATCTGCAATTGGAGTTAACGCTACAATTGCGGTACAGAGCCATTTTCAGTATAATAATTCTATATTAATGCAATTGTTGGAGGCATATATGGGTAATTACTTAAATCCCGGAAATTCCGGTTTTGAAGAAATCATTAAATCTGAATACGTTGATAAAACCGGATTGATCAGCCTTATTAACAAGACAATTGGCACAACTGACAAGTTGACATGCATTAGCCGACCAAGGCGCTTTGGCAAGTCCTTTGCTGCCAAGATGCTATGTGCCTATTATGACTGTACCTGCGATTCGAACAGTCTTTTTAAAAATTTGGAAATATACAGTGATGATAGCTTTGACCAGCATCTGAATAAATACAATGTAATATACCTTGATATAACCGGATTTATTTCATACTTTAATCAAAACCGGATGGACCTAAGCGGAATTGTCAGCTATATAATTGAGTCCATCAAAAAAGAATTGCTTGATTCTTTTCCTTCTCTGGAATCAGTAGAAGAATTAACTTCCTGTCTGATTAAATACTCTGAAAATACCGGTAAAAAGTTCATTTTCATTATAGATGAATGGGATGCCATTATTAGAGAAGCAAAAGATGATGAAAATACTCAAATTACATATTTAAATTTGTTAAGATCCTGGTTTAAAAATGGTAATTTCACTCCCAAAGCCGTTGCCGCTGCTTATATGACAGGTATTCTGCCTATAAAAAAAGACGGAACCGAATCAGCAATTTCGGATTTTCAGGAATATACTATTCTTAACCCCGGCAATTACGCAAAGTATACAGGGTTCACAGAAAATGAAGTTGTAGAACTATGCAATAAACACGGCAACAACTTCAACTCCATGAAGGAATGGTACGATGGCTATTCTTTCTCAAAAGCTGAGTCCATTTACAATCCATACTCAGTAATGACCGCTCTGAAAATGGATAGTTTTGAGTCTTACTGGCAAAAGACTTCTGCGGCAGAATCACTATCAACATACATCAATCTTAATTATGATGGTCTGCAGGACGATGTTTTACGCCTTATTACCGGAGAACACTTGGAAGTCAGCGTAGATAGTTTTGAAAATGATGTAGAATCCTTCAAGTCTAAAGATGATGTTATTACACTAATGATTCATCTGGGATATCTTGCTTACGACAATAAGAAAAAAACTGTTCGCATCCCAAATAAAGAAGTTGAAACAGAATTCAATAATCTGCTAAAGAACTCAGAGAATACTAAATTATATGAACTGATTCAGAAATCGGATGAGTTGTTAAAGAGCACACTGTCAGGTGATGAAAATGCTGTAGCAAGTGGAATTCAAGCTATTAGGGAGTCTTCATACGCCCCTACATTTTATAATGACGAACAGGCTCTTAGATATGTGATCAAATTTGCTTATGTTGTATGCATAGATCAATACCTCAAGGTTGAAGAAATGCCGTCAGGGCGAGGCATAGCTGATGTTGTATTTATTCCAAAGCAGAAGTCGCCTCTTCCGGCGATGATAGTTGAGCTTAAGTGGAATAAAACAGAAGAAGCTGCTATTGGTCAGATAAAGAAAAAGAACTATCCCTCCGTACTAAAGGATTATAGCGGAGAAATAGTTCTTGTCGGCATAAATTATGACGAAAAAAGCAAAATCCACACATGCAAAATTGAGCGGGTTTAGAAGTAATAAAACCTGCTCAATTCTATGAAATTATTTATCGGTCGGAAATCCATAATAATTTATGGAGAAAAGAAAAAAGCAGCACAAAACATATTAAAAGCATCCTTCACTCTTTTTTCTTCTCGGATACACATATACTGCACATTTACATTATTTTTTTAAGGCTTCTGCATACCCTAATAGCCTAGACTGCTGTGCCTTGTTCATAGAATTGAATGCTGTTATTAGCTTTCCACTGTCAGTATTTGCCTGTATAGCATACCAATCCCTGGGATTTCCACGTTCCCCTTGCGGCTCAATATCTGACAGCAACCATTCAGGATTAACATCTAATACCTTACAAATTACCATTATCTTATCCGCAGTAGGATTGGTCTTCTTTTTTTTCCAATCACTTATTGTGCTCTCTGCAATTCCTGTCTTCTCAGAAAAAGCTTTCTGAGTCATATTCAGTTCTTCAAGTTTATCGAAAATTTTGTCTCTTATTGTCATGACACCACTGTTTTAATTCTACTTGTAATACTTCATCACTTCGTCTCTGGACACATTGCGGTATTCTTCATTCTTGGTTACAGCAGCGTATAACGAGTCAAAGTCACTTACATAATTCTTCAAGCTAAGAACTAGGGCCTTAAGCCCTTTCTCTATTCCTTTCTCTATTCCTTTATTCTCCATTGCAGTTGCATAGCTACACATCTCCGTCACCTCGCTTTCCACTTCTCTGGTCAGCTTAAGACCGTAATCATCCTTTAGTTTATTTACCTTTTCTACTCCGTCTAGTCTCTCGTCAAAAAGATCCGTCAGGATACGTATTAGTTCATTCTGTGTTCCTTCAGTATCATGCTTTCCGCTGATATTGATTATTACTGCAGTCAGTATATCATATCTAGGATTATCTGTATTTGTTCCTACAAGAAAATCTCGTCTGATATCATATTTCTCTATTGAATTAGCCCTACTCTGTTTGCTTCATGCAAAATTTTCTTATTTTTGCAGCATTATTACAGCAGCTTATGTTTGGTATTTTCTATTTTCCTGAGCCCATATAAAGAGCTTATAAAATAATTCGTCAGCTATATCCCATGATAGTTTCTCGATGTTATCCTCATCCATGCTTTCAGGCATATAAACACAAAAATAATAAAACTCCTAATGCATTTTTCATAGTTTGCATCAGGAGTTTCCTATTTTTATATCATAAACTTAACTATACTTTTTACCGGAGCTTTCTTTTGAGGATGGTCTTTCATTTCTCGGTACAAATTATTGATGCTTCGCTCCAGTTCCTCGGGTGACATTTTCATATAATCTTCTGAACTGCCATGAGAATCATCTTCAAAATAAAGAAACATATCTTTCTCTTCATTCATTTGTTGTCACCTTATAATATATATCGAAATGTTGAACACAATAGTCAAGAGTCATTTTTCTTGATTCATCTTCATTATAACCACTTAATCTATACTGAGCAACTTTTTGTTTCAAGCCGATATAGGGTATTAAATTGACAAGGTACGATATATTATTTGAAAGCTCGCTTTTTTATGCATAACATCTGCTAAGGATTAGATGTTCAATGTGCCCATTCAAATATATTTATTCTCGGTATCGCAATGATTTTAGCCTTCATCACCGTCATCGCTTCACAAGCATAAACAATCAACAATCGCTACTGTTTCCTATCCCAAGTGCGCTGCAAACTCTTTCACTGTTGCAATCATTGGCCCACTTTTGCATTTTTCCACTAAGCAGGTGTCTCTTTTCAGCGCATTCCTCGAAACCATTAAGAACATCCTCGACATATTGATAAAAATCATCGAAATTATACAATTCTTTTCCGGGAAGCCATTTTTTTATTGGATCAAATACAAAGCCTCTACTCTTTTCATATACTTCTACATCATCTAAAGTGAAGGCTTCCGGCCTGTCTAAGACGAGATAGTCAACAGCCGCAGACGAGTAATCGCTGATAAGTGCATCCGCGTGTCCTAATATCTGATTAATTTCTAATCCTGCATCAACAAGATCATCATTGGTCAAAAGAACTATGTTTTGCTTTAAATCATTTCCCATGTGGATCCCTTCTTTATTCTGGAATGGGTGAAGTTTAATAACCATCACCGCATCATGTTCTTCAAAGAGCTGATTTAAGCACTGCAGTTCTTTTACTTTTCCTACAATAGGCAATCCGGTCTCACCTTCAGGTCCCTTCTCTGTAAGTTCATTAAGCTGATTCAAAGGAGCCCTAAATGTTGGAAGCCAAAAGATATACTTCTTTGCCCTGGGAATGGCGAGCTTATCAAGCCATTCTTCTGCCGGATGAAAAAGATAATCCACCTTAGGATACCCCGTAATCAGTACCTGATCCGGTCTAAGCCCATAAATTTCCTGATGAATCTTCTTATAAATTTCGCTAATTACTATATTGTACTCATATCTATGCTCACAACGTGAAAATGTGGTTCTGGTCTTAAAACCGCATCCATGCCACAATTGTACACGGACCTGATCTTTTCTCGCATAACGGCAAAACCCATATGCATCAGTCATAAAAATATACTTTGCCAGACAAATTGCGCGATAATACTCATCTCTTTTCTCAGCATCTTCACTGACACTCCAGTCAAAAGAGATAAACTTCACGTTCGCATTTGCTTCTTCTATTTCTACAAAATCTTCCGGCTTCTTAACAAGCCAGATAAGCCTGTACTTCTTATTAAGCCCCGCTTTTAGCATATATTCAAAAAGAGCTCTCGCATTGTCCGAATAATCCATCCCCCTAACATACTGTGACGCATGTGGGCCACTCCGAAAAACAATCACATCATCAAGCGGTGTATTTTCATATTTCCTGCAATAATCATGGTATATCCTTGATTCTTTATCCAAGAAGTAATAAATTATTACATCCTCTTTTCCCAAGAGTTTATATACTACATGCTGAACAACTGTTATGTATGCCTCTTCATAGTAATCGTTCATTATAAGGAACTTGCAGTCATCCTCATATAAAGAAGCCGCGTCATCCGGGGATACAACATTTATTTTCCTTCCACAGACAGTCTTGATTCCCTGATGCCTTTGGTTTTCCTCTATTATTCCTAAAACATTTACATCAAAACGACCTGCTTTAAAGAACTCAAGCAGGTGTTTCTCAGAAAAACCAAAGACAATAATATCTCCGGTCAACTCATTTACTTCATCAAGGTTTAGTAGCTTCATCTCATATCCAGCCGTTCGCTTCTATAAATTTCCAGTATACTTCATCCTGTGGGAACCATAGTATCTTTTCAGCGCTAATTCCTGCTGCCACAAGTTTATCTGTTTCTTCATCCGCCTTTGCTTTATTCTTTATTGCAACAACTAAGTAGTCAAATTCTGCTTCTTTGGCCTTTTCAGGCATTGAAACGCACCCCTCACATTCTAAATTATGGTAATGTTGAAGCTGTCTTTTATAAGTTTCCAAAAAATCCCCAAAACCGTATAACAAAACATGTGTCCCATCCGGTATCTCTTTTAACCAATATGGATCTACCCAAAGCATATTTTTACATAAAAACCCCATTCTTCCATTTATGCCTTTGTAGAGGATGTCCGTCAGATAAACTTCCGCTTGAATACGCATTTGTTCCGTAAAACCAGGATGTTCATATGCTTTTCTGAAATGTTCCCAAACATGTTGGATATGCATAAGATAGTCCATATCACCAGAATTGACCATGGACCCCATATTCTTCACATAATGATAATATGCTTTATCAACAACGTAGACGCTTTGTGCATTTAGCATAGTAAAAAGAGTAGTGACCTTATCTTCAGCAATAGTCAGATTTTCAAACACCGACTCATAAGCTTTTTTTATTACCTTACATGAAAATAGTTTGGTGCAAAGAGATCCACCTATGCCCACTCCACGGTCTTTCAAATTCATAATGGACAGTTCTCTGATAGTTTTTATTCCTTCATCTTTATACAACCCCGATCCAACCGAATCCACATGCTTACTGATGTAATCTCCTTCAAAAAAGTATCCACCGCACACCACATCACATTCATATTCCTTTGCAATCTGCAGTAATTCTTCATACATTTCAGGTTCAATCCAATCATCACTATCTACAAAAGCAACATAATCTCCCGAAGCCTTTGCAAGTCCTGCCTTCCTAGCTGAAACAAGCCCACCATTCTCTTTATCAACAATGACCACCCTATTATCCCGGACAGCATATTCTCTAATAATATCAAGGCTTCCATCGGTGGAACCATCATTCACACATATTATTTCTAAATCGTTCAATGTCTGACCTTGGATACTGGTCAAACATTTTTCCAAACTTTGTTCTGCATTGAAGATTGGAACAATAACTGATACCATATTTTCACCTTTACAGAATTTTTATTTTTCCCAGTAATGATTCAAAAAATCCTTGTAACCAATAATCTTGTCTTTATCAATTCCTGCACTGACAAGCATCTTATTAACTGTCAGTGTCTGACTTTTACTCAAAAGCGCAATCACAACATACTCATATTCAATCTCATAGAGCACATTCAACCCCTCTACTTTAATATCGATGTTCTGATATTTCTGATGATTCTTGTCAACAACTGCAGCAACATAAATCCCCGCATTATGCAACGTTCTATGATATAATTCCTGACCATATATGCCAAAGGCGTATATGACTATGCGCATTGCGTCCTTGTCCTTTTTAGGTACCTCCCTTTGAAGATATTTCTTTTTGCAATCTGATACCCATTTTAATTCTTCTTCAGAAAGACGTTTATAGGAATACTGCAGATTACACCCCTTATAATATTTTTCTAAAGGTTCTGTTGTCCGCTCAAATTCTATCCTATAAATCTCTTTTTTGTTTAAATATGGAGCATACAGATTCTCATTATTATTATCGTCATGTGGAATGTCACCAATCAGTCTCGCCAACTCTCGTCCTGGATTGGAAACACATTTTTTCATAATAGACTCTGAAATACCGAACAGCGGCAGATTATCGGTACATTTATTAAGGATCACTCTGGTGTAATCCTCCACTCCCTGATTACAATCCATGATTCTTTCCATTATCGATGGCGACAATGAATCTTGTTCAATTACAGGCTCAATTCTATCTCCATTCCTTATATAACCGGAAGTCATGCCATGCGGAGCCCTACAAAAGTTTTCAATAAGGCCTCCCTCAGCTTCATAAACGAAAGTATTTATCTTCTTATCTGCAACAGCCTCTAATATCGCATAATAGAACACATTGATTGTAGTCCCTAAGAGCCTTGCCAGATTGTCAACGGATTGTCCAGTGCCCTTGGCATCAACAAATGCAAATGAACCATTTGTCCGACCAAGTTCCTGCCTAAGATATGCCAATAAAGCTTCAGTATCACTATCCTTTTGAGGATTCCATGCAATTCTTGAGCCATATAGATAATGGGTACTGATATCAATATTTTTATTCCTAATGATAATGTCCGCGATTTTCTTTAATACATAACCGTCTCTGGCTATAAAAAAAAGCTCCCTGATATCAAGCTGTAAAGCCACGTTAATGATCCAGTTCACATATCCAAATAAAACCGCCCCAACATAGTTAAATCCCAATTGATATTCCTCTGAGCGCAGTCTTATATCCTCATTGTTGTCTACCATCTGGTTTTGTTCGGAACTCTCATCAAAATTTCTCATTCTATTTACACTACACGGAACAAACAATTCCGTTTTTATTCCATATAGCCTAGGAACATTGAAGTCAGAAACTATATTGTCCCCAATATGTGTCCAATCCTGGTAGGATACATTTTCTTTATCATGTACATAAGAAAAAAGAAGTCCATCCTTTTTGGATACTCCCACAACACCAGATATATATAAAGGAATGTCGACTAGTGTCGGAGCATGCTTCTCAAACAGCTCTATAAAAAAAGAAACCGGCATGTACATATCCGAGATCAGAACTATCCTTTCGCCATCCTTTCGCAACCACTCAATTAGTTCAACATTCTCAGAAATACCAGAGCTATTTTCGAACTCTGTCAGCATTTCCAGCTTCTTAAGCTTATCCAATTCGTCTTTTTCTAAAAAGTAGAAGACATTCAGTTCCTCATAAATATCATCTAACAGAACCTCTGCTCCCTTTTTTATTACCGCTTTCTTCTCAGATGCCACCCGAATTTCCGGAAAGTCACTCCGAATAACACGGCGTAGTTTCTGATAATCATCATTTTCTTTTATTGCATCATACATAAGCCGAAATATGTCTCTCGGCTCTTCAACAGATCTTGTAATTAGTGTATCATAAACATCAAAGCTGTACATAACCATCTTCAGTCCTACACTTTGAAAGGAAATATATAGTTGGTCATCTCCTTACTTTTAAGAGTCATTTCTATCACACTTTGTTTACTATAATACATAGCAACTATAATAGGTTCATTACAGCCCATTTTTCTGACTTCTGACAGTTCATATACAGGTAATCCCATATAAGTCTTTTCTTCCCTATATCCATCACTGACAACAAAGCCCTTTGGCATAAAATTATGTTCCGTTAACATTGCAAAAATTTCTTTGCCATAAGCTCCAGCACCATATATGTAACAGTAACCATTCTGTTGAACAAATTTTAAGACCTTAGATATTATCTCATCGTGGTGAATTATCCGAAACGCATCAAGATTTTCATTTTTTCTTTCGAGCAGCGCAAACATTTTCTGCGCATATTCCTGATATTTGGGGTAATACTCAGAAATATAATGGTCAGTCATTATAGTAGCCACATCATATCCTGCATCCTGGGAGACATATCCCAATATTCGCTCAACTGCATGTCCAAAAGTGCCGTCATGTTCCATAGGTTCTTCTGGAAAGTCTTCATATTTCCATTTATGACATATTAGTTTCCTGAGCGCATCCGTTTTTGCCCAAAAAGATGTTCCACACCCAACAACTTGTTTATCAGCATCGATATCCGCTTTTAGATCTAGATCATGCGCTAGATTCTTAGTCATTTCATAGTTTTTATACCACGTTCCACGAATCCAAATATCTACATAATCACCCAAGGGCTCAGGAGTAGTCATCAATCCGATGTCTTCATTTTGATAAAAAAGATTGATTATATTTTTGATATAGCACTCAGATGCAAGAAGGTTTTCCCACATTCCAGAGATCCAATGACTTATATCCAGCATTGAAAAGGCATGCTTTTCTTTTTTGTCATGAACAAAGCAAAAATAATCTGAATTTTCTATTTCCTTTCGAGCAGCTACAAGCAAGGTACTTACGTCACGACCTCTGTTTTCTTTTTTAGAAAAAACGATGTTCTTTCGATGAACTAGCTCTTGAGCTCTCTCTAAGACCTGATCGTCTGATGAATAAACACACACCTTGATAGAATCCGGAACATTATCAAGGTAACCAGCCCATAATGAGACTGTATCTAGATAATGCAAGTGTACGATCACTTTGACCCGCAGCGATTTATCCATAGACAAGTCACTCAGTTGTTTGTCGGCAGGAAGAACGTAAACAAGATTCTTTTCATTTCGTATGTCATAAAGATTCTTCATTACTGATATTACCCTCTCTAGCACATAATCATTCTAAAATCTCCTTAAATGAATCTCTAAAAACCTTCAAGGAAAAGTTGTCTTCGTAAGTCATTCTTGCACGCTTGCCTATTTCCATAAATTTTTCTTTATTGGCTACGCACCATTCTATAGCCTTAACCAACGCTTTATTTTCATTAAGTGGAAATACAAAACCATTCTCGCCGTTCGTGATATATTCTGCTATCCCGCAATGATCCGACACTATACAGACTTTTTCCATCATCATAGCCTCAACCGCCGCAAGTGAAAGCGTCTCCTCCAAAGATGGCACTATAACAACATCTATATCTTGATATAGATTGCTCATCTCTTCTCTTGTCATCTCTCCTACATATTCACAGCAGCTTTCATTAGAAATGTTGTCTACAATGCGCTTTGAGTTAAGCGAATCATTTTCTTTTCCAATAAATACAAACTTTATATTCTGTTTTATTGATAGTGAATGAATAGCTTCTAAAAGAATACGTTGTCCCTTTTGCTCTATTATCGATCCAATAACAGCGAAAATCACAACATCAGTTTTTGCAGGTTTTCCTTTATTGTTCCATTCATTGACATATGGTAAAAGAATAGTAATGTCTTTACTATAATTGAAAAAACGTCTAAAGTTTTCTGTTGCTCTGCGACTTACTGCATACAAGCCAATGTCACCAACTTCTATGCCACGCTGAATATTATCCCACCAAAAACGTAAAGATATATATGTATCCGGACTTTCATGCAACCATACGATTGTTCTTCTATGCATAGAAATCGTCAGGGCACAGATTATCACCGGAAGCGAATTGACTATTATATCATCATATTCGTTAGTCCATTTAAGATTATCCCATGAAGCATGTTCAATCCATGGTTGTATAATAACACTTGCCCCTGCCAAATTAAGTTCGTCAATAAAAGCTTGATCCCCGGAAGAAGCTACAACGCTTACTCGATATTCCATTTCCCTAGCACATTTAACCATGCCAAGTACTGTCACAGGAGCCCCATGAAATCCCAATGCATTTGAAATGATAAGTAAAGACTTTTTATCTTGCACTTCAGATTCATTTGCAAGATACATCTCCCGTTTCTGCTCCAATCCTCCAAAGTAGTCCCTGTAATGGATTACTTTGGACATATCATAGCCCATCCCTTCAAGTTGCTCACGCATTTCCGTAGCAGAATCGCTCATCAAAATGACTAAGTCAATATCATATAAAAAAACTTCTCTCGGATTGATATGTGCTATACCGTCAACCATTTCCCTATGACCTACAACACCATTATCAATGACTACAACCACTGACTGTTCTTTAGGTAGCAAAGACGCATATCTTCTATATATTTCTCCAAAGCCAAATACGCCAACTTTCAAGAGTAATCCCCCTGTAACAGTTCAATCACATCCCATAAATAAGTGTATCAATGGTCATAATATCTTCAGCACGTATCCCCTTACCATTAAGATATCTGTATATATCATCAGCGAAAACAAGATTGCATATAACTACTTTTTCAATATTAGATTCTTTATAGTCATGTATCACCTGATTTGCTGGTAAAACGCTCCTCCCATAATAGAGCCCATGATACTTTTCATAGTGTAAGTCATAGATTAAAAGATTCTTGAGTTTACTAATGTTTCCATCCCTAAGGATATAATCCATAAACTCATTCACAGCATAAAGACCCACTCGTGAAACTCCCATACTTATGAAAAAATCCGCTGTACTTTTGCCCATCTGGACATTTTCCAAGCATTTCTTCAATATTGGATAATACAATTCACACCTTATACTTTTTTGATTGACATAGTCTGTATCCCTACATACTTTCGGGAACATACCTTTCTCTAGGCTTTCCACGCTCAAAAATCACCCTTCCAACGCGCTTTTCAAAAAGCTCCTGCTCCTGGTCCTCCACTCCGTGAGATTTCCAAGATCCTTACTGGAATCACTTATGCTCCACTTTTTCATCGGCCAGTCGTTTTTTATGATTGAATCGTTTAAATCTATTATTCTATCCAATTGCTCAAGTCTTCCCCAGCCGTGTTCTCTATGAATTACATAAGTTGGTTTTCCAAAAAGTCGTCCCAAAATCACTCCGTGATAAGACATAGTGACAATAGCTCTGGCATTTCTAATATACCAAAGGAACTCTCCGATACCTTCATACATCATACATCCGACATTATTGGAAAACAGGGTGCTCGGGGATCCAACCAAGGAATGGATAATTGAAAGACCATTTTCCCTTGCAAGATTGTTAACAAACGGTATATATTTTCTTACCTCATCTCCCATTGGATAAGTAAAGAAGAACAAAAAGTCACTCGGCTTGTTATCCGGCTCTTTTATCAGCGTCTCGTAATCTTCTGCATCCAGAAGGAGGGTGGGATCAACCACAGTATCTACTCCTTTGATGCCGAGCGCATCCAACTCCTGCACGCTTGATTGTTCGCGAACTGAAATCGCTGAGAACTTATTTAAATACTGCCGAAAAAGATCTACTTCACTAGGGGAGATTTTTTTTCCAATGCTTGCAGCGTAAGAAATTCTTTTAGCGTCCCTATCCAAATTAGGGAACAGATATTCATTACTAACATTTTCCCTAAATTCAAGATTCCAAACTTGATCCGAGCCAACAATATAATAATCATATTCCTTACCGGTCAAGCTATGTTGCATTGGCTTTGTAACTAGTTCTTCCTGCTGCAGAAACGTCTCATATTTTAACCTTTTCTTTTGCATCATTTCAATCCCTTCATGTGTCCGTTCATAAGGGAATATCTGATAATTTTCAGGCACATAGTTTATTATTTCTGCATGAACATCCGGCATTGAATTTAGATACTTTTTCAGCGCCCATGTCTGCAAAACTGCACCATAATTATCAACATAATGGAATGTTACAATGCCTATTTTTCTTTTCACCTAAATGATTCCCCCATCAAAGCCTTTCCAAAATCAAGTGCACTCTTCTTATATGAGGGTATAACTTTTTTCAGATGATCTCGGATCTGCTCCTGATTTTCCCATATATATATAAACTTTTTTAAAATATCTTTATTCCCTGAAAGTTCCCTAACCTGACAAACATACTTTTCACTCTCCCCAAAAAGATCTTTTGCAATACCCAAAGCCTTTACAGAATACCCCACAACCAATGTAGGAACGCTGGAAGAATATGCCGCAATTGAAGCATGAGTTCGTGCGGTTACCAACATGTTCAACTTCGAAATAATATATTTCAATTGAGTAGCAGATAAAAGTTCTGATTGCTGAATATATACACGTTTTTCATCTGCATAACTCTTATACAGTAATTTTGCTGCATCTAGGTCGAATCCATTATTTAGAACATGCTGCAGTATCATAACATCATACTTCGTTTCTCTAAGTATGAAATCAATCAATTCCTTATAATTTGCGAGCACTATTTCTTGAGGTGCACCAACTGTTTTCCCCATGATAAGATTGCTGATGTTTATCCCTATAGTATTACTCTCCATGAAACCATATGGTAAGTTGCAGGGCTCTGCTGGGAGAATAAATGCCGGATCCGGAAATCTCAGCACTTTACTATTTGCAAACCATTTCTTTAATACGCCCTCTGTAATGGATTCTCTTACGGTGAGTAGCGAAAATCGATTAATATCATGAAATATCGTTTCATTCATATGCTTATCATTTAATGATAAATCATATAGAATAGTTCTCGCATCTGAATAATTAAATACAACGTCATTAACAGAAATCATATGTTGATTAGTCAGCCCATAATCATAGTTATCTGCCCCGGTAATCAAAATCACATCCGCATTTTTGATCTCTTCAATAAAAAAAGTCAGTTCACCTATAGCATCGTATTTAGGAACTACTCTACTTGAATCAGGCACCTCCTTTAATACTTCTCCATATTCTCCATTAACTACCACAATTTCTGCATCAGGATACCAAAACCTGCAGATCTTGGTAACGCTCATTATAACTGCCTCAGAGCCTCTGTTATACATTATTGAATTATTAGTAATAACAATTTTCATTTTTGCTCCAATCTATACGTTGTTGTAAATCCAATTATTAACCTGGTCGAAATACCTGACATTCATATCAAGTATTGTTTGAATAACCTGACATACTATTGAAGCATTCTCAATCATTATTATCACAAATACATTATCTAGTTTTAATATTTCTTCCGGCGATTTGCAAAGAATTCCATATTCAGTCAGACTTCCCCATTTTTGCGGATCGGTGTCAACTGCGAACATTACATTAGAATTTTCAATCACAACCGGAGCCAGTTTGTGAAAACAGTTGCCGGTTCCCCATAATATGATATTCATATTCGGATTCCAAGCAGCCCTTTCAGACGGGTTGCAAACCATGCGTTTTCTCACCGCCTGGTGCAAACCAATTGCACTAATATCATTATCTAATTCTTCCCAATTTTTATTAAAGGAATGTGCATTGAAGTATCTTGGACTGTGTCGCAGTGCAAATTCTGCATCTGTTTCCATAATAACAAAGGAATCATTTTTGATTGATTCCAACATTTCCTGACCTTTTTCTGTTTGAACATATATAATCGAAACACCATTTCGATTATACTCCTTCATACCTTCTTCGCATCCCCAAAAGTCCCCAATCGTCAGGTCTGCAAACCTGTTCTTCTGTTTAAACTGGCAACCGTAGCATGCTTTTTTCTTGTAATGTAAAAAAGCATATCCATAAACAGAATTATAAAACGGAACCACATGAGTCTCGCCGTTATCAAACTCTGCCATGATATATAATGGGGTCCAACCATCTCTCTTATTTCTTACTGTAAAAGATACAACCTTTGAATTATGAACTGTTTCAAGCTTCTTTATATAGTCCTGATGCACGCATTCACAGGTCACACCGTCACATAAAAGCTCAATTGTGTATAAACTTTCAGGGTTAATATTTTTACCCTCAAACCATTTCATCAAAGCTGCAACATCACAGCTAAGACCTATAAATAATACCTTCTTACTATTCTCAATATCTTTTTGCACTGCCTCAAAAACCGATATAAATTCGTTCTCATATATAACTTTCTTTTCTACATATACATATTTGCTCCCCTTTAATCTATCCAAATCAGCCTGCCTTGTCACTCGCATGTAATGACATGAATAGTAGTCATCAGCATATATGGCGCCATAAACAATACCTCCATCATTAAGGATAGCTGATGATAGTTCTGTAGCTACTCCACCGGATGAAGATTGTAAAAGCAAATTGTTATCTTTGTAGAACCCGGCGTAAGCCACTGATATGTTGGTTTGTTCCAAAAAGCTTTGATTCATCCCATCTCCGTCATAGTTACTGGCTAGATAATACCTTAACGAAATCTGAAATCCTAAATAATTCATTCTCAGTGACTACTTCATTGTGAGAAAAGAAATAACTCTCTTTAATATCCATCTTTCCACTGAAATAGTTGTTTATCATCTTATCCGACAACGTTAAATTGATTCTATGCTCAGCATCATTTTGAATCCATGTATATTCACTATTATATCGCAAAAAAGAAGTCGTATTAGCATTTTTTTTACAAAAGAAATACGCCGGCGCCCTGTCGCAACTATCTTTATTAGCGTTTAAATTCATAGTAATAGACTCATTGTCCCTTAAAACAATGATTTCACCGCTTATTACTGTAATGCCTCGGTTTCTCCCTCTATCACTTGTAGCAATTTCTACTGTGCCAACACTAGCTTTTCCATCCCAAGTAAACACTTTCTTCTCATTCATTTTAGACAATAACCAGAATTTCTCACTATCCCATGCAATTCCGCAATATCCTTGAACATCAGTTCCCACTTTTTTCCATTCATAGGTCTCATCAAGCAAATTAAATTCGAAGATATAGTCACCTCCGCAATACGCCGCATATACCATCTTGTCTTTTACCACTATGTCCGATCTAAAAAATGTACTATTACATATTCCTTGTGATTTATCTGCAATTTCTATATATCTTACTTCATCTGTCAAAACATCGAGAACTATCATTTTCTTATATCTACTAGGGAAAAAATATAATTTATTAGCTTCCTGGATTGCCTTCATAAACTTGTATTCACAGCTCTCATTTTCAATTCTAATGCAATGCCATTTTTGATTATTTATTTGATAAATCCAAATGTTTTTGGCATTTAGCGGTATTAGTATTATTCTTTCATTGATGAGCATCATCTGCGAAATCAGGGCTTTTGCATCCAAAGACTCTTCAGGAATAACCCCGATAATTTTATGCTCTCCCTTTCCAGTGAATTTGATCAACAAATTAAATTCATTACAAACATAGTAGAAGCTATCCCCCACATGTAGTACATCATAAGTTGTAAGTTTCTTTTCTTTCATATTCATCCTCTCAATGCAAAAACGCACCCGCAAAATGAAAAGAACATAACTTCTTTCAAATCGCAGGTGCGCATAATAACTAATTCAATTTACTTTTGTCCGTTTGCCAAACAAATCTCACTTACTCTCCAGCAACAATTGGAATGTTAACAACAGAATCATCTGTAAATGTCAGAACAAATTTCTGATACTTAGTGTTATCTAGCAGTACTTCTTTTCCACTAACAATAGCAAATGTATTGTTTGTGAAAGTATACTGAGTAGTTGCTGTCAATGCTATAGTTGTGTTATCAGCTTTTACAACTTGAGCAGATTTAATTCTTACGCCATCACCAAGTCCACTAATGGCTGCTGACTTAGCATTTACGCTCATTGATGCAGGAGTAGCAGATGGGCCTTCAGTATAATCACTTACTGTGACAGCAGCATCATCAGTATCGCTTTCTCCCTTTGCTGCCCATGCCCATGCAAGGCTAAGCTTTGGAACCGTTGCAGTATCTTCAATAGCATATTTAGTTACAGCACCTTCGAACTTAACAGGAACTGCCTTCCAGGTATTACCAACTGCAACATACTGATAACCGTTCTCTTCGTCCCATGTATAGCTAAAGTTTCCCGGTACACCTGCCAGAACAGCTTTCTTTCCAGCTGTATCTGTAGCAAGCTGAACAGCATCTCCGCCAAAGGATGCTCCAAGATATAGTTTAGCAGCTGTAGGTGAAGCCGCTGTTGCATCTGCCTTTGATCCGAGTGTTATATCTGTTGCAGCAGCATTTGCAACAACTTTAGCTGTTAGTGTAAATGTAACATCTTTTGATCCTTTGTTTACGAAGTAGAATGTACTACTTTCATTTGAGTATGTTTTATCACCTGTAAGGAAATAAACACCAGTATCATCCTCTGCGTCAGGGAATGTGTACCCACTATATGCAGCTGCCTCTGTTTCCTGAATAAGCCGCTGAGGGTCAATCCTAAATGCTAAAGCACTGGATACTGTTGAATCTGTTGGAACAATTACCTTTGTGACGGTCGTATTTACTGTACCCTCACTAGTACCGGCACCCTCACCACTTCCGCTTCCAGTTGGATCTGTATCAGCTGCAAATGCGGTAAATGTGCTTCCAAGTACCATTGTTGTTGCTAAAAAGAATGCTGTGATTTTTTTGAAACTCATAAAAATATCCTCCTTGATTATGTATATTTTCCATGACCTCATGTCATGGCAGTTACTTTAATTATGGCCCAACTATTATAGTGAGTCCAACTCTTATGGTATCCAGTGTCTTCTGCTCTTCATCCACAAGATGATAAATCATAATACAATCATAGGTACCAGCTTTAAGTTCTTTATCTAATTTGATGTTTTTCAGCTCACCTCCTAACGGGATGACAGGAGACTGATATATCGGATTGTTCTCATCCTCATCTTCTGCTAAAAAAATGTCAAAATAAATATCATTTGAATTCGAACTGTCATCTGCAACATATGCATCTTCCGATACTGCATCTCCGGTAGAAAAGTGCCAAACATTGCTCATTGTCGCACTGAAGTATCCCGGAGGTGTATATTCTTCATTAAAAAAATCATCAGCCACCTCTTCGACATTTTCTTCAGTCACTAGAACATTTCGTCTGGCTTCTTCCTTTGGTTCCTCCTTTCCTTCTTTGCCTCCCCTTGTAAGCAACAAGACAATCACAACAATCAGAAGGATGATGATTACTGCGATTCCAGCAACTATCACGGCCTTGACGCTTTTAGGAGAGTCTGCCTTTTGTTCTGAACTCATTAGTTACAACCTCCAAAATACTTTCATTCACCGTTCTTAGATATCAGTATTCCACGAAAATTTTCTTTAGCTAGATGTATTGTACCAAAAGAAAACCAAATTATCTATTAAATAACTATAAAATCATTGAATTGTTGTTTCAATTTAGACCATATTCAGATAAAACAAAAATTCATATCTTTTACTTATCTACCGCTTGATATCTGTATCGACATCATCACTTATAAACTTTAGTGTTCAGTTGTTATATCGGCATTTTATCACAGAACCTTATAGATGTTTTTTAAGTTTTTATTAAATCTAAAAGTCCCAATTTTCCTGGCATTAGGGCCGTTTTTAGCTTGTTTTTTCTACCTTGTATAAAGATTTTATAAACTTGATTTTGGTTATATAATCTTATCTTTTAAATTACTGAAGCAATTGAACCACTGCCTCTTTACTTTTGTTTGCCTGTGATAAAATCATTTGTCCGGCCTGCATAAGGATATCTTTTTTAGCCATCTCAGATATCATTTGCGCCATGTCTGTATCTCTGAGCTTGGATTCTGCAGCCTGAGTATTTTCAGCAACATTATCCAGATTTTTAATTGTGTGCTCTAACCTGTTCTGATATGCTCCAAGGTTTGATCTTTCTCTTGAGTTTTTTTCTATAGCTCTTTTGACCAAATCCATTCCTGTTAATGCTCCATCATTTGTCGCGCCGGTGACATTAACGTTATGGACTCCCAATGATGAACTATTTATCGGATTGATAATGATAGTCATCTGGTTTTCATCCTCGACTTCTGATCCAATCTGTAGCTTGATACTCAGCGGAGCTTTAAACTCTATATTGAACTTTCCCTCATCCGGTCCGCCTATAGCATATGAGACGCTTACATGCCCCGTCTGAATGACATTGGCATCGAGGATTCTTTCACATATATGTTTATAGACTTCTTTTTTCTCAATTGAATATGGATGCTCTGCTGTTCCATCAGCATCTACATCTGAACCGTTTACCTTATAAAAAACAGTTTCAGAACCTTCAGTTTTGGTCAATATATCCCCCTCGTTCAGAGGTTTAACCGAGAAATATGCCAAACTATCCTCAGTTGCCTGTACAAGCAACTGATTCTGAATGCCTGCGTAATCGAGTGTCGGAGTTAGCGCTGTAATATGGTCTTGCCTTTCTCCGTTTAAAAGCTTTATTTCGTTAAAAGTCGTGGTCGCTCCAACCCGATCTATTTCTTCTACGAGTGCATCTATTTCGCTTTGGATATACTCGCGATCTGTAACATCATTTGTATCATTGGCTGCTTTTACACATAACTCATTCATCCGCTGCAACATCTCATGTACTTCATTAAGTGCACCTTCAGCTGACTGCACACATGAAATACCATCCTGTGCGTTTAAAGACGCCTGATTAAGACCACGGATCTGTTTTCTCATTTTTTCGGATATTGCAAGACCTGCAGTATCATCAGCCGCACGGTTTACCTTATATCCGGAAGATAATTTTTCAGAAATGCGGGCTTTGTCCTTGGCAATTATGTTGTGCATTCGATTTGCATTCATAGCAAACAAGTTATGTTGTATTACCATACTTAGTACCTGTTTCAAGTGTGAGACTATACTCTATCATTTTCTATATCGGCGATAAGGACCTTATACTTTATTTTCAGACAATCATTCTAAGAAGAAAAACATATAAATGGGTAAAAAAATAGACTCACCTAAGTGAGCCTAAACATTATTTCAATTATTCATCTGCTTTGTCTGGAAGTAACTCTTTGATTAGTTTTTTCTGATACTCAGGATCCTTTGCTGCTTTGGCAAGATCATCCATCCTGCCTGCATCAATCAATATTAAATTAAGTCTGTTGACAGTATCTGTCCCTTTCTCTATTCCTTTTTCCATCCCTTTTTCTATTCCTTCTTCAACTAACGATGCTGTAGCTCTGCACATATCCACTTCGCCCTCCTCTTGATTTCCTATTGGTATATTTGCTCCGGTAAAAGTATTAATAGCGCACACTGAATCAATATCTAATATCCATTTTCCGTCTTTTTCTCTTACCATATTTCTAAGATAGTCTTCCTCATCTTGTCGCTTAATGAACTCCAGAACATCTCCAAGCATTGTATGAAATTTTTCAAAGCTTGATATATTATGGGGATCTATAAGATTAATTCCATAATCTGCGATAACATTAGCTAGCTCTGGCTCCATATCAGGCATCATGTCTGTCAGTCGTATAGGGCCATCCCACCTTTTATCACTCCAGTTTATTACTATAGTTATAACCGGATTTAATTTGTCATTTCTTCCAAAACCTGAAAGAAACTCGGCAGCTCTTAGTTTTTCCTTTCCTACTCTAAGTTCTTTTGCTCTTTTTGCCACCTGCGACGCATAGTTAAACGAATCATAAACCATATTTCTTACAGGCATAGCATAATGAATTTCAGATTGGTTTTCAATTCCTAGTATAGCAAATGTAACGTGACCATTACTTTTAATGGTTGCTCTCTTGACAATATCTCTAATCTTCTGTGAGGTAACCAGATCATTAAAATTCTTTATGATTATTTCTTCTATTACATTTTCTTCGACAAGATCTTCCGGCCGAATAACTTGTCTACCATCATAAATGAAGTAGTTTATCGCATCAGCGAAATGCCGATTATCGGACATATAGTCATGCGATACAGTATTCTTATTACTCAAAACTTCTCTCCTTTTATTATATTTTTTTGCCTATATTGCTGCAAGCGCGAAAAAACCTACTCTTTCATAATTCTAATATTATTCTTGTACATACTCCTCTCTATTATCCTTTTTCAATTTCCTTCCTGTTATGCTTGGAATTCCCGGCGAGACTGCCAAATGGATAAATCCTAGAATAAAACAGATATGTAGCCCGGTAGAATTCAGGCTGCGAATAGAAATATATCACAGCTACAATCGAACGCGCAATCGAACAAATTCATAAGAATTTCTGTAGATCTTCCGTTTTTCTTAAGAATTTGATGTAATTTCGTCAGTTGAAATTGAACAAGTTTAAAGACTGTGCTTTTTTGTGTTATGATTAGTATACGAAATAACACTCATATCAGAACCGGATTAGAGAATCAATTGGTCTAAAAAACATGAATCATAGCATCGATTTTTTCCGCGACGAAATCAGAAACGGATTCTACATTCCAACTGCAGTCAAACAGTCCTGGGCATGTGCTTTGGACGTTCTTTCTGAAATTGACCGAATCTGCAAGAAACATGATATCACTTACTTTGCAGATTGGGGCAGTTTTTTGGGTGCAGTCAGGCATGGTGGTTTTGTGCCTTGGGATGATGACCTTGATATCTGCATGACAAGAGACAACTACATTAAATTCCGCCAGGTTGCTGACCATGAGCTCCCGCCTGATTTTTGTATTCACGATTACGAACGCCATGAAGGACACTGGCTCTTTTTATCAAGAGTAGTAAGCAGCACCCGCATAAACTTCGACGAATCCTATCTTAACCGGCACTATAATTATCCCTGGCTAACGGGAGTTGATATTTTTGTAAAAGATTATCTGTACAAAGATCCTTCTCAGGAAAAAGAACGCTGCGATGAAATCATGTTTATTCTCGCTGTTGCTGAAAGCGTTATAAACAGCACCGCTGGTGCAACTGCATTAAATACCAATTTAGACAAACTGGAAAAGAAATATTCCTATAAGTTTATAGACAGATCAGACAGTCATGACCTGGCTGTTTCTCTTTATCGTCTCGCAGAAAAACAAATGGCGCGTGTCCCAAAAGAGCAGTCCGACAGACTTTGCCAGATTTTTCCCTGGGGACTGAAAGGAAATCCCGGAGAGCCAAAGGAGTACTATGAAAGCGTCGAATATCTTCCATTTGAAGATACTCTGATTCCGGTTCCATCCCACTATAACAAAGTCCTTTCCTCACGCTACGGCGAATATAATTATATAAAAAAAGGCGTTGCAGGCCATGATTATCCTTCTTTTGAAGGACAGCGTAAAAACTTTGAAAGGTCTACTGGTATGGCTCTTCCAAGGTTCTCTTTTGATGACTCCCTTCTTAATATCGACCGTGGCTTTTCCTTCGACTTAAATCAAACTTCTGCTGGCACTGTAAAAAACAGTTTCGAAAACCTTTCTACAACTGCCGCCCAAACTCAAAAAAGAAAGGTTTTATTCCTTCCCATAGGTCCGGCAGAGTGGAAAGGCTTTAAAGCCGCTTATGACAAAGAAATGTCAGATCCTAACGCAGAAGTTGTAGTGGTACCTCTTCCTCTCATGCCAAAAAACTGCCTCGGTCAGGTAAGTTTAAGTGATGACGAGATAGATGTCTGCGTGCGTCTTAGTGAATATCCGGATAATCTACCAGTCATCAGCTGGGAAGACTATGATCTCGAACAGCAGATGCCGGATACCATCTATATTCAGGATCCCTATGATGCTGAAAATCCATATCTCACCATCCCGCCCTATTACTATGCTGAAAATCTGATCTTTTATACAAAAGAGCTTGTTTACATCCCAATAGGTCCGGTGGCTGATTTTACCAACGAAGATATTCCCGATCAAAAGGTTATGGACTTTTACGTGTCCATGCCTGCTGTTATACTCGCAGACAGAATTTATCTGCATTCTGAAACTTTACGCACGCACTATATCAATAACCTCACCTCTTTTACCGGTGATGAAAGTACCCGCCTTGTATGGGAAAAGCGCATTTGCGTGATACCTGATCTATACCCTTTGAAAGCGCACCAAGGCAACCTCAAAAAGCTTCTTTACTGCATCAGCACCTATGAATATGCTGAGCATACTAAAAACTTTGAGGAGGCAATAAAAAACAGAATCGCCATACTAAAGGATAATTCCGGTAAAATCGAGGTATCAATTTGCCTTTATCCAAGCCCGAACAACCAGGCCATGTCAGTCAGGTCATCCGATATCATGCATGAAGGCGAACTCACTTCTGAATTTTACAAAAGAGTTCTCACTATGGCTAACAAAGAAGGCATTACTATAGTTTCCTTTGATAAAAAAGACATCGAAGTTTTTGTTTCCGGCTTCGATGCCTTTTACGGCAGTTCATGCCCATTAGTACCTGTATTTGTCGCGCAAAAAAAGCCCGTAATGATAGCTAATTACGAGCTTGATCTGTAATAAACCAATTTCCATTTTCAGATGTTGTACGTATTTAAAATAATTACCCTTGTAAATTCAAATTTTCAATTTTTCCGAATCTCGTAGTTCTGGATCATCACCGGAATCTTCTTAAGGACGCATTTTCTCACATAAGGCCCTGCATCGCCGTAATAAGCAGACCAGTTATCCATTGTCAAAAGAGCTTTCTGCTCAGGATCATAAACAATATTTTTTCTATTGGAAATCCCATTGGTGAGCTCTTCAAATTTGGCCCACAGCTTGGGATCAATGTCCTTAAGGCTTTCAAGCACCTGCTCCCCGGGCACAAATACAACATCTATTTTTCCTGCAGCATCTTCAAAAATATCAAAGCTCTCCTCTATCTTCTCAAGAGCATCTTCTCCATATTTCAAAAGCGAACTTATTCCAACGTAATATATGATCAGTTTCCTGGCTCCTGCACTCTCGTCTTCAGCCCCGGCAAGCCTCCTTTTGCCATAATCCTCGGCTTTCTTATCGATTACTACAGCCTCTGTTTTTTCTATACTATCGCACTCTTTATTATCCCCCTCTTTATTGTCGTCCGATTCCAAAACAACAATCTTCTGCTCCCAGTACTGCCTTGTATCCTCACTGCTTAGCTTCACCAGCTTATTTATGTAGAACGTACGCATCTCCTCGCTTTTAAGCACAACCCTGTCCGCATTTACGACTCCCTCCTGCTCGATAAATACAGAAATTGCCGTTGCAGCCTTGTCATTCTCTTCTTCCGGAGGATCCATATCAAAACACGGTATGTAAATAAGCTCATCTGTGAATCGCAAAAGATTTGATGAGTAAAAAAATTCATGGACAGTCATAGCTGTACTATAGCCGTCATATGGCACCTGAATAACAATTATGTCCGGATGGTTGCCTTCAAAATCATATTTTTCGCATGCTTCAACATTCAGATAATCAGGGAAAAGATCTCTCTCATCATGTTTCTCGCCTATACAGCCACTATGATCAGAGTCATAATAAAAGACAGGTATCACATGAACTTCCATGGATTCATCTTCAGAATACTTTTTCCACAAGGGTTCCATGCTGTCCCACCAGTCCGCTTTGCAGGGGAGAAAAACAACCTTTTTCTTCTTTGGAGCGTAGTTTTCACCTTGCATCTGCTTCATCGTTCTGGTTACATATCTTGACACAGAACCCAGAAGTTCATTCATATTCAGCGAATACCTGAACGGATTTTTCCCCAGTTTATCTTTAAGGATCTTCTCCTGACTGCAAAAAACCGGATAATCGTGAATTCCGCCGCCTTTAAATACTCTAAGGTAGTCCCCGTATTCAATTGAAAGCATTTCATCATATCTCGCAGAAACGTTTATGCAGGTATTCTCAAAAGGAAGCTTGATTGTATATTCAAACAATCTCTTGGGAAAAATATGATTGTTCTCGGTAATAAAAAACGGCATAAGTGCCAGGTTTTCTGCCTCACTGACCGGACATTCCGAATATATGCTTTCAACTTTCTTTACAAGTTTCTTTAATTTAGCAGGATCAGTTCTGTTTCCACTATTTGTATATTCATTAAGCTCATTCAGAGCTTTTTTTGCTCTCCTGTTTCTGTCTTTCTCTTTTTCAGAATCATTGTATATCCCATCCAATGGAAAAATATCAATTCCCGTCGTATACGGACAGCCATAAAACTCATCAAGATGTTCTTTCCCATAATCAATAACGTCGGTGTTACAGACACGTCCGATCACTTCGTTGTATTCAATTTCTCCTTTAATTGTCAGAAGCTTGTATCCGGCAGGGACTTCTTTTTGTGCTACTTCAAAAAACTTCTCCCAGTCATCTCTGAGCATGCATATATCCAGATCGTCATCCCATGGGACATAACCGCCGTGCCGCACAGCCCCAAGAAGCGTTCCGTAATCCGCATACCACTTAAGACCATATTTATCACAAATGCGCGCAATAATAGAGAGAACTTTAAGCTGCGATGCCCAGTACCTTTTCATCATCGTAGTAACAAAAAAGCCCTCTCTTACTTCGTCATAAAAGAATTCAGGTGAAAACTCTAAATTATTCAGTTCTGCTTTGCCATCACCATATGTCATGCCTTCATCCTAGCAATTTTCTTTGTGCCCGTCATTACACTCTTTTTCCCTGTCAAGATAATCAAAGTTCAGCTCTCTGACCGATTCAATGATCTCCTTATATGGCGTCTTATGTCCGAACAAAAGAGTTGTTCCCAGCACAAATCCATCTATACCACGTGGCGCATATTCCAGCATACGCTCTTTGCCACAGGCTCCGTCCCAGTAAAGATTGAATCCCATTAGCTTTCGAAGTTCTATAAGCTGTGCCAGTTTTTCCCCGACATAAGGTAAGAACATCTGGCTGGCATTTCCGGGGTTTACCGCCATTACAAGAACATGATCAACGATCCTTAGCATTTCTCTGATCGTCCCTACGCTGGTTCCGGGATTTATGGCAATACCCGGGTGCATTCCGGCATTAATGATTTTCTGAAGAGTTGCAGACGGATGGTATTCCGCTTCCGGATGAATATAAACAGTATCGCCACGTCTTAATTCTCGTAGAAAAAGATCAATGTTATGTCTTGGATGTTCAATCATAAGATGTACATCCAGAGGAAGCTTTGTCAGTCTGGCAATTGCAACCATATCGTATAAAGACATGGCAAAGTTGTCCACATACCGACCATCCATGATATCAATATGAAATGAATCAACCCCGGCATTTTCCAGAGCTCGGACTTCTTTCTCAAGATTCCCAAAGTCTGCACACATCATCGATGCAGTTAATTTGAATTTCTTTTCCATACTGTAATCTCCCGGTATCGCATGGATTTGCATAGGCTTAAAGCTCATAAAAAGAATCTACGTATTTACATATATTTTATCACAATATTAAGGTTCATAATAGCAATGCAGCTTCATTCAGGCCGTTTGTTTTAATGATTTACTTGTTATATCCGGAAATTATCTCCTCTTGCCCTTCAAAAAATGGATATCCATGGTTAGGCAGCGCTTTCCGAGGTGTCATGTAATCCTTGCCATAACACCTTGAGAGCACCTCATCATATCCAATGGGAATTGGCGCTTTTAGCATTTCAAAGCCTGTTTCTATAGTCTCATCATAGGAAGATAATGGCCTTCTCATATCATTGCTTCTCATGGAAGCATCAGGGTACCACAGGCAATATCCCGCCTCTTCCTCGGTTGTCATCATGGCAACACTGTCCATAAGCTTCAAAAGACTCTGCTTAATATGTTCATCTCTTTCAATAGAAACATTAAGTATATCCTCTACCTGCGAAAGGAGCCCTTCAAACTCCCCGGTCCGGACATAGTGGTCCATGCCAATAGCAAGATCATAGACAGCAATATAAATCTGTTTTATTAATGCCCACTGCTTCTCATCCTTTACTGCGTAGTCCAGAGGGTAAAAGTCCAATCCCGTGCAATATGGGCATCCGTAATAAATTTCTGTTATTTTTCTCTCTTCTTCGGATAGGCCTATATCTATGATGTCCCTGCAGGCGATAAAGGCCTTGGGCTGCTCATATCCTTTCGTTGTATAGAGGCTTCGTACCCTGCAATATTCCGGCAGCTCTTTTTCCAATAAAAAAAGAAGTCGCATATAATCAGGTCTCATTGCGCAGATATCTATGTCGTCGTCCCAGGGCACATAGCCCTTGTGCCTTACAGCTCCCAACAATGACCCGTAATCCAGCCATACCGGAATCTTGTGCCGTGCCGCAATCTCCAGCACCTGATCCAGCACTGTCAACTGAATTGCCCAGGCATGCTTGAACTTCTCTGATATCTCATGATCAAGGCGGATCTCCTTTTCAAAAAAGTCTTTTGGTATTTGCAGCTTCACTTTTTTAGCGACTCCTTAAGAATTTCGAGCAGGTTTCTTTCTTCTTATATTCTACCAAATTATGATGATTAATGTGTTAAAATATGTACATAGATATCTTACTTTTTGGCTTATATCGTATGGCTATAGAAAGCAAAAGAAGGACTTATATGAAAAAAGTCAGCGTAATAATTCCCTGCTATAACGTGGAGAGCTTCCTGGACAGATGCTGGAATTCACTTACATCCCAGACTATCGGTTTAGGAAACATAGAATGTATCTTTGTCAATGATTGCTCCACAGATAACGGAAAAACATCGGAAAAGCTACATTCCATAGAAAAAAGCGCTCCAGATTCAGTAATGGTCATTGATCTCAGTGAAAATTCCGGCCCCGGAGAGGCACGAAATATTGGCCTTCAGTATGCCACCGGCAAGTATATACAATTTTTTGATGCAGATGATGTGCTTGATAACGATGCCTTAAAACAATTATTTGAGATTGCAGAGAAAAATGATACAGATATTATTCAATACAATCATCTTTACATATCGGGAGATCAAAAAAGATCCAGCCAAGATTCTACAGAGAATCGTCTCTTCACCATAGAAACCAAAGAAGATCGTATTCCCTTTTTAAACTCAAGTCTTGTAACTTATGGCTGTACCAATAAGTTCATCAAAAAAGAACTGATTAGTAAAACCGGTTCAAAATTCCCGGCCCGAGCCAAGTACGAAGAACCTTTATTCATTTATCCATTATTTCTTTATGCCAAAAGAGTATATAAGCTGAACGCTGATCTATACCACTATTATTTCAGAGCCGGATCCATGATTACTTCAGAACTCGGAAAAAAGCTGACTGATCACCCCAAAGTACAGTTAATGCTTCTTGAATATTGCATGTCCAGAGGACAGACCTACGAAGAATACAAAGATGTTATAGAACTCTACTTTTTATGGAGTTTCTATCTTGAGACTATCAGTTACGCAGGCACTTACAAAGATGCCTTCATTTCTTTGGAATACTTTGAATTTATGCAGAAGGTTTGCACAAACTTTTGCCGGAACTGGCGGGCAAACCCTTATATTGAAATGCTTCCTCAAAGTGGAATAGAAGCGCTGAAAAGCATAGACAGGAAGTTCCATGACCAGGCAGAGCTTAATCAGTTTTTCATTGAAGAGCGCAATTGCATATAAAACGAGGTGAACTATGCCAACAGTTGATATTTTAGTAGCCGTAGGTTTTAGAGGCGGAGTAGAAAATGTTATAAATACAACTGCAAAGTATTTAGATTCAAGTGGATTCCATGTTCGAATTATAAATCTTTTGTGGATTGGAAAATTTTGGACTGACGAAAATTTGGAATTTCATGCTCTTATAGATGTAAATAAAGAGCAATGGAACAACAACTTCGAATATTTATCGAATAAATATTCTGAATTTCTTGATCAAAACGGTGTCCCGGATATTATACTTGCCACCGGATGGCCCAAGCTAGTACCCACCGCTAAAGCGGCCGTGGCAAAAACAGGTCTGCTGGTACCTATAGTATCCTGGCTCCACAGTACAATAGAAACTTACATAAAGATGGGTTTGGGCGGTTATGAAGAGCTGTCTCTTGCTGACGCCCACTTTGCTATTAATAAAAAAATAGCAGAGAAAATCAGACATCATATTGAAGGTTCGAAAGTATATACAATTACAAATCCCATAGACAAAAGCAAACTCGTATATTCAGAAAACAGAGACTCCTTTAAACTGGCCTTTGTCGGAAGATTAGCTCCTGAAAAAAATATACCCTTCCTTCTATCTTCATTAAGCAAAGCAGGCCCTGACTGGACTCTTGAGCTTGTTGGTGACGGAGATCCTGATGGGAGTAGCATGGACACCTTAAAAGAATACTGTAAATCCCTAAAAATATCTGACAGAGTCACCTTCCATGGATGGCTGGATAACCCCTGGGAAGTGCTTACAGACTGCAAAGCTCTTGTTCTTACTTCTGACACAGAATCATCCTCTCTTGTTATTGTTGAAGCCCTGCTTTGTGGTATGTTTGTCATAACTACGCCTACAGAGGGACCATTGGAAAAAATACGTCCTGGTGAAAACGGCTTTATCATTCCATTTAATGATGAACAGTTCTTTATAAAAGTCTTAGATATGATAAAAAATAACCAGTTTCCTCCCATAACTCCTATGAGCTGTAGAAGAAGCATGGAACATCTCTTAGGTGATGAAGTATTACTCGACTTTATGCAAAAGCTGACAGAAGTTATAAAAGACAGCCACTCAAAAGTTGCTTCTATTGTAAAAGAAAATACTGCCCTAAAAAGAAACTGCGAAGTTTTGAACTCTCAGCTAGAAAATGCAGCTGAAATCATCTCCTATTACAGGCATGTCCGGGATATTTATCACGAAAAATACAAAAAAGATTCACCATGGTTTGAAGGAAAAGGAGTGGTATATATGTCCATAACCGGTGGATATGACGAAATCCCGGAGCCATTGGAAATTGACAAAAACCTTGACTATGTGCTTCTTACTGACTCACAGCCAAAGGATTATCACGGTTCCTGGGATATCCGCGTCATTGATAATCCCCACGGGTTTAGTGCTCCATTACTTAACCGTTACACCAAGATGCACCCATTTGATTTTTTCCCTGACTACGACTGGTCCATTTATGTTGATGGCAGTATCCAGATTAAGCGTGAACTTTCGAGTTTCATCCACCTATACCAAAAAGATAAAAGCATGATATGTTGTGCTCACCATTGCTGGTCAACTATAGACCAGGAAGCAAATGCAATCGTTGAAAACAAAAAGGCAACAAGAGAAGAACTTGATAAACAAATTACGAGGTACAGATGTGATGGATTTAAAAACGAAACTTTTATAACAGAAGCCGGATTTCTTGTCAGAAGTCATCATGATCCCATTCTGAAGAAAGTCATGGATGACTGGTGGGCAGAACTTCTTACCTACAACCATCACCGAGATCAAATGAGTTTTTGTTATTCATGCTGGAAAAACAACTACGAATTCGATCTGTGCGATCTCCTTATTTTTGATAATCCCTGGTTCCGGGCCGTGAAAGTTCACTGATAATTCAACACACAAACAACTCATCGCACCTTTTAATGATTTTCAAGTCAAGAGGTGCGATTCGTTTAATAATCTCCGGATTCTCATCATAATCTATGTGTATGACTTCATGCCTTAGCATAACCAGATTCTTTATCAGTTCTCTTTCATGAACACTGATTTTTTCAAAGTACTTGCCCACATTCTTCATTCCAGGCCCCAGCATAGCTATCTGATCGTGCAAGCAGCGATTAATACCATAAGAGTATATATTAACAAGCATATACTCCACTGCCCTTTGGGAGCCTTCATATGTGGGCATAGCATGGCATGTTTCGTAAGTTCCTTTCATAGCCCTATAAACAGAGTCATAATATATGTCCAAATCTGTCATCTTAGTGCTTGACCCGGCAGTATCGCAGTAATTATACAAAACTTCTTTCACTGCAGATATGCTCTTCGCCCTAAGATACATATATATCAGTATTTCAAAGTCCTCCAATGCCGTCATATTTCTCTGCATCCTGATTTGAGGATCATTAAACAGTTCTCTTTTAAATATCTTTGTTACCAGATATCCCCCACTGCAAATAAGCTTTGACCGTTTATAATCATCGAGTTCCCCTTCAAGATCATCACTTACAGTTAAAAGAGCCTTATCATTGGATTCTCTGTAAAACCCGCAATCTGCAATATCTGTTTTGTTTTTCTCTGCCTGCTCATATAGTTTTTCATACATGGTTGCAGCAACATAATCATCTGCATCTACCAATCCTATATATTCACCTGTCGAAGCATCAATTCCTATATTTCTCGCTCCTCCGGGGCCTGAATTAATACCGGAGTTTATTATTGTTACTTTATCTGGAAACTGGGATTCACACCGCTTCATTATTTCCCAGGTATCATCCTTGGAGGCATCATTAACCACAATTATCTCTATATTCTCCAATGTCTGATGCACTAGGCTTCCCAGGCACCTTGCCAGCGTATCATGGGCATTATATGCCGGTACTATTACACTCACTTTTTTCATATCATTTACCAATCCTTTAAATCAGCCCAAGCTGAGAAAGCATCTGCTCCAGAGACTTTGCCGCATACTGTCCCAGATGAAATCTATCCCCGGACAAAAATTCTTCCTTTGTTTCATAGTCTTTAGTGATCATCTCATCAAAAAGAGAAAAGAAATCTATGCCGTTATCCTGACAAAATTCCACCATTCGTTCAGTAAAATACTCGGTTGCTCTATTTCTGTCCCTCTCACTGCCAACTCTTGGATGCTCCGGAGTATTGGGAGCACTGTCCTTTTGGGATGCTATTGGTCCGTAGCAGTACACATCATATCCAAGGTTTTTAAGCCACAGCAAAAAAACACTATAATTGTCCGCTATCTTATCTACAATCTCCTGATAAGTCTTGTTCTGTATTTCAGCCTGTCTGAGCACATGTGCCCTCATATCGATTTCGCCCAGTACACAGATTATCCTGTCACCTTGCTGTATAAACTCTTCCATTAACCAATCAAGCTTTTCCCTAAACCTTGTGCTCGTCCCATACCTGTTACTGTTGTAGGCAAGTGATGGCCCCAGATGCAGGACTGTGATAGGAAGTCCGTTGATCTGCTCGCAAGTGTTTACATCATTCCCTATTGGAATAAATGAAAGTTCCTCGTTACCGCTAAAGAAATTCACATGGGAATCTCCTATGACCAGCACTGTTTTCTTCTCCCTATGCAGCAAGAGAGCCTTATTATAATTGGCATTCTCTATGAACGTCTGAGCTGACTCTGCATCCGGAAGTGAATTCTGGAAATCAATCAGATGATCAATAATCTCTGCTGCTTGCTGCAAATCCCCGGTATCTTTTGAAGCCGAAAGAAGTTCCGAATAGCGCATGAGCTTATCATCCAACTCCGAAAAATGACATTTCCCGTAAAGTTGTCTTAATCCGTAAAGCTCAATATATATACATGAAATAATATCGCTAACAGGAAGTTCATCGAGAAATGCACCATTCTCATCAAGCATAGATCTTATTCCCAGTAAAAGCTGCCTTGTCTTATTACCCTTCTCTGCATCGCTTTTTTCATTATCTTTTTCACAAAATCCACCCGCAGACACGTTAGCAGTTTCAATATTCTTGTCATCAGCCCAAACCTCCTTATACCCGTCTTTGTATTCCATCTGGGCAGCCTGAAGCATCTGTTTTGGTGTCAATTTTTCCTGATAGTATGGATTGTCAAAGAGATTGGCATTATCTTCCCTTACAGTGTGTCCCTTTTCAAAAGAAATGGCATCAAAGTCTTTGGATAGCCAGTTAAAATCCCTTTCAGAAATAGTATTGATATCAAAAAAAGTTCCCCCTTGCCTGAAAGAATGCCATTCTCTGAGTTTATACACATCCTGAAATCGGATGGCAGTATATGTACCATATGTCTCAAATTCACTAAAAGAGGAATCTTGTATCTTTTCCGCCGGAATGACATTTATTATCTTTTCCCAGAAAGTATTTCCTTCTATTGAAGAATTATTCTCAATCTCAGCGATAAGACTCCTCATGATTTCAACTTTTATCAACATATGCTCGGAGATAAAAGACCGCTCAATCACTTTTCTAAAGCCCGGCAATATTTTCCCTAGAGTCTCAAAATATTCGGCATGATACTCATGTTTCATATCAAGGTATGGTTTCCCGGACTCTTCCTGAAACATGCTTATCTTTTTGCATGGAATTGTATCCCCGTCCCACACCATGTAGTATTCGTCTTTACAGTCCTTTGCATATTGCATCTTCAGAAATTGCTGATAGTACCATCCGGTAACGCCTCTTGGCAATTGTCTTCCGGCGAGAATACCTTCCATTTTTTTGCTGATACACTCATGTACTTCAGAAAATGGGATTAAACTGTTTTCTTCAACGAAGGAAACTCTGCTCCCGATATTCTCATCATTACAAACTATATCTCCAACTTCCTTCGCTCCGATGAAGCATATTCTGCCATAAGAAATGCAATCCACTAATCTTGGATAGAGTTTCAAAAGTCTGGTAACATCCTTAGGGGTTATCACTACCAATGTATCAAAGCAAATCTCGTCCATACTCATGACCTCACAATGTCAAATATCTCTTCCAGCCTATGCCTGTAGGTATGTCCTGCCTTTATTTTTTCATACCCTCTTTGAGCAATTGCCTGCCTTTCATCTTCATGCAGCAAATAGTATTCAATCTTATCCATAAGATCCTGTCTGCTATCATAAAATACGTAATCTTCACCCGGACTAAAAAACCTCATAAAGTCTTCCTGATAGTTTGTTAAAAGAAATCCTTCACAGCCCATGATATCTATGCACCTAAGTGGCATTCCCCTTTGTATGCTTCTTAAAGTTATATTCAGATTTATATCGCTGTTTTTGAAAACGTATGGCATTTCAGAATAGTATTCCACTTTCCCTCTGTTATTAATGCCCTTAGCCTTGAAGTTCTTATCTCCTGTATAAAGATTTACCTCATATTTTTCCCCTATCATGGTTAAAAACTGCGAGCGTTCCACAGCTGTTATCTTCCTGTTTATTACATAATTTGAGTAAAGATACTCATATGTCTCTACCCCATCATAGTTTGGTTTTGCTCCTAATGCATCAACCATCTCCTTCATAACACTTCCCGGTAATGATTTTTCCACCAAATCAATACCATATATTCCCATCTGAGCTTTCATCAGTCCATTTAAGTATCCTCTTGCATAATCGGATAGCTCATTTTCTATCTGATCATAATAATTGTGACTTTCTGTATAGAGATTTCCCACAAAAGAAATTGTTCCGCCCCATTTTCTCCTTAAGTCTTCACTTTTTTCAAAAAGATCATATCTTCCGACTGCAGCCGCCATAGGGAGGTAAAAAACAGTCTTTATTCCCTGGGACGCGAATATCTCATACATCTGTGAATCAAAAACAAACACATAGTTACATGGATTTATAAGTGTATACGAAAAAAGATTTAGAGCCGGGCTGTCATATACCCATGAAATATATTTAATACCGGTCTCATTACAGGTTTTGGATATAATTGGAAAAAAGTTGAAAGACATAACGTAATCCGGATTTTTCGCCGATAAATCCTCCTTAAATTTATTGGCAAACTTTGCATCATCTCTTTCTATATGGTTGTCATAGGGATACATCTCAATCTCATAGCCATTACCATTTCCAAGTTCTTTAAAGGCATCTATGATATCCTTGTTCCCATAACTGTTCCAATCCAAAAAAAGAACTTTCATCTGTATTATCCTTAGCTTAACATCTGTGCCAATTAACGTTTCTACAATATTATTGTAACACATTATAGTGTATACTTATTTAGTAGAGTATTTTCTTATCCCATGGAGATAAATTGATGAATAAAAAAAGATGCTTACTTGTTAGATGCAAAGACATTGTTATGGAAGACATAATATGGGGCATTATGGAGTCAGGACACGACTGCGACTGTTTTGATATCGACTGTAGCACTTTAGACAATGACGAATCTTGCGTTGACTCCATTAAGAAATACGTCTCAGCCAATCCTGCTGATATTGTGTTTTCTATGAATTTTTCTCCCACTATATCTATTGCCTGCAGAGATCTTTCAATCCCTTATGCTTCTTGGATATATGACTGTCCGCTGCAATCTCTGTACAATGATAGTGCCTATAATACCACAAACTATTTTTTTATTTTTGATAAATACCTGCTAAATGTCTGCAAAGAACGAGCACTTCCTAATCTTTATTATCTCCCCCTTGCCGCAAATATCTCAAGACTTGGGCAGACTATAATTAGCGAAAATGACGAGAAAGAATACTCATGCGATATTTCTTTTGTAGGGATGCCATACGTGGATGGTCGCTATTCTTTTTATCGAAATAACCTTACGCCTGATTTTCAGGATGAACTTGATAGTGCTGCATACGGAATGATCGGAAAATGGGATGGGAGAGATCATATTCATAATATACTTTCCGATGAGTTAATTTATGCAATGTCGAGACTATCTGCGGAAGATCCCGGCGAAAAGCTTAATCTCCCCAACAGATTATATTTTGAGGAAGTAATAATAGCACGTGCAGTAGCATATACCGAGCGAAGGCTAATGATGGAAAAAATATCTCACCTTAACCCAAGATGGTACGGTGCTAATGTATCGGATAACGACAAGATTCAGGGAGTTAGCTATTATCCCTGGCTATCATATCAGGGCACGTTGCCTAAAGCATATTACCTTTCCAAAATTAATTTGTCGTCTTCACTACATAGCATTTTCTCAGGCCTCCCACTAAGAGTCTTCGATATAATCGGATCCGGAGGTTTTATACTTACCAATTATCAGCCGGAAATTGAAGAGTTATTTGATATAGGAAAAGAAATTGTTGTATATCATAATTTTGACGAGATGAGTGACCTGGCTGGTTTCTTTTTAACGCATGAAAGCGAAAGACTCAGCATTCTTACCGAAGGATACAAAAAAATCTGCGACAGTTATACTTATCCTGTCGCAGTGTCAAAAATAATATCCCGTGTTTTCAGATAGCTTTTTAGTCAGATAATTTTCGCAAACATTTCCTTTAGACTTCGGTCATAGTTATAGTATTCTTTTACTTTTCTATGACCGTTAGCCGCTATTTTTGCCCGCTGATCTTCATGAGACAGGTAGTAATCAACTTTTTCCTTCATCTCATCAAAGTCTTTGTAAACCTCTATCTCGGTTCCAACCTTAAACAACTCCGGAATTTCCGGTTGATAGTTTGTAAGTAAAAAACCTCCGGCTCCAAGAATATCAAATACTCTCTGAGGTATTCCCGAAGTAATTGTATGTAGAGTAATTCCTATATTTATGCGAGACAGCCTATAAGCTATCGGAAGCTGCGTCTGATAATCAAGGCTTGGTCTGACATCAACTCCATCGATCTTGATATTACTATTTCCTGTATATAATCTTATCCCGTAGCATGCCAGTATTTCCAGCATCTTTGTTCTCTCTTCATAAGCCAATGCCCGTCCAATTAGTCTGCCAACATAAAAATCATCTGCGCTCATATTGGATTCAACAAGTGCGTCCGATATATCAATATTCTTTATTTCACTAAGTGTACTTTCTGAAAGAACATGATATATCCTATCTTTTCCATCCCACTTTCCAAATGCATTATCTATAACATTTCTATAGTCTTTGCGGGCCTCATTCCCCAGCCGTTCCTCAATCTGTTTGTAGACTTCATCCTGATACAAGCTTCCAATAAAAGATAAATCACAAGAAAACTTTCGAAATTCATCACTTGTTATTTCTATTGATTCGGACCTTAGGGCATTCGTTGCAAGAGGCTGATAGTAGACATGCTTCGCTCCATTTTCTCTTGTCTTGATTACCTGTACTTTATCAAAAGAGAATATATAATTACAGGAATTCATGACCTGCTCGTTGTATAATGTTTGTAACGGACAGTCATAAACCCAGGAAACATACTTTATTTCGCATAGTTCACAGGCTGATGATACAAGCGGTGAAAAGTTTATTGAAATGATATAATCCAAATGATGTTCGCGTATATACTCCACAAGCCTGCATCTATCTACTTCTTCTTTGCTAAAAACCGATATTCCAAGCTCTATAATTTCGAAATCATATCCACCTTGAACCATGGGCCATATTAGTTCTTCTGCTGCTATCTCCTCAAAATACAATATTCCGTATCGTTTTCCACCCCTGACACCAAAAAACCGCGCAAGATTATCTACAGCATATTTCCTGCTCTTCTCTGTTTTATCATTTTTATAACTGTACTTTGCTATGCCGGAATCAGATATCCATGCTCCATCGACCTGTCTCGGGACTATAACCTTGTACCCTCTGTCTCTATACTTAGCGCATTGAAACACACTGTACAAATAATCATCTTCACAGTTTTCTTCATCCCACCTGATATTATATTGGGTAGCCATCAAATCCCCTGTTACAGCAAGCACTTCCATGTAATCTTCTGTAACAGCTATTGTTTCATTACTCTCAGGTCCGTAAAGAATTCCATGTTGAAGTATCATGTCTGAAGGCATAGCACAGACGCCCATAGTTCCAATGATGCCTACATTCATTTGTTTGAACAATTTCAGGATATCAACCACCAGATTTATATTACGAATCTCAACATCCGGCAATAAATAAATTTTGTATTTCGCATCACTCGACTCCATTGCTTCATTAAAACCGGCGCAGACTGATTTTACTTCCGTCACACCTATAAATTCAATTTCATAGTCTTCAGGAACACTAAGAATGCCTATATTCTTTATCATTCTGCTTTCCTGCTCCGCGTTATTTATGCAGGAAATAAAGCATACTTTCTTTTCATTCATACAGATATACCTTTGCGCAATTTCGTTAACAATATAATTATAAAAGAATTGCCCTAAACCCGCAAGAAAAGAGGTCCCGGCAGTGCCGGAACCTCTTTAGGTAGTTGCAATGTTTTCAACAGACGTTTTTTAACAATTGCTTTAATAGTATTAACCGAGAAGTGAAAGAACACCCTGATTTGTCTGGTTAGCCTGTGCCAGCATTGACTGTCCAGCCTGTGCAAGGATGTTATTGTTAGAATACTTAACCATCTCGGTAGCCATATCTGTATCACGAATAAGTGATTCAGCTGCCTGTGTATTCTCTACTACGTTATCCAGGTTCTTGATTGTGTGCTCAAGTCTGTTCTGAATAGCACCGAGATTAGATCTCTGCTCAGATACACTCTGAAGAGCGCTCTTAATGTTATCCATTGCATCCTTAGCTTTGTCATGAGTACTAACATTGATCTTAGATACTGCTACACCGATCTTAGAAGCGCTCATCTGGCTGATGCTGATCTCAATCTGGTTCTCAGATGCTGTTTCTGATCCAACCTGAAGTTTCTTCTCTGTGAAGTTACCATCAAGAAGCTTCTGGTTATTGAACTCTGTAGCAGCCTGTGTACGATCAATCTCAGTTGAAAGAGCATTAAGCTCCTGCTGGATGTACGCACGATCTGTTGACTGCAATGTGTCGTTAGCTGCCTTTGTAGCCAGCTCGTTCATTCTCTGAAGCATCTCATGAACTTCGTTAAGAGCACCTTCAGCTGTCTGTACTACAGAGATACCATCCTGAGCGTTAGCAGAAGCCTGTGTAAGACCTCTTACCTGACGTCTCATCTTTTCAGAAATTGCAAGACCTGCTGCATCATCTGCTGCTCTGTTGATCTTGTAACCAGATGACAGTTTCTCACTTGACTTTGCCTGAATACCAGTTGTGATACCAAGCTGTCTGTTAGAATTCATCGCTGTAATGTTGTGTTGTACTACCATAATTTTATCCTCCTTGATAAATACGGCTGCTTCCCTGCAGCTCGTTTACTTTGTTTTCTGAGATATTTTTAGTGCTGGCCTAAAAATCATCTCTTGTTCTTTACACAATTATTATCGTCTATAAATCTAAAAACTTTAGCCCTAAAATTATAAATTAAATATAAAAAATAAGGAGCTCCTCTCAAGAGAAGCTCCTGCAAATAGTTGTTTATTATATCTGTTACTGAAGAAGTGAAAGAACACCCTGGTTTGTCTGGTTTGCCTGAGCCAGCATTGACTGGCCTGCCTGAGCGAGGATATTGTTATTAGAATATCTAACCATCTCCTCAGCCATATCTGTATCACGAATCTGCGATTCAGCTGCCTGTGTATTCTCTACTACATTATCCAGGTTCTTAATCGTATGCTCAAGTCTGTTCTGGATAGCACCAAGGTCAGATCTCTGCTCTGAAATGGATACAAGTGCATTCTTGATAGCGTCGATAGCTGTTTTTGCAAGTGAGTGTGTCATTACACTGATCTGGTCTGTGCCTGTACCGGTAGGTGCATCTGTCTCATTTGCTTTCTTTCTTACCGCACCAACACCGATGCTTGTTGCTGACAGCTTCATGATTGAAACTTCAATCTGGTTTTCAGGATCCTTCTCAGATCCAACCTGAAGCTGCTTACCGGTAAATGTTCCATCCAGCAGATGCTGATTATTAAACTCTGTAGATGTAGCAGTACGTGTAATCTCATCTGAAAGGGCATTTACCTCTGACTGAATGTAGCTTCTGTCATCAGATGTGAGAGTGTCGTTGGCAGCCTTCACAGCCAGTTCATTCATTCTCTGAAGCATATCATGAACTTCATTAAGAGCACCTTCTGCTGTCTGTACTACAGAGATACCATCCTGTGCATTGGCTGAAGCCTGTGTAAGACCTCTTACCTGACGTCTCATCTTCTCGGAAATCGCAAGACCTGCTGCATCATCAGCTGCTCTGTTGATTCTGTAACCGGAAGAAAGTTTCTCACTGGATTTAGCCTGGACATTAGTTGTAATGCCAAGCTGTCTGTTTGAGTTCATTGCGGTGACGTTGTGTTGAACTACCATATTATAATCCTCCATGAACGGGGCCCGCTTCCCTGCTGCCTTTCCATCTTAAAAAATTGTGCAAGCCTTGCGGAGTCCCTTCCATGGCTGCTTATGTTTGTTTTTTCACTAATGATATCGGCAGGATTTTTACAACCTTAACCCCTTTAGAATAATTTTTTCATATTTTTTCTACAATTGGAAATTTTTTTGCAAAAGTTCCGGGTTTGCTATTAAGTTTTTGAATACATCTGCCGATAAAGGGATTTTTCGTGCGTTTAACGCATATAAAAAACCTGGTCCATAATGGACCAGGCTCTAATAATTTATACTCAATTCTTTGTATCAAGAAATTGCGGAGGAATATCTTTGAAATTGTTCATAGTTGTATAATAATTGAAAGCTGCTGCCGAACTTCTTTTGCCGGTGGCCATCTTTTCACGCTCTGAGCTGAAATAGTTCTCGGCAAGCTTCTTATTTCTATGTTCTGCAGCTTCTATCGATGCGCTCCTGTCCATGATCTCATGTATCAGTTCCTGCATCCTTTTTATCTGATCTGCATAAGTCTTCTTGTTATCTCCAACTTCCTGTTTTACCCTGTCAAACAAGCTTTGGAAACCGTCATCCAGCTTTTCAAGTTCATCGATATACTCTCCTTTTATATCCAGAGTTTTATCGAAAGCTTCCAGATTCACATCTTCTGAATTTAAAAGAATCTCTTTTTGCCTTGCATTCTCATTCTCGATCTTTTTCATGATCTCGATTTTCTTTACAAGACTTTCTTCGAGCATATCCAAGCTGGCTGAAATCATTTTGCCTCCTTAAGCATCCTTAACATAAAGGTGATTTGCTTTCATAACTTCTATCCAGTTATCTCGTATTGCATGCATGTGCTTGTTTACTTCAGCTATTATTTCTCTGTCTTTTCCAATGTTGGCTTCAACAAGCCTTCTTGCAATATAAGAATACATGTTTTCGAAGTCCTGAGCAACAGGATACTTCATATCAAGAGTATTGCGGAGATAATCGATTATCTTCTCTGTCTTGACGATATTTGTATGCGCTTTCTGAATATCATTTTTTTCGATTGCAAAATCAGCTATATTAAGGAATTTAATAGCCCCGTCATAGAGCATAAGTGTAAGTTCCGGCCCCGATGCAGTCATCACCTTATTGTTTTTGTACTGAGCATAAGCCTGTTGCTGAGTTGTAAGTACTGGCATAATCAATCTCCCTCATTATTCCGTTATTATGATTTAGTACTTCAATTTAATAATCAACTGCCGCCGCCAAAGAAACTGGATAAAGATCCACTGGAGCTGTTGATCTTGGATAATGCAGTTTCCATCTTGGAGAACTTCTTGTAAAGTTTGTCCTGAGCTGCTTCCAGTGCTGACTGCGCATCAGATATCTTTGTATTATATGCACTATACTGAGATGCCATAAGCTTATCTTCGTAGATTGTGAAAGAACTGCTGTACTCTGTTCCCTTCATAAGATCTGACAGCTTACTGTACATATTTCTTGAAAACTCAGTAAAGAAATTCATAACAGCATCCGGATCAGATGAGATCATAGCTTTTAAAAGATCTGTATTTCCGCTGGTAGTTGTATCATCCGGATCTCCGTCTATATGAAGTGCATCTCTTTCATTCTCTTCTGTTGAGAAATAACTGCCTGTTGAAATTCCAAAAGATGCTAATGAATAGCTTGCCTTTGTCCCGTCTTTAAGGGATATTTCAAATGAATTACCTGCAATTGTTCTCAGCGCGGTACGAAGATTGCCAATAGTCTCATCTTTACTCATGAGCCCTGACTTTATCTTATTTTCCCACTCTTCGACCTCTTTCTCACTCATTGCATCCTTCTGTTCGTCAGTGAGCATCTTATATTTGGTCGCAGCATCCGCATTATACAGTGTTGCGAATTCCTTCATGAGGTCGTTATACTCTTTAATCAGGTTCTTGATGTTGTCATAAATACCACTGGTATCCTGTTTGGTGGTAAGTGTTATATTATCAGCTACTTCATTGGCTGTAATCGTAAGACCATTGATTTCAAAGGTGTTGCTATTGCTGGTATAGGTCTCACCATTTAAAGTAATGGAAGCACTTGATCCATCAAGATATTTTGCTTTTGCTTCAGAAAGTCCCAATGCATCAGCTGCGCTTCCTGAAATTCTGAATGTATTCTCAGCGCCAGACTCCTTGGCAGAAGCGAATATCCTTCCGTTCTTTTCATCAAAGTTGAAATTGATCTTGTCTCCAACTTTTTCTTTTAACTTATCTATAACACCTTGTATTGTGTCAGAGCTTTCCACATCAACAGTGTAAGTCTTGAGATTTTCAGCATCTTCAGGATCACCAAGTGAAATAGTGAGCGGACCTGCTGAAAATCCGGTAAGCTGATCCACAGTAGTAGAGCCGGTGATATCTCCGCTTGATGACATTTTGCCACCGGTCATATATGCTGAACTGGCAAGACTGGTAATACTCAGCTTCTGCGTAGTATTCATTGCCTTATCGCCGGTTATAACACTTACAGCTTTATCGTTAGAAGTTGTCGTGGTTTTCTTTGTATATGCCGATGAAAATCTCATGTTGGCAAGAGTGCCATTATAGAAAGAAACGACCTTTTTATTAAGTTCTTTCCACTTATCCTGTTTCCAGGTGAGTTTTTTCTGGTCGCCCTTGGCAGTATCCAGTTTTGTCTGCTTGCTACTGGTAAGCGCAGTTATGATGCTCTCAGTATCAAGGCCCGAATTCATTCCAGTAATTCTGATAGGCATAAGCATTCTCCTTTCTCAATCCCTGAGCATATTGCATGGAAATCCATTTCCGTTTGCTTTGCTAGCTACCTTAACGCTTTTCATCTACCATTATGCCGGCAATTTCCCATACCTTGGCGATCATATCAAGCGTTTCATCCGGTGGAAATTCCTTTATGACCTTTTTAGTCTCTTTGTCCACCATCTTAATGGTAACTCTGTTGGTTTTTTCGTGAATTCCAAACACAGCTTCAGCATTGGAGCTCATTTTTTTTGTCATCTCTGTGATAGCCTTATGAACCTTCGCATTATCAGCCTGGATCTTCTCCTCTGTTTCTGCGATATGGTTCTGGGCCTGAGTATAAGCCTGTGGACCGGTCTGGCCGTCATTTCTAGAGCCTGCTGAGTTGTCAGTAGCCTCGACTTTGAGTTCAATATTCTGAGTGGCGCCTGTGGCCTCCGCATTAGCTATCTCTGACTGAGACTGGCTCTGCTCCTGTACCTGTGTTCTTACCTGCGGCTGAGTCTGCTGGATCAGCGGACTAAAGCCATTAATTGCCTCGATTCCCATAATCCTATACCTCCATGTCAGAATCAGGAAAACTCCTTACTATATGTTAGTTGCATGTAAATACAATAAAGTTTGACAGATTTACTTATCCTTTATATCGGTATTAGTCTTTTTTTCTTTATGCCTTTAAAAGAAAAAATCCTAAAATTAATAAAAATTTTAGGATTTTTGCAATCATCTGTTCTAATTAACAAATCTCTGTAGTTTTTAAGAGTTTTTCATAAGAGTTATATTCTTAGGATATTCGGCAATAACTTGGTATAGGAGAACATCTCCATTACCTTCCTCTGCCCATTCATCGCAATATGCTTTCTTTCCTCTTCATGTTCAAGGTAGTATTGTGTTAGTCTTATCATATCTTCCGGCGTATAGGCAATTGCCAGATCTTCACCATCCACAAAGTACTCTGCTATTTCTTCCTGATAATTGGTTATAAGGAATCCACCTGCTGCCAGCACATCAAGTACTCTTAAGGGTACTCCCGACAAAATAGATCGAAGGGTTATATTGAGATTGATCTTACTTCTGTGGAAAACCCGCGGCATCTTCGTCATATAATCGGCAACGCCAAGGTTACATACTCCCTCGATCGGCTTTGCTCCGGGGCCTGTGTAGAGGACAGTGTCAAATCTTTTTCCCATCTGTCGAAGGATCTCATGTCTCTCATTGACAGTAACTTTTTTGCGAAGAATCTCCAGCATTACACTGTCATAATCAATATCATATTTCCCTGTATCTTCAAATTTTATATAATCCCTCAGCTCTTTGATATGCTCTTTACTGATAATAGAAGCCTCTGTAAAAAGATCCGCCCCGAAAATTCTCTCCTGAGCCTTTATCACAGCATCTATATAGCCCTTAAGGTATGGAGGCAGATATTTTACCTGATCATAGAAATTGTACTCATTGTCATATAAGCTGCCAAGAAAGCACACATCATGCTCGTAAACGATATTTCCATCGGTTTCAGCATCCAGATTCCTGCATAACTCAGAAAGCCTCTTTTCATTCACTCCAAGAGGCGAATATCTGACCGTTTTCACACCCTTTTTTACCATATTCATAAAGAGCTTGCGATCAAATAGGTATACTCGGTTTACTTCATTGTTTATTGTGTGGGAATCAAGTGTATGATGAGGGCAGTCAAATACCCATGACACGTATGGCATTCCATATTTCTGACAGGCCTCTGATATATTTGGAAAATAGTCGAAGCTAAAAAGAAGGTCGTAGTATCGTTTTTCAGAACTGCAACTTGATCCGTTGTGCTCATTTTCCTCACCACTACATGTTCGCAGAACTTTCTCCCTGATTGCTTCGTCCATTTCAGGCGTAAGGTCATACCCCTTCATGTTGAGCCTGAAGGTTTCCACCTCATGCCCAAGCTTCTTCATCGCATCCCTGCAATCAGCACCATTAAATTCGTCCCAATCGTAAAAGAGTATTCTCATTTGTCCCTCACAAGTTTGAATGATATTACGTAAATATTATAACATAAAAAAAGATATGTATTTCTGAAGAAAAAGTAAGCCGGTACGCATTTCAACGTACCGGCTTATCAGTTATGTTGTGTTTGGAATAATACAAAAGAATTATGCCTGTTTCAGTTGTAACTCTCTTATATCTTCTGAATTCTTCATAATCGCAATTTTCATAACTTCTATATCAGTTATGGCAGCTTCATATTTCTCAGTTTTCTCCAAATAGCGTTTTGAAGTATCTAGATAACACTGCTCGATAGTATCAAGTCTTCAAATGACATTGTTCTCAAGCAGATCGACCTTGATAACTTTAAGATCATTTTCGACATGATCCAATCTGGTCTCAAATCGATCCATTCGTCCTTCAAGATTGTCGACTTTTTCTTCAAGGCTATCAAACCTTCCTTCAAGATTATCAAATCTTCCTTCAAGATTATCAAACCTTCCTTCAAGATTGTCGACTTTTCCTTCGACTCCTTTAATACTTTCCTGAACTATAGCTTTTATAGCGTTTAAATCTTCTTTTGACAACATATTTTTCCTCCATAAAAATGAGAGGTCCCCGCCTGTACATAAATCTTAACACAGCAGAATGATCATGTCATTTGTCATAAATATACAATAATTTTGCTCGAAAAAATATCAACCTTACGTAAAAACTACATAAGGTTGATACAATTACGCATATATTTAAAAAAATTAAAATCAATAAATCAAAGCAGCTTTTTCAGTTCCTCAATTCCTGAAACGTCCGTTGCCTCAGTGGCCTGTTTATTCTCATTCTGGATTTGGATATAAACTTCTTTTCTGTAGATTGGAATTTCCTTTGGAGCTGCTATTCCAAGCTTGATCTGGTCACCCCTGATATCCAGAACAGTAATCTCAATATTGTTGTTGATGATTATTGCCTCGTTCTTTTTTCTAGAAAGTGCTAACATTTTTTCTCCCTCCGTGGTTATCTAGTAATAAGTTTGATGTTATTGCTGTGCTTCTTTGTTCTTCTGTAAAATCTCGTAGATAGGGAATTTTACAGGATACTCGTCATTATCAACAATAGTCTGCACAGCTTTGCACTCTTTTACATTGATAATGAATGGTCCCATGAGGTTAACCGTCATCTGTTTAAGGTCATGAGGAACCGTAACCGTAACAAGAACCAGCAGATCGTCGTTTGAAAGCTCCCCAATAGTATCTACTGTAGTTCTGTCAACTTCCGGCTTGTAATCTGGGCAAACAATTAAAGGATCCATTACAGGCATTGCAAAGCTTGGCTCATCGATTGACTGAAGCCATTTGATAGTATCTGTGCCCTTCTCTTCATCAAACATAAGGATGAATTTCTTAAGATCAGGGAATCCGATTATACCATTTGGAAAAGAAATTATCTTGCTATCATCAATCTCAACTTCGCCAAAGATTCTGGTTGCTAATTTCATGTCTTAACCTCCATAGTCATTAAATGATACCCATTACTGTAATTAATTATAAACGCAAAAACGTGGATTTACCACAAAAATATTAATGATATACGGATTGCTTCTGGTTGAGCTTGAATCCCTATATCATATAAAGTTCATCAAACTGCTCTGGCTGATCTTTCCTGTCGCCATGAGGCTTGCCTCGTAGGTAACCTGCGCTGTTGTCAGCTGTGTTGCGGTCTCAGCAAGATCGATATCCTCGTTGTCAGACTGCAGTGTCTTAAAGGTAGTAGTCTGATTCATAAGTCTCTGATTTACAAGATCCAGCCTCTTTGCCCTTGTTCCGTTATTGGTAACAGCGATATTGGCTACATCCAGCGATTTCTGATTCGAGGTGATCTTGTGCTCAAATTCTTTCTGCATCTTTTCTCTTAAGTAGTTATAAGCCTTCTGAGCTGCATCAATCTCGCTTCCGATTTTCTCCTGCATAGCAGGGTCTGAAACTCCGGTAAGTTTACTCTTTAAAGTCTTAAGTGTTCCGTCAATCTGCTTAAGCTCATTTAAAGTAGCCTTAAGGTCACTCACATCCCTTTTAACGCTGGTAGTGAAAACCTCCTGCGCCGTTGTGTTTACCACCACTGACTGAGAATATCCCACATCGTAGGCAATGTCATGTGGAGCATTTCCTCTGTTATAAAGGATATCCTGGCCACTGTCATTGGTGTACACGCAGTTAAAGAGATTTTCAGGCTTTATATCTCCGCTTACCCATTCTTTTTTATCATATACCGCATCTATGGATCTGGCATTTATCAGGTTAGGAAGTGTTGACAGCTTCTGCTCCAGTTCTTTTCCCAGGAGGATCTCGCCGGTAGCTGCATTTAAAACGCAGAGCTTCTCGCCGGTGTAAAGAGCTTCATAATACTTGTCTATCTCTTCCTCTGTGCTTGTAGAATAGATAATATTGTCATTTGTATCCTGATCAAATGTAAACGTAGTTTCATTATATGAGGAATTTACGCTTCCATTGGCCGTCACATTGACCACTGTATTGGTAAAAGAACCATCGGCGTTAACCACACTGTTATTGTTCTTTATGGTGTAGGTTCCGTCACTGTTGATGGTTGCTGTATATCCCTCTTTGTCCAGCGTGATTTCATAGGTCTGCCCGATAGCCGGTAAAAGAGGAAGACTGACACTATATCTGCTGTCATCAGTATAAGTTACTGTTGCCACCTGCCTGGTCTCTAGAGAAGTGATGGCCGAATCCACATCACCAGTAAAGCTCTCAAGAATACCTGCCGGGCTGATGGAGAACATCGCTTTTGAATTTCCGGTTGCTGCATCTGTTACCGAAACTCTGTAGTTCCCATCAATTGATGTGTAGGCCTGATAGGTAACGCCATTATTGGTCACCTTGAAATTCTCATTTTCATCAATGGGAATCGTGGCAGTTCTGGTAACTCCCGCAGAATCCTTGTAGGTGAGATCAATGGTCTTGCAGGTCTGGTCCACTGTGCTTGTAGCAGGCTGCACCAGTTCCTCTCTGAACTTAAGCTGTGCTGTGTTTCCGTCCCCGCTCACATAATTGAGGTTGTCATAGGAAAGTCTGAGTCTTCCGACAGTTCTTTCAACTATGTCATGCTCGTAAACCGCATCAGTTCCACTTTCAAGAATAGTTGTGGAATCCAGTTTATATTTATTCAGCACCCTGCTGGCACTTCCGATATTTTCAGCATTAAACTCGTCATTAATATCAGAATATAAAGCCGTTGTAGTCTTATCAAAAGTAAGAGACGTATCCGTTCTGTATCCGGTAAAAACGTATCTTCCGGCATAATCAACATTTCCTGTTGAATAATACTCATTAGCCAGCGCATCCATCTGAGTTACGATTGTTTCCAGATCGTCCAGTGTAAGATCCTTACTGGCACCTTTCGTGGCCTGTTTCACGCTGTCGGTAAGAACTGCTGTTATCGTAGAAAGAGCATCAGCTGTAACCTCCAGCCAGCTCTGGGCATCCTTTGCATTTTTTTCATAATACTGGGAAAGCTGAGTGACATTACTTCTAAGACGAAGCGCTCTTATGGCTATTACCGGGTCATCTGAGGGCCTCGTCAGCTTTTTTCCCGTAGACATCATGGTATTGAGCTGATCCTCAGTGACTTTATTATTATTGATATTATAAAGAGAATTGTTCTGCATGATTTTGTTGGTAATGCGCATACTCTCGCCTCCGATAGCGTAGGGACAGTCCTTTGTCCAAAATCAAGCATCCATGCAGTCAATATTTTCAATAAGTATATCGGTCAATGGCAAAATAAAATTAGTGCTGATAAGGAAGTCCTGCTCTCATTTCACTTGCGGGACAAAGATCGATTACGAAAATCGAAGATTTTCTATCTCACTTTTATACGCCCGTCTCAAGAATAAGCCTGTCATAAATCTCGGTAAGTGTCTGGATCATCTTGGATGAAAGAGTGTATGTATTCTGGAACTTTACAAGATTCGAAGCTTCTTCGTCTTCATCAACACCGGCATCGGAAAGTCTCTGATTCTTGATGGTATTCTGAAGTGATGTATATGTATCTTCCAATGTCTGAGAGTTTGCCTTGTTTAAAGAGATATCCGCAAGAACTTTTGTCAGGAACTCACCTGAAGTTGCTCCTCTGAAAATCTTCTTTTTATCAAACATCTCTTTTAGCTTTTTGAGGTTCTCAAATTCAGCTTCGCCTTCTGTTACATCAGCTTTTGTGGCAAGTCTGTCTGAATTATCCAAAAGTACATCATTTACAGAGAAGTTTCCGCCTGTCAGCACATAGTAACCTTTGTTCTGTGAAAGAGTTGTCAGCTGCTCGTAGCTATACTGCGCAGCAGAATTAGTAGCCATTGATCCTGTCAGAAGATTAACCCCCTCCAGGGAGTCTGAAGTGTAGCCGGCAACCATGATCTGGTTAGCAGAGTCCGCAAACTGGCGAAGCCACTCATTCATCTGTGCCATATAATAAGGAATACCCTGATAGTTATTGGAGTATCCGATTGATACGTTCTTGTAGTTATCAGGAATGCTCTTTATACTTGCATCCATTGTAAAGGTATATGTTGAATCGCCGTCATATGTAAAACTGTCATACTTATAGTCTTTTGCTCCGATGTGTATCCTTCCCTGCTCAGGAATTGTGGCTTTTGCCATATCCTTAAGATATGAAGCTTCAACCTGAACCGTTACCTCTACTGTTCCGTCTGCTTTTACCTTTACATCAGTATCTTTTCCGTGGAAATACTGGGCATTATTTCCGTCTCTCATGGCGAGAAGCCCCTGAAGCTCTCCGCCGATAAGCTTGGAATCAAGCTGAAAGTCAGAGAGTTCATTAACATTATCGCCATCCTTATAGCTACCATATCCCCACTTGATATCATATAGTCCACTGATATCATTCTGATTAGTAGAGCCATCCCCATCTCGTGAAACACAGATCATCTTCCTGTAGTCGTAAGTGTCCACAAGTTCATAGGAATTAGCCACCCAGATCTGATATCTGGTGGCACCTGTTACCCTGTCCGGATTCTGTTCATCTACAATAGGCGTTTCCTTTGTTTCTACGGAGATCATCTTTGAAAGCTCATCCACAAGAACATCTCTTTTGTCCCTGAGCTCGTTGGCCTTTGCACCGGTCATCTCTATGATGTTGATCTGTTGATTTATGGAAGCCACCTCCTGGGCAATGGAACTGATCCTATCTGCACAGAGCTTGATCTCTGCGTTAACGTCAGCCTGCTCCTGCTGCAGTGAACCGTATACATTGTTAAAATATTCCGTGATGCTCTTTACTGTTGAGATATATGAGGATTTTGTCTCAGTGGTGCCTGCTGCCGTCATTACTGATTCCAGGGCAGCTTCCATCTTGTTGAAAAGAGTTGAAAATCCGCTGTTTCCATCATCGTTTAAGTATTCTTCAATAAGTCTGTTGTAATAATTTCTCTGCTGATAATTTCCAAGAAGTGCTTCATTGTTCCTGAACTTTACATCATAGAAGCTGTCTCTGACTCTCTCTATGGCAATTGTGTCAACTCCGGCTCCGGCGCAGCCATAAGTAGCAAAGACTCTGAGAGCATTGCTTGCTTCCTGCTTTACAGCCTGTCTGCTGTAGCCGTCGGTATTGGCATTGGCTATGTTGTTTCCGGTGGTGTTAAGTGCTGCATTTGCTGCCCTTAGTCCGGATGCTGCAATATTTAGGCCAAAGAATTGAGATGTCATAATAGTGTCTCCTTAAGGTAGAAGTTTGCACTAGCTGGAAACTTCGTAAAAAAATCATGATCCTAATGTTGTTACAAGGTGTTCAAGCATTTCACTTACTACATTTATATATCGGCTGGATGCATTGTATGCATTCTGGAACATTATCATAAATTCCATTTCTTCGTCACTTGATACGCCGATTATCTGTTCCCTGCTGGCCTCAACGGCGGATACTGTCTCCTCCTGAGCCTTGGAAATGCTCTTATATACATCTCCTGAGTTTGCAACCTGGGAAACAAGACCATTGTAATAGGTAACAAAGCTGTTTTTTGAAGAAACATTCGGGTTCAGACTGTATTTTTCCTCAGTAAAAGCTGCCTTAAGTGCCGCAGTTGTCGCATTGTCTTCCTGTCCGTCTATTGTTCTGAAGGTAAAAAGAGTCGGATCCATAAGGAGCTTTGGATTAACCTGGGAATTCATGATCGTAAATCCGGTAGATACTGTTCCTGCCTTTTTTTCAGCGTTGAAATCATATGTATTTTTATCGGTAGGATTGGATATTGTAAAAAGTGCAAAGTCTGATGGTAGTCCAAGCGTGTCATCTAAAGCAGCGGGATTTGACTCTGCATCTTCCATAACCTTGTTTATCGCTGTCATAACTGAGTGGATCATCTGATCAAATTCCGCTTCCACATTCATGATCACCGACTGGGCAATGTTTTCATTGTAGTAATTCACATCCTCTACAATATCGTGGTAACTTGCATTGTGATCGCCTCTTGCAAGGAGTACCGATTTAAGCTTTCCTATATCTGTATTTATCGAGCTGGAGATAGGCTGACTAAAGTCGTATAAAAGACCTCCTGAAATAGAATCAACTATTGTTTCTCCAAACTCATTTATGTGACTCTTTGCTGCACATTCCCAGTAAGGAGTTGCATATCCCACAGGGCTTACCAATGTGGTATCTATTCCAAGGTGATTGACGTGATCTGTGGTTACAAATGAAGATCCTTCAAAAAGAACTGATACATTTCCGAAGATGTCTTCATCATAGTCGATTTTGCCGTACTCTCCAAGTCTGTCCAAAAGAAGGTTTCGCTGATCGCGAAGATCGTTGGCATGTTCCTGTCTACCTGATTCGATATCGACGATATCCTCATTAAGCTTTCTTATCTGATCACCAATTGAGTTGATATCTTTGACCATTACTTCAATGGTTGAATCCATATTTTCCTGATAACTTACCAGCCCTTCATACACACTTTTTGCTCTTGTAAGGAATTCGTTTGCTCTTGTTACAAGAGCGCTCTGATTAACGGCTGAACAGGGGTCTTTTGCCAGTTCCTGAACTGAAACCCAAAGATTATTTAAAGAATCTGCGAACTCAGCACCGTTCATTTCCTGGAGCTGATCCTCTATCTCCTCAAGTGCTTTTGTGGAAACATCATAAAAAGCGCATCTCCCGTTCTCTCTTCTGTATGAAAGATCGAGGAAATCGCTTCTGACCTGCTTACAGTGGTTATAGTTAACACCTGTTCCTATCTGTTTCCAGGCGATAGTCTTGTAGTTTTTTTCCAAGGTCTGATAAGCCCTTGTGCCCTGAGATACCTGCTGCCTTACATAGCCATCGGTATCAATGTTCGCCATGTTATGAGCAGTGGTGTTCAAAGCATTTTGTGAAGTTTGCAGACCCGACTGGCCTACATAGAGATTCGCCATTAAAGACATCTTACATACCTCGCTGGAGTGGGATGTGCGCTAGGATTGCTGCACTTCGTTCTCACTCATTTTTGGGCGCAAAAAAGACACTACCTGAAATCATCGGTATCCGGGTGGGTCATCTACATGCATCTGTACCACTTTCTCGGTATCAAAGTGGTACGCTACTGCTTTGCATCAAACCCGCCCGATGTGTAACCGATAACATCTCCTGTAGTGCCTGCTGTTCTGGAATAATTAGCTGTCTGTGGAGCACTTTTCGCAGCCTGGATGATGTTCATTTCAAATCTTACCATTTCCAACGAACTTCTGAGAAGTTCCTGGTTTTGGCCGTTTACACGCCTGACATTTCCTGCAACATTTACAAGTCTGTCACGTTGCACTGCCAGGTTTTTCTGATCTTCCGGTCTTTTTTCCAGAATCATGATCAGATCGGTCAGTTTCAATGAATTAACATCCGTGTTAAGTACGCTGGCTATGTTTTCCATAGCAACCTCTCTCTTCCTGTCGAGGCTTGCTATCTTGCCTATTACGCACTGCTCCTCATCCGTGATTTCCGCAAGCGCCTTGAGATCACCTGAAACAATAATGGCGGTCTTTCGGCTTGACAACCCCAGTAATTTCTCGTACATGGTGCACTCTTCTTCAAGAGCGTGCACCAGATTATCCATCAAACTAGCCACTGGAATTATCCTCCTGATCTATATGTAATTATTTTGATTAAAAGGCTTCGTAATTTGCGAGAATTTTTTCTGCAAAGTCCTCGCTGCTAACGTCATAAGTTCCATTCTTAATTGCAGCTTTATACTTAGCTACAAGGTCTTCCCTGACATCTGGAGCAGCGCTTACAGCCTGTTTGGCAACCTGGATATCTTTTCCAATAGAAGAGAACGATACAGTATCTCTAATATCATTATTCTTCTGTGTTGCCTGGGTCTTATTAACTTTGTTGTTTGAATAGATCTGCTGGACCTGACTGTATGCTTCTATACGCATATTCTTTTCCTCCTTCCCTGGAGTTTTTTCTATCTACTACATTTATCGGTAGATATTCACATTACTTTAGCTTTTATCTGAAAAATTTCCCCTCATGATTTTCAGATGGTAATGCGCCAAACTCCCAAGGATAACCATACTTTTTTAGTTTCCGGTAATGATATCGGAAAGTTTTCCAAAAAACTTTAGACTATTTTAAGAATTTAATTGTGAACTTTTTGTGTCCTCTAGAAAAGGTGTCACTCCGTGATATTGCGCTCGCGCTCTCCATCTACTTCCCCTGACAGGAAATGGCGCCTGCACACTGATACGTAGGATTCATTACCTCCCATCATGATCTGTTCACCGCTTCTGACTATCTTTCCATTGTGAACTCTTGCATTAAAATGAGCTCTTCTTCCGCACCAGCATACTGTAGGAACCTCCTCAATATAATTGGCGATCTCCATAAGGCGCTTACTTCCGGTAAACAGATGACTGGTAAAGTCTGTCCTGAGCCCGTAACAAATAACAGGAAGATCATATTTATCAACAACTTCCGCCAAAAGATCTACCTGTTCCTCGGAAAGAAACTGGGCCTCATCCACGATCACGCAGTCAAGCTCTTTCCAGGAAGTTGATTTTCCTGTAAACCACTCATTTTTTACGGTATCTAAAAATTCCTCAACAAAAGTACACTCCGCACTAAGACCAATCCTGGATTTGACAATCTTTTCCCCGTCACGGTTCTCAGCCTTGGGCTTAAGGATTATGGCATTCTGTCCCTTCTCAATATAGTTGTAGCGCACCATCAGCGCATTAGCTGTCTTTGAACTCCCCATAGCTCCATATCTGAAATACAACTTGCCCATTTTGAAACCCCCGTTTTCCTGTTTTTTATCCCTTTATATCATAAGAGCTTTTTCCTTATAATATAAAAATTGCCCATACTTCCTTTTTAGAAGTATAGGCAATATTATAATACATTTTTATTCTGCAGTCTTTTTAACCTGCTCATCTGCCATAAAAATACGTCCTCTGACAGGCATAAGTGCTGAAATAAGAATCTGTCCGAAGATCACACATGTAATGATCTCGCCAATACCAACTGTTATTGCAAAAGCTGGAAGTGCGCTGAATGTGATTCCGAAAAGTTCCATTCCATCGTTAAGTCCGTATGCATACTTAAGAACAAACGGAATGATGATCGCATTTGAAAGAACCGGTGGAATTGAGCAGAGATATCTGTTCTTCCTCAGGAAATAAGTACCAAGCGCTCCGATAAATGTAGCCAGAGTGCCAAAGATTACATCAGGAGCTGCGCTTCCTGTAATGATGTTAGCAAGCAAGCATCCAATCGTAACTCCGGGAACAGCTGCGCTTGTAAAAAATGGCATGATGGTAAGACACTCAGAAAATCTTACCTGAATTGCTCCGCTTGCCAGATCAAATCCTGCTGCGATGTAGGTGAGCACCACATAAAGTGCTGCGATAACTGCCGCGTGGACAATATACAATGTCTTGTTCTTAGTTTGGTTCATTAGTTTTGCCTCCATCTTCAACCAAAGAAGTATATACAAAATGAATGCTTTTGACAAGTTTATAAAAAGTTTAGAAAAACAAGTGTTGACATTCTGTTCCACATGTTCTATAACATACTTGTAAGGATTAGCAGCCGTAAGGCGAGAGTGCTAATAACAACTACAACAAAAAATATTTTCATAGTAAAGGAGTGAGTGATTATGTTGATGCCTATGTTATGGAGTAACAATAATTTATTTGATGAGATGGATGATTTCTTTAATGACAGTTTCTGGAACGGAATGTGCAGAGCCGACAATGAAAGACAGGATGCAGGTAATTTCACATCTCTTATGAGAACTGACGTTATTGAAAAAGATAACTGCTATCAGCTTGAAGCCGAGCTTCCCGGATTTAATAAGGAAGATATCAAGATTGACCTCAAAAATGATGTCTTGACAATCAGTGCCTCTCACAGCGAAAATAGTGATGAAAAAGATAATAATGGCAAGTATATTCGTCGTGAGAGAAGAACTTCTTCCTACCAGAGATCCTTTAAGGTAAATGACCTTAAAGCTGAGGACATCATTGCCCAGTATAGAAATGGTGTGCTGACAGTCAATATTCCTAAGAAGGAAGCCATCCCTGAGAAAGAGGAAGTATCAAGGATTGAAGTCAAGGACTGATCAAAAGACTGCCTTGACGGGTTTGATATCTGCTAATGATTTTTAAATTTGGAATTTGCTTTACCTGCAAATATCATGAACAGCTTTAAAAGGTAAATCGGCTCCTGCGACATATATTATGCCGCAGGAGTTTTTTTGCAGGGAGGAATAATGGACAAACTGACTTATGAAGGTTACACCGGAACGGTGAACTATGATAAGAAATGTGACTATTACACGGGAGAAGTTGAAATAGACGGCCTCATTTACACCTATGAAGGGGATACTTTAGAGGAATTGCAGGAAGATTTTGAAGATATCATCGATTCCATGCTTGCTTTTAAGGACATGGAAGGTGAAGATGACGGGGAGGACGAATAATAATGAAAGAAGTACTCGCTATTTTTCTTAAGTACATCCTTCCCTTTATAGTTGCATATATTCTGAATCTTATACTTAATAAATATCTCAGTAAAGAACTCTTAAGAGGCAAGCTCCACCTCATGTTCCTGAAAGGTATTATAACGGCTGTTATTTGGGCTGCTGCTGTATTTTATGCCATGGCTTGGATACCGGCGTTCTCCAAAACCTGGGAGACTGCGATTGCATCATCCGGAATCGCTGCTGTCGTTCTCGGTCTTGCAGCCCAGTCAACACTGGCCAATGTCTTTGCGGGAATAGCGCTGTCTGCCTCAAGATCCCGTCCATTTGATATCGGTGACAGAATAGCAATTGATTCTATTGAGCCCGGCTATGTTGAAAACATTACATTAAGACACACCGTTATCAAGACCTATCAGAATGAGATAATCTATGTCCCCAACTCTGTTGTAGGCAGTGCAACGATTGTAAATTACACTCAGGAAAAATCATTTTCTTTTCCCATTACAGTGTCAGTTGCTTACGGCACCAACATGAGAAAGGCAATGGATATAATTGCAGATGTTATTGAATCTCATCCCAAGCACTACGGGCCTCGTCCAAATGTACTCTGTAAAAGCTGTGACGACAGCGGGGTTACACTAAGAGCCCTTGTTGAAACCAGAGATTTCAAGGACAATCCCACATCCTGTTCTGACTGTCTTGTAGAGATCATGAACCGCTTCAAAGAAGCAAATATCGAGATTCCTTATAACAAACTTGTTGTTATGCAGGGAAATGAGTAACTTAAAAATATGAGCTGCTTATATTGATGATCGATCATCATAAGCAGCTCTTTTCTTTACAGTACATCTTGTCTAAGCACAAATTCATCAAAATACGGCAAGCTGAAACGTACTCTTCCAAATGATGATGTCGATGATAAAATCCCACTCTTTTCCAACGTATCCTGATAAGTGGAAAATTTGTTGGAATCCATAGAAGCTATTTCCCTGGTCTCTTTCACTGTAGCATTTTCCCCGGCCTTTGCACATGCAATTGCTACTGACTTTTCACCTTCAGACAGTTCTTCCCATATTTTATCATATGATGATTCCTCCAGATTTATCTTGTATTCCTTCAGAAGTTCATCATCTACAAATTTCTTCCCTGCTTCATACAGTAGATATCCCAGTATCTGAAATCCATATGAATACCCATTAGTATGTCTGGTCAACAGATCAGAATCACCGGGCGCAATATCAAATACCTTTTCATATTGCCTGGATATTCTGCTGTATGACAACGGTCCAAGGTTTATTCTTGGAGCTCGTTTCAAAAAAGTTTGTGAGCGATTGTTCTGCAAGGCCCGGATATTCTTATATAGACCTGTCATAATAACAAATACCGGTAGCTTTTCTCTGATACTATGCTGAAAATATGTGGTGAATTCACGAATATCCTTTGAATTAGCTGCCTCATCAAGTGTAATCAACACTCTAATATTCTTCTTTGCAAGAATTCCAAGCATTTCATCTATATCAGCCTGAACATCATAATACTTCTCTTCCTTTTCCATTGACACTCCAACGCCTTTAACTGAAAAGCTGAACTTCACCTTAGGAAATTTGCTCTTAGTAAGCTTATAAAGGTTTGATGCCAATGAATTTAGAATATTCCCTTCCGCATTTAGATCTATATGTATCCACTCAGGTTGTTCTCGAAGCTCATGTGATACTGAAGTCATCAGTACTGTCTTCCCTGTACCCCTTGCTCCAATAATCAGGAAGATGTGCGTAGACGGGGTTTCAGAATTAAAAGTTTCCACAATGGTATTATGCTCTGCTTTTCTAGGGATAAAAAGATTTGGCTCCGCACCAAAATCCAGGCTAAAAGGATTGTTTTTCATACTGGCTCCTTTTTATTACAACTTATTACTATTTCAATGTTATATTACAACTTATTACTATTTATTACAACTATTATTTTTCATTACAACTTATTACTATTTATTACAGTTTATAAGCCGGAAACCTCATCCATAAGGTTCCCGGCTTTTTACATGCAACTTTTTTTTATTTGAAAAAACAAATCATAATTCTGTAAAGGTATTTCCCCTACAGTGCAGCCATGTCAACCTGATGTATAGTTCCAACGCCGCCGCTTTCCTTAAGAAATACGCCGCTGGCCCTCATCATAGCTGATACCATGTAGTTTTCGGTGTTCTGATGAGTGTACTGAGTTTCTGCGTTTCCAAGATAGATAGCTCCGACATCGGCTTCACTGAGGGAGAGTAGCGAATCCGTGCCGTCTTCATTTTTGAGCCAGACCTTCAATTTGTAGAAAATCTCATCATTTTCATCAATCCAACCGTTATTATCAAGATCATATTGGGAAAGATCTTTAAATCCATTGCCGGATTTTGTTCCAAAGAGTTCGTTTCCGTTGTTGATTATTCCGTCTCCGTTTTTATCATAGGCAAGAAATCCTGTCCCATTTCCCGGAGCGGAGATTTTTTCCTCTCTGCCATCGCTGTCAAGGTCAAAGAAAAAGTTCTGATCCGATATGCTGGTAATATCGCTTCCCACATTTATAACCAGTGGGTCTATAAGGCTCACCGCGCTGGATACGCTGATGCCTGCATATTCACAGAACCTTCTCGACATGCTAAAGCCTACGTTAAAATCAATGGTTCTTCCATCCTCAGTAAGAGCAATTCCGTCACCGGTAAAAGAGGTGACTTCTTCCTCTGTATGAGTCATCTGGACTGTTGTGGTCTTTACAAACATGTTGCTGGTAAGCATGTTTGAAGTCTGTCGTATCATGTCCTTGTAACCGCTGCTTTGTCCATTGCCTCCAAAAATCTGAAGAAGACTCAGGATATTCTGTAAAAGCCTTGCCCGCAGCTCGGCAATCTGTTCCTCCAAAGAAGATTCTATCGTCCCCAGATACTCCGTCTTAGCTGGTTTAAGCGAAGTATAATTCTCACTGCTCACGGCCCCATCATCTCCCTGACCAAGCTCAAGAGAATCCATTTTTTTCTCCTGATTCTGAAGATTTTCCAAAAAAGCGCCCCTGGTCATGACACTGCTCTGGACTGTCACAGCATTTTCCTCATAATACTTGTGACTTGAGACAAGGTTGACGTTACTTTGTGCTATTTTCATGGCACCTCCTTGCTGATGAAGCGCACCCTTCTTAAGCCTTTTTAAGATTCAAACACAGCAGCCGGCGTGTCTTTCCTTAAAAAAGGGCAAAAAAAGTGAACCTTCATCTTGTGAAGACTATTCCTCCATGAAGATCCACGCTTTCCATAGCTTGGTAAAATGTATTGCACCTTTTATATCGGTCCCATTCCCCGGCTACTTAATATATCAAAAAGAAGACTAAATATTCTGTATATTCTATTTCTCTTAAATCTGTCGAATAATCAGACCATATCAGGGTTGTCAGACATGTAGTAATGTGTTATATTATATGTAGTAATCAAAACTACATCAAACGAATTTTAAAACCACTATGTTGGAGGGAATAGATTATGACAACCAAGGAACTCAAGAAATACTTTAAGGAACATCTTGTACCATCCAAATTATATAAGATCGGTGGGCATCACAAAAATCGCATTTGCCTTGACAAAACCTCAGATGGTTGGGCTGTTTTTTTCCAGGATAACAAGGAGCGTATCGGTGTTCTTAACTTTGTTGATGAAGCTTCAGCCTGCAACCGCATGAAAGACGAACTTCGTAAACTAATGGAGCAACTCTATGGCATAACCTGGGCTTCCGCTCGATGACCTACATCCTTTTATAATGAATCAAGTAAAAAAGTACCCGCTTGAAGTATAAACTCCATTTTCGGGTACTTTTTTCTGTATATTTCATTTTGCATCCCTGCTCATTGTGGCGGCGATTGCTGCAAGAGCTGCGCCCTGTCCCCATGGGAAATTTCCGTAGCTCTGGTAGTGAACGCCGAAATCATCACAAGAGCTGAGTGCATCCAGAACAACACCATCCTTAGTATGTGCCAGCATACACTCCACAGCTCTATCGAGGCTCTTTTCAACCCTGTCATGTATTTCACTATCTTTCTCAATAATCCCTTCACTGATGCCCTTTGCCAGCGAATATGCGATCATACCGGTGGCTGACATATCTATATGTCCGTCAATTGCCTGAATCTGCCAGCTCCATCCGCCATCATCCCTCTGATAGTCCATAACGATGTTACAAAGTTCCACAAACCATTGGATCAGACTGAAATCCGTGCGCTGTGAAATAGTTTTTCCCTTTTGTAAAAGGTATTTCTCAAGCCCTGCCGACTCTGAGAGTCCCATCATAAGCCAGCCACAAGCTCTTCCCCATCCAAGAAGTCCATGCCTTTGGCACTCATGCTCCATAGAGTATTCTTTAGCGACTCTGGCAGCGATAGTTTTCCTGCTGTCATAGTCAAGATCATTTCTACCGATCAAGCTGTATCCATGATAAATAAGCCCGCTCTTCTTGTCCCTTCCGTATCTGTAGAAATTGATAAATTGGATATAGAGCTTTGAAATCTCATTTAAATAGTCAGATTCGGAATAGTACTGTATCTCGGATTCATTTCGTCCATCATACAACTGCTCCTGAATGATCATCTTCATTCTGATGAACGCAGCCATAAACATAGTAGTCTGTCCGATTCCGTCCGAAAATATGCAGGTATTTCCCTTGCCTTTATTGTAAATAATTGAACCCGCATAATCCGTAGGGGCTTCTAATACGAATTGGTTGATCCGATCTATAATCTGTCTGTGGGTTTGGTCCTGTGTCTTTTCATAGAGTCTTATCACCCCGTAACCTGCCAGTGCATCATCCACAAAATCCAGCCTACCACCATATCTGGTCTGCCAAAGCTTTAAATGATCATCAAGAGACTTAAGCGCCTTAGCCTTGAGCTTATCATCTTCCTTCAAAATGCCCAAAGAGGTAACAAGGCCCAGAATCAGCATTCCCGATGGCCAAAACATAGGATCCTTGCTCCTTACGGATCTACCCATAGCCTTCTTAACAACATCCTTAGCTGCCTGCCTCGGAGTAATGTTCATGATATTATCCAGTTGCCTGATCGTCTCGTCTACAAGACTTGTGGTCCTGTTATCCGCCATATGCACTCCTGTCATAGTTTCTTAAAAAATTTTCCGCTTACCTTTTCCCATAAATACTTAAATTCCCTGCTTCGCCCATACAGGATAAAATATACGCCATTAAAAACAATAGTTATTATTACACCCATAAGGATCCATGTGAGTATCGACAGCTTAGCAAGCACAACAGAACTTATCAGGTTACAGGTAATAAGCACAGCAATAAGGCTTACAAGATACTTCGCACTGTCAATAAAGTACTCAGATGCTCCCTTGTCAAAACAGGTTCTGTAAATGATCACCGGCTTAGTCACATTGGCAATAAGCCCTGAAACAATAGTTCCTATATAAACACCTGTAAGTCCAAGCGGTGTCTGCACCAGCCATATTGAGATCACCAGATTTACAATGCCCTGAATAAGCGCCAGATACTTATCCTGCTCAAAAACGCCTGCTGCAGTCTTGTAGTTACTAAGGACAATCCTGTCACCCTTAAAATAGTAATCAATCAAAATACAATATACAGCAGCTGAAGGAAGAAGCCAGTTGTCACCCAGCCACAGTTTAACCAGCGGTGTCAAAAGAACCATGAACCCCACGCAGGAAAAGCCGTAAATCCAGGATGCAAAAAATCTGTAAACCTTGAATATGTCAAACTGCTTCTGCTTGGACTCTGTTGCGATCAGATTTCCAAAGCTTGATATAACAGAGTTGAAAAGTATATTCACAAAGTTCGAAACCGTGCTGATAACAAGGTTATAGTTATCCACATGACCTGCAATCCTTACCTCTATTAAAGAAGATATGATAATGGCATCAGTCTGCAGCCTTGCCACATCTCCAACCTTGTGAAAAACAAGTGCCTTGGTCTTGCTCCATACAAGGTCACTTTCTTCCTTGAGAAGGGGCTTTACATTCTTTTCCCTAAGGAACGGATACATATTATCAAGAAATCTTGATACAAATATCTTCTGTATCAGCTGAATAAATGCATCTGTCAGAAGGAACAGATAAAAATTCTTTGTGGTTACAACTACAATTATCTGGAAAATTACAGTAAATATCTTGGTTATAGTTATAATATTGGTCTGAACATAGTTCTTTTGCTCAGCATTTATAAGACTGTACTTATAAGCGACAAAATAACTGCTTACCGTGTTGAACAGGAAAATAAGGTAGTACAGTGTCATATCCCTGACAGTCATTTCTCCGGGATTTTTGACAAGGTACTTCAAAAAAGGCACCAGCGCAAGACCAATAACAGCCACAACCATGGCTATTACGTAATAGGCCTTTCTGTACAGCTGCATGTAGGATTTTATCTTCTCCTTATCACCTCTTGCGACAGGCTCATAGAGGCTAAAGTTCAGCGCTGTACCGATGCCAAGCTCCGCCATATTTAAAAGCGCCAGCACATTCGTATATGTGCTGTTAATACCAAGCAGATTCTCACTCAGATACAGAATAAAGACATTTCGCAGAATAAACGACATCACAGCCGTTGCAATCTGTCCCACATATCCAAAGGCTATATTTCGTTTTGCTGACTTAATTCGCCCCATTAAACTATAGCTCCATCCTTGTCCATCAAAATCCAGTCGCCCCAGTATTCATGCATGATCTTCGGATCACATTCCTGGTTATTTCGCATGGTGGCAGTTCTGATCACTTCCCTGCCCGGTCTTGCATTTAACCTCGCCCCCCAGAAGCTGAAAGTAGAATTAGCACATATATTGCCCAGGCAATGGCTCATGAGCATAAGATCCTGTATGCTGTCCCTTCCGGTATTCCAGTCAACTATAGTATACTTGCTCTCATCAGAGTATTTCTGCCTTGCATACTCATGGTCACTGGTGAAAATATAGAAATGAACGTCACTGTACTTATTCTCAAAGTACTTCATGGCGCTCTCATAGTATTCTTCTGTTGCAATGTTGCCTAAAATCTCAATATTCTCGGGAGCAAGATAATCTCCCCTTCTGATATGGACACTGACAGCATTCTGAGAGTCTATCTTTGATGCCAGAGTCATATTTCTCTGATGCAGGTCTTTTACCGAATGCTCAGGGAAAACAAACAGCTTCTGTAGCTCCGGCATAATATCTCCGTAGTATTTCTGGCAGGCAAAGTATCCTTCAACATACTTGTCATCAAAATCAAAGATCTCGGGATGGTACATTTTGCTCTCTGTAAACACCCTCTCGTTGGCGTTTTCCCTAAGTCCAAGTCTCTTTAGTACCTTACCTGAAACCTTAGAAATGATACCCTGCCTTAAAAAACTGTTTCGCTCCTCATCTGTACATACCTCATAGGGCAGGTCTTTAAAGTGAGAAAGTTCAAACTCTCTCGGAGCCAGCATCTTCTCCTGGATCTTTGGATCAAACCAGGAAAGGTCAAGCTTAACCTCTTTCCCCATTCTGAGAAGCTTTCTATATACAGAATATTGCTGCATCTGGTTTCCAAGACCGCCTGCAATCTTGATTATTATCATGTTTTCCCCAACATATTGCGCAAGAAGCGCAATTCTCCCCTTTATATATTTTCTGCCACAGAGCTGTAAAGCTATCCGCAGCTACTTATTGTTTTCCCAATATCCACTTATAAGCCTTGATCATCTCATCCGGCTCTTTTAATTCCTGCACCGGAAGAACATAGTTTTCATAGCTGCCAAAAAGGTCTGTCGCAATGCCTCTGCTCTTAACCGAGTAACCGATAACAAGTGTGGGAACTCCCGAGCTGTAAGAAGCTATCGTAGAATGTGTTCTGGCACCTACGAAGAAACTGCATCTGGAAATATATCCCTTTAGTTCCTCCGCTGGAGCATCGCCTATGAGTGCAACTCTCTTTGTGTCTTTGAACTCAAGGTACAGCTCCTCAAGCGGTCTCCTGTCGTCGTTATTGCTCCATACAACATGTGGAATAAGCGCCACGTTCTGATCAGTCTCTTCCAATATATATCTGATAAAATTCTTGTAATTCTCTATTGTGATTCCGGGTACTGTCTCCTTGTTCTGTACCATAGGGCTTAAGTTTATGCCAACTGTCTTCCCTTCCAAAAAGTGCTTTGGAATAGAAACTTTACTGGTCTCAAGTTCAAAAGCCGGGTCCTTTCTAAGTTCCACCTTTTCTTCTGAAATGCCTGCAGAAATCAGCCCGTCTCTGGTAATTGACTCTCTTGCATAAATTCTTTCATAGGCCTTTAGATCCTCAAGGAGGTTTTTGTCCTTCAATGAATCAGGTTCTATTGAGCATCCCCAAAGCACAGTCTCAAATCCTTTTTTTCTAAAGACACTGTGAGCAAGAATAAGATCTTCAACCATTTCTGGATAACAGTAGTTATCTCCGCCAATGGACACAGCAAGCGGCTTATTGAGGAGGGTTGTATCTGCGTTTTTTTCTTTATATCCACTTACGGCTTTATCAAAAACCCTGAAAGCATCCTTGTACTTAAACCTCTGGAAAGACTCCCTGTCACCTGTAAGCTTTCGGTAAATATAATATGCCACATGAGGAATCAGTTCTCTGTCCATATGACGGTCCTCAACCAGCGTACAAAGCCCCTTTTTCTCAAGGCTTCCCAGTGAGTATCTTCTGTCCTCATCAACACTGTTAGACACCACAATAAGCGGAAGCTTTGTATCAGCACCTGCCTCCTGCCTCTTTTTGGCTATAAGCTTAATTGTGCTGTTTGCAATGGCCTCACAGCCGTGATTGCCTGAACCGGCATGCATATATAAAATTATTGGTCTGTTAAGATCCATTCTCTTCTCCAATTCCTTTATGCGCCCTTGTGTTTTGCATATAATTTCAAATACAGCTCCGGGCTGTATTTAAGAAGCATTACCTTTATCTTATGCCCTATAGAAAGAGCTGCGAAAGATCCTCTAACCTTGAGGGCATGCTCTATCTGCTCCATAGATACCGTCATTGCCTGTTTATCAAGCTCTTCATCCCGTTTTTCTGTCTGAGTAGCCACCTTTCCGATAACTAAAAGTGCTGTAAGAATCTGTGAAACAGCAACACTTACAAAAGCATACGGCGAAAGACTGTTCTTCACCGAAAGCAGCTTTTCCTCTGCCCTTCTCCAGCAAAGTATCTGATCAAGATAACTCCGTTTAAGTGCACTGTTCATGGCGCCGTTTTCATTGTCATTGTAAATATAATCACCATCGGGAATACATCTGATGCATCGTCTCTTATCAGCCAAAAGAGCTACATCCAGCATAAAGAGCAGATCCTCTCCGATGGCTACCTTCTCCGGAAATCTTATGTTTCCATCGATCAGCGACTTTCTGTCAAAGATTTTTCCCCAAACATGAGTATTCTCATTCAGTATAGAATTCTCAATGTACTGAAACCCTGATATTTTCTGGGTGGAATAGAAGCTATTCGTCTCATCCACCAGAAGGGTAGCCTCATCTGCATGCTTTAAAAGATTGGTCAAAAAAGTATCTGTAACTTCATCATCTGAATCCACAAAGGCAACAAATCTGCCCTTTGCCAGATCAATACCTGTGTTTCTTGCAACGGATACTCCCTGATTTTCAGTATGCTTTACTATCACCCTGATACCGTTATAAGCACCTGAAAGCTGATCGCAGATAACCTCGCTTCCATCACAGGAGCCGTCATCAATCAGTATTATCTCTACATCTTCAGGATTGATTTCCTTTTGTAAAAGGCAGGATTCCACGCACTTTCTCAAGGTATCCTTTGCCTGATAGACAGGTATTATTATGCTAACCATTGGAGTTTCTAAGGTTTCAGTAAACATCCCAGTTTTCTCTCTCTACTCCGTGAATTGTTCCAAGACCATAGTGCTGCGCCATAAAGAAATTGATCCAGAACTGCCAGTCTTCCTGAATATCTGCCTCATAAGCAACAGAAAATCTGGTCTGCCAAAGAGGTCTGAGCATCGGCGCCTGCACATCATCTGCGCCATTTGCTGCCATTTCAGTAAGATAGGCATCTCTCTCATCAAATTCCCTTTTTATCCTGGCAAGATTGGCCCCATCTTCAAAATAACTGAGGCAAAATATAACACCGGCTATTATTACGATTGCTGTCATTGTCGCCTTTATAAGTTTCTCTTTGCACTTTCCGAGAGTCGCTATGCCCTGTGCAATGGCGGTCATAAGGAAAATGCCGGCTCCGTAGTAGGATCTGAGTTCTGAAGAAGGGATCATTATAAGCGCATAGCAGGTTGCCACAAAAAGTACAGCAAACAATGTCATAAAACGAACGCTTCTTACAAACAGCTCATTTCTCTCACAGAAATAGAATATAAATACCAGTGTTGCCATAAAGGCTGCAACCAGAATGATATAATGATTTTTGATATTAAGTGTTATTTTAAGAAATCTGGCAAGCATCGCCACAAGACCGGTGTGCTCTTCTTCTGTAATATTAAGTCTTCCGTAATTCCCGGGTGAAAGGATCATCATTATAAATCCGATAATGCTTCCGACAAGGCCTGTGATCATCCACGGCTTAATAAAAGAAAAGTTCTTCTGATTCTTAATATAGCGATATCCCAGTTCTATTAACATAAAGAGGATAAGTCCACCGGAAGTATTTTCGTTACACCATCCGGCTATTATGCCGTACAAAAACATCCCAAAGGCAAATATCCATGTCTTCTCCTTGTTCTGCCCGGTTATATTCTCCGAAAACATACTGAAACTTGCGACATCAAGATTTTTCCTATATAAAGTGATAAATCCCATGATAATCGTCATGGTAAACATGTAGTTACAGGCTCCGTCTTCCCAGAACACGGTATTTGCGATTGCAGGGTCAAGAAACCACAACATAATAAGGATAAATCCGTACACCTTTACATCGTACTCTTTTTTCCCCTGAACGTTCGCGTAAATAAGCAGCGACAAGATCACAAATACTGCTCCGGCCACAATGTTGAACACCGCCTTGACATTAATAAACAAAAATATCCTCAGTATCATGTGTGATACACTTCTGCCGGTATGGCTCAGCCAGTGCTCAGCCTCCTGCTTAAACAGATCAAAAAAGTTGTCGGCAGTATGAACAGTATCCCAATATATCAGATCATCCGACATGTTTGGTGTTAAGAATTCATATATTGTTACGGCAAGGAAAGCTATTATAAGCATCCCATAAAACACTATTCTCCTGCTTTTTTTAGACATCAGTTGCTATTTTTCCTTTCTCGCAAACCTTTTTCAAAAAACTATGTTTATCCGGTAAATATGAACCAAAGTATACGGCTATGACAGGAAGAAGCACATTCCTGCCTATATACTGAGATACAAAAGTTGCTTCGATCACTGTATACATAGAAAGAGACAGCACAACTATCAATGTCCATGCATCCTTTCTCTTATAGCATAGATAGATAAAAATGATCAGCAAAACAAAGATAACTGCTGCCGGAATAATTCCGTACCAGTAAATGATCCTAACCCACCCCATGTCGAAATACTCAACACTCTCATGGTCGGAAAACAACTTCCAGGAGTCGATAGCTCCCGCATGCCTGTTATTGGCTCTATAAAGATTATGTATTCTGTTGTTCAGATGTTCATCAAGAATATTGATAAAATCCTCATACTTATTCCTGGTAAAATACCTGGGAATGTAACTTACGCAGGCAGACCATACAGAAAACGCCACGCACAAAACAGGTGTTATTATTACAGTCAGTATATATACTGTCTTTCTGGTACGCAGTCGTGGTAAATACCTTACAAGAACAGCCAAAATAATTGTGAGCACTCCTATCATCAGGCTCGTCCTTGATACGGTTACTTTATACAAGCCAAGATTGGCCAACGCCACCAGTACAAAGTACCACCACTTAGCCTTGCTGCCATATACCCATATCCACAAAAGCATGAGCGCATACACACATCCCCACAAAGTATTAGGGTGTCCAAAACCAAAGGCATATCTAAGCTCCTGCTCATTTTCCCTTCCAAAATCCGATACAATGGACACGTGTCCAAGTATACCCGTCAATGACAAAAGAGCTATCGAAGAAAAACCTATAAGGCACGTCCAGAACATCAGCTTCATGGTCTTGCCCAGATTTATGTTCTTCCCCGCCATGATAAACGTCGCAAGCCTTAGCAGATCATTTTTGCCGGTTAACCTGTAGCAGGCAAAAGTAAATGCCCATATTGCTATTATCATGCACCATTGCCTGCTGTCATGGTCAGTAATTATAACAGCAAGAAATGTTATAACAAATGTTATTCTAAAAACATAACTTTCATATGAGAAAACAAGCTCACTTTTCTCCACAATCATTAAGATCAGCTCGATCATGAGAGCCAGGTAAAAGAGCCTGTTGGCCAGTCTTCTTCTGTTTTTCTTTGTCAGTAATTCTTTTATCCTGTCCATAGTAAACCCGAACTTTTATAGTCTCAAACCTCAAATTTCAAACAAAAAACACGCGCTATTATTTGCCAGCTTTCAACATCCTGAGGATCTTGTGGTAAGCTTTTCTGCAAAAGCGACCAACTGTAATGTCAAACTTGTGATAAAGCCTTGAAATAGCTGTAATCCTCGGCATAACCAGATAATCAAGTTCATCCAGATGCTGCCTTATGTACTCAGGGTATGTATCATCTATCTCAACTCTCTCAAATCTCGCATCTCTTCCAAAAATATCCTGCCCCAAAACCAGCCTGTCCATGGTCTCCGCCAGGATTTCCCTGTCATTATACTCCTGATGGGCTGCAGCCTTGACCTTGACACCGATTCTCTCCACAGGATTGGTCTCATGCATTCCGCCCATGTAACCAAAGTGCCACCCACCATCAGCCACACGGATCGATCTCTTATCACAGACAGATACCAGATCCCTTAATCTGACAATCCCTTCTTTAGGGATATTCAGTGTAGATGTGACTTTTGTTCCCAGCCACTTTCGATCTTCCTCTTTGATTTGCGGAAAATCACCTGTTATAGAAAGCAGTTTACCTGACTTCTCTTCCATATTCAGGAATGCATAGAAGTTTCTCTGTGCCAGATGGTAAACCTTTGTCTTATCGAAGTTTTTGATTATGTTCTCCAGCACCTGTGGGTTTGGGATTTCATCCAGGTCTCCGAAGATGATCACGTCATCCTCTGTAGCTCCAACCTTTTTTAGCCCCTCAATGAGGTTATTTTTCTGAAAATAGTCCCTCTCATGGGTCCTGGCAACCTTGGGAGTATCAGTAACAACAATATATTCTATCCTGTCCAGATACTCCTTAAAGAGATTTTTATGCTTTTCAAAGCAAAGCTCTTTATCCTCTCCCGAGAAAGTCATTGTGGACTCCTCTATTATAAACTTGTCCACATAGGGGCTAAGGATGTTCAGCCTTATTTTCAATATATCAATTTCGTTAAAAAATGGTATTAAATCGTAAACCATAAATCCTCTTGTCTTTTCTTGCCTCGTCTTTTACAGGTCAACTGCGAGCAGCTACCTTACAGCTTTCTGAGCAGTTTCTTTACCAAAGTTCTTGCTTTGTGCCTCACGCTTAAACCAATCAGCTTTTTAAAAGGCACATCGCTGATCATGATGTCATGGATAAATATATCTTCTTCCGGAGCCCACTTGGGAAGCATTTTTAACGCATATTCCTTGTAAAACGGGCTTTCCATGATCCTTTTAAGTTCATTTTTCTTCTCTTTTGCTCCAAGCATTGAGTAAACAAGGCTCTTAACGGCTATTGTACATGTAAGTGTTTTTCTCTCGGAGATCCTGTCCTTATACCGGTTCCCGGTCCACTTTTCAGCATACTTATCAAAAGAGCTCCAGGCATCCACCTGGTTTTCCAAAAATGCTCTATGATAGCTTCCGGTCAGTCCTTCTGTATTATCTCTGTAATAGTACAATATCTCATCCACATAGACAACGGACTCTGCCTTATCCAGCATCTCTGCTGTCTGGAGGAGGTCTTCACCATGATTAAAGCGCTTTTTACCTGTGCCGCCGTTTGCATCTTCTTCTGAAATAATCCTCTGTGCAAGTTCTCTGCTTATGGCTTTGTTCCAAAGAGCATTCAAAGAGTCGTTCAGGCACATAACTCTGTAAAACGCATCTTTTTCCTGTGCATTATATATCCTGCCGGGTTCGAATTCCAAAGAAAATCCAAACATCCTCTCGGAAGGAGTATCAATTCCTGCAGCATTGTGCAGGATAATATCGGGTAAGCACTTTACTTTTTCATTCTGTAAGATATCTGCATTTTCCGTATCGCTTACCGTATCACCTGTTCCGGCCAAAAAGCTATATACAGCCGATACAGTATCTTTTGCCAGAAGGTCGTCCGCATCCGCAAAGATGATGTAGTCGCCGCCTGCTGCCTTCATTCCCTCTCTTCTTGCTGCAAAAGCACCGATCTTACCAAAATGAAAACTCTTCACAAAATCATACTTATCTGAGTACTGATCACATATCTCCGGGCTCTTATCCTCGGATCCATTCTCAACAAGGAGCACTTCAAGGTCAGCGCCCTGCGGAATGCTCAAATTCACTACAGATTCCAGGCACTGTCTCAAATATTTCTCTGCATTGTAGACAGGAATAACAATTGAGAACGTCATGTAATGTTATGCTCCTTTTTCCATTTCGCTGTCTTTCTCCAGAAAAGAAGCGGTCTGACTGCCATTTTAAATCTCTTCTTGGGGCTGTAAAATCTGGGATAATCCTGATTTTCTCCCCACCACTTGTGGAAAGCAAAAGGCTCAATTCCCTTATTCTCAGGAAGTGGATGCTCTCTTCCAAACAGTACCGCCGTTTCCAACGGAGCCCACTTCATTCCGGCTTCTTCCATATCATTTTTGTGCATACAACATAGGAAGATATCCTCATTGTAGAAGTCATCAAAGCCTTTCTCCCAAGGGAGATTCATCTTATCCGGGTACTCCATTAGTCTCTTTGACCTTATGGATACTGAATTGCCTACGCGGCAAATATTTCCCTGACTGTCTCTGTATGCATAGTCATTCTTAGGCAGAGGCCAGGGTGAACCTATATAATCGTATTCAAGAAACTCGTCTCTCCAGTTTTCCGGATGAATGACGAACCCGTCAGCATGAACGATCAGCGCGAAATCTGTATTTATGTGCTTGTACAGCTCATAGGCCATCTTGTAATTGAACTTGTCAATATTATCTAAGATATCAGTGTGGCTGTACCTTATCTCCTTAGGCAGGTAAAAAGGCTTCTTGTGAGTA
>SVFZ01000052.1 GCA_015056585.1 Butyrivibrio sp. | reverse complement strand
TCGTTTCCAGCATCCTGTTGCAGGTACTTACAAGAAGGAGCGCGTTGACGCTGGCAAGAAGTACTTCTCAGTTGCTTCAGGCGGCGGTACAGGACGTACACTTCACCCGGATAACATGGCAGCCGGCCCAGCTTCCTACGGTATGACAGATACTATGGGACGTATGCACTCAGACGCTCAGTTCGCAGGTTCTTCATCAGTTCCTGCTCACGTTGAGATGATGGGACTTATCGGCGCTGGTAACAACCCTATGGTTGGTATGACTGTATCAACAGCCGTTTCCATCGAGGAAGCAGCTAAGGCCGGAAAGTTCTGACCTTAATCACTTGACGAGGTTTTTTCGAGTCTAGTGAGTATGGTCGTTCTGGCGAGCAACTTGTTGCGAGAGCAGAACCTCCATTTGATAGTCGCGAGGGTCTGAAAAAAGATTTCTTTTCTCACTGTTCCTTCGTGGGAATTCATGGTAAAAAAATTAAGAGCTACCTTTCTATGTTTTTAAAATTGGAAAAACATAAACAGAAAGGTAGCTCTTTCTTTTTTTACTCATGAATTTACCCACTCGTCACAATGATTCGAAAACAATTATAGCTTTTCAGACCCGCGCTGTGCTTCTTCAGCCGAAATTTTCCTTTCCGGCGCGCTGTGATGGAATGTAGGTTTATGGATGAGGATAGGTTGTGAGAGAGGGGTGTCCGCTCACAATCCTAGCGGCGTTTTTCGGGGTGCTTTTCGTAGTAGGCGTCTTTGTCTTTGTACATGAGTTCGTCGGCATAGCGAAGTGCGAGACGAAGATTTCCGTTTGATTCGTCATGATAGTAGCCCACTGCAAAACACAGCCAGTCAGGATCGCAGGCTTCTTCTTTCAGGTCTTCAATTTTTTTCTCAAAATCTTCTTTAGTGCAGTTCAGAGAAATGATGGTAAATTCATCTCCGCCGGCTCTGAATATCAGGTCATCTTCGAATATTTCCTTAAGCAGATTGGCTGCATCCTTTAAAAGCCTGTCGCCATCGCTGTGTCCCTCTTTATCATTGATGGTTTTAAGGCCGTTAAGATCACAGAATGCAACAGAAAATGGCTGCGGATTTAGCTTGAGTTTTATGGATAGTTCATCCACATGTGTATTCATGCAATTTCTGTTATAAACGCCGGTTAAAATATCTACGTTGCTGAGATATTCAAGTTTCTGCAGGAAAAAGTAATTGGCAACTTCAGCAGTTAAAAAGAAGGAGAGGAGCTCAACAGTTTCTTTTATCCTGACCAGGGAAGAAACATCAAAGTTTGTGATGTATAAATATCCGATAATGTCATCCTGATGTACGAAGGGTACAAGACACAGGCTTTTTACATCATTTGCGCGCAATGTCTTTACCCAGGCGGGAGCTTTCTTCTCAATAACATTTAAGTCATGTTCATCTTTAATGATTATATCGTTTGTCTTTTGGCAGAGTTTTTCCCAGCTCTCAATTATTTCATAGGGGAATTTGGAAAAGATCTCTTTAATATCTTTGTCGTTATTACGTACGTCGGCACTTACTACTTCGAAAGTGCGTGCGTCCTTATCCACAGTCACAATGCTTGCAGCATAAGAGTTTGTATATTCCCGAAGATCTTTCGTAACATTTTTCATGCTTTCATGAAACTTTTTCTCGTTTCTAAGTTCCAGGCATGATTTAATAACAAAGCTGGCAATATCAGGAGAAACGGTTGCAAATTTTCCTGTGTCCATTTCTTTATTCAGAGTATAGGAAAACTGGCAAAAACTGATATTGGGGTCATCACTTTTTTCAGTAATGGGATTTAAGATGTCCTGAGTCCAAAAACCGTACATCTTGGTTGTATCCACATAGGTGTTAATGAATTGACCTTCCCAGGCTGCTTTAAAGCATACTGTTTCAAAATTGGGCTCTTTTGGCAGATGTTGCGTATAAAGCTGACCTTCAATTGCAGTTTCAAAGTTTTCATAGGATATGTTGGCATCATGTTCTGTGTTGGCAAACATATCGTAGTAGCTTTTTTTGAAGGGCTCATTGATTGCAAAAAAGCGTATTTCTCCGCAGGATCCGTCATTTAGTTTTTCAACTGTGATTATTGTGCTCGGAATAGGTGAAAAACTAATATATTCTTTTAATCTTTTATATAATTCATTATTCATATCATTTCACCATATCAGGATGCTGGAAGTAGAAGTCTTCTCTAAATTCCTGCCCGTATTCATTGGCAAATCTCATGGCTGTATGCAGATTTCCTTCTGTCAGATCCGTATAATATCCCACGGTAAAATATACCCAGTTGGGATCACTTGCCCTTTCTTTGAGCAACGAAATTTTGTTTTCAAAGTCCTTTTCGGTGGTGTTTGTTGAAATAACAGCAAATTCGTCGCCGGATGATCTGTAAATGAAATCGTTCCTGAAAATATCCCTGAGTATTTTGCCGGCATCACTAAGAAGGCTATTGCCTGCATCATGTCCCTGCGTAATATTGACATGTTTTAGAGTTGCGAGATTACAGAAAGCTACGCTGTACGGAACTTTGCTAAGCTTAAGCTCTGTAGCAAGCTCATCAACTTTTGTATTCATTGCATTTCTGTTCTGCACACCGGTTCTCATATCCAATGAGCTTAAGGTTTTTAGCTTATCGATAAAGATATGGTGAGCAACCTCGGATGTCAGGAAAAATGAGACCATCTCGATAGTATCTTTAAATCTTGAAAGCAAGGACACATCAAAATTGGTGATATATAAATAACCTATGATCATGTTCTGATGGATAAAAGGAGCGAGGCAAAGACTCTTAACATCATTGTCGCGAAGAGTTTCTACCCACCTAGGAGCAATTTTTTCTATGTCGCTTAAATCCTCCTCATTTCTGATGATTATGCAATCAGTTCCGGAGATCAGAGTTTCCCAGGATTCTACAACTTCGTAAGGAATATTCGAAAAAACATCATGGAGGTTTTTGGAGTTGTTTCTAACACTTTCACTTACAACTTCAAACTGGAAAAGATCCTTTGATACGGTCATGATGGAAGCGGCAAAAGAATCCGTAAATTCACGTATATCCTTTGTCACTGAGGCCATAGCAGAATAAAAATCATCCTCCTTACGAAGGTTGATACAGGTTCTTATAACAAAGCTGGCAATATCAGGCGAAATAATAGAATATTTGCCGGAATCCATCTCCTTTGTGAGATTATAGATAAACTGGCAATAATGTATCTTTTCATCATCGCTTTTGAGCGGAATTATGATATCTTCAGTCCAATAGCCATATAGTCTTGTTGTGTCGATATAAGCGTGATAATGCTCATTATGCCAGGCAGCCTTGAAAACTATATCTTCAAATTTGGGATCTTTTGGAAGCTTTGCATCATAGGGCAAACCTTCGACATCTTCACCCGTCATGCTAAAGATTTTGTTGGTTGCAAGCATGATTATTTTACCGCAGGTGCCATCATCTTTCTTTTCAACGGAAAAAATACAGCTTGGCATATTGCACATTTCAACTATGCTTTTAAATGTCGAATAATCATAACCGTACATTCTTTTACCCTCCAAAGACTGATCACAAAGAACGGTGTATCGATTAAAATTCTACTATTATATAATAACACACTGTTTTCTGAAATACATTTCTTTATGTTAGTTTAATTATGAAAAGGCTATAAAATTACCATGAATATTGGATGTGCAAAGTTATATTTACTTAAGAAACCATCTTCCTTGTTTAGGGAGGATGCATTATAATTAAAACATGTATAGTTCTGCAATCATGAGGAGGTGATGTGTATGACTTTTGCTTCATCAGCCGTTATCTGGCTGGTTGCTGCTATAGTTCTTGCAGTAATTGAACTTTCCACAATGGGACTTATTACTATATGGTTTGCAATAGGCGCGGTTGTTGCTATGCTGGCAGCACTTATCGGGGCAAATATATGGGTACAGCTTGTTCTTTTTATTCTTGTATCAATGATCGTACTTATAGCCGTAAGGCCGTTGGCAGAAAAGTATTTGAACAAAAAGGTTACGAGAACAAACATTGATGCTGTAATAGGCAAAAGACTCGTAGCAAAGACTGATATTGACAGCATTAAAGGAAAAGGCAGGGTTGACTATGAGGGATCAACATGGCTTGCTGCCACAGAAAATGAAGATGAAATAATTTCTGCCGGAGAAGAGGTTGTAGTCGTCAAAGTCCAGGGAGTAAAGCTTATTGTAAAAAAGGCTGATTAAAACAATATACATAATAAAGGTATCGTTAAGGAGGAAATTTATGGTAGCAATAATTATTATCGTAGTGCTTTTACTGGTTTTAGTTGCAGCAAACATCAAGATTGTTCCGCAGGCTCATTCATATGTTGTTGAAAGACTTGGCGCATATAAAGAGACTTGGGACGTAGGCCTTCATATCAAGGTTCCTTTTATTGACAGAGTTGCAAGACAGGTGGATCTCAAGGAGCAGTACTGTGATTTCCCGCCTCAGCCTGTTATTACTCAGGATAATGTTACAATGCAGATTGACTCTATAGTATTCTTTAGAATTTCAGATCCAATGGCTTATGCATACGGAGTAAGAAATCCCATAGGAGCTATTGAGAATCTTACAGCAACCACACTTCGTAACGTTATTGGTTCCCTTACTCTTGACGAGACTCTCACTTCAAGAGATCAGATCAATGCACAGATGCAGGATGCACTGGATATAGCAACAGATCCATGGGGTATCAAGATCACGAGAGTTGAGCTTAAAAACATCAATCCTCCGGAGCAGATCCGTGATGCAATGGAGAAGCAGATGAAAGCTGAACGTGAAAAGAGAGAGAAGATTCTTTTTGCAGAAGGTGAGAAGCAGAGTCAGATCACTGTAGCAGAAGGTGAAAAACAGAGTAAGATCCTCCAGGCTGAAGCTGATAAGCAGGCTACAATCCTTCGAGCTGAGGCTGAGAGAGAAAAGAAGATCCGCGAAGCTGAAGGTCAGGCTGAGGCTATAAAGAATATTCAGAGGGCTAACGCTGAGGGTATCAAAATGTTGAAGGAGGCAGGAGCTGATGAGTCTGTTCTGACTCTTAAGAGCCTTGAAGCTTTTGAAAAGGCTTCGGACGGTCAGGCAACCAAGATTATTGTTCCATCAAATATTCAGGGAATTGCAGGCCTTGCCCAGTCTATTAAAGAGATTGTAAAATAACATTTTGATAATCCCCAATTACACAATATAAAGGGATTATTTATGGCAAACAATCAAAACTTAAAATTTAAGAATAAACGAGCGCTGGTTTTATACTTCCTTAAAGGAAGCATAGCTTTATTTGTTCTGAGTATTATCTTTTCCCTGCTGGTTACGTTTTTTGACATGATAGGGCCCAAGATAATACAGTATACAGTTGATTATTGTATAGATGACACAACATCCGATACGGTTCCCGGATACCTAAATGCTATTATGGAAGCCATGGGAGGAAGGCAGTTTCTTAGAGGACACCTTCAGTACATAGCTCTTTTGGTAGCTGTGATAGGTCTTCTGGGAGCTATATCGAGATATCTTTTCAGATTGTTCAATTCCATGGGTGCTGAGAAGCTTATCCAGAGAATGAGGGATAAGCTTTTCGAGCATATCATGCATCTGCCGTTTACTTGGCATGGCGAAAATCATACAGGTGATATCATTCAGAGATGTACTTCGGATGTAGATACAATAAAGATGTTCATCTCTGAACAGATGTCATCTCTTTTCAGGATAATCATCAGGATCATCATTGCAATGTACTTTATGATCGGGATAAACGGAAAGATGACTATTGTTTCCGCTGTATTTATCCCGATTATTGTGTTGTATTCTTTATTTTTCCACGGAAAGATCAGAAATGCCTTTGAAAAGGCAGATAACGAAGAGGGCAGGCTCTCGGCAACAGCGCAGGAAAACCTCACAGGAGTCAGAGTTGTAAGAGCCTTCGGAAGAGAAAAATACGAGAGAGAAAGGTTTGTAAAACAAAACCATGAATATACCCAGCTTTGGATAGATCTTATGAGGATATTATCGGCATTCTGGTCCTCAAACGATCTTATTTCAGGGCTTCAGGTTATGCTCATAACTGTATATGGCGCGGTACTTTGTGTGCATGGAGAGATTACGGTTGGTGAGTACATTGCCTTTGTTTCATACAATTCCATGCTTGTATGGCCTGTTCGCGCTCTTGGAAGAATAATATCAGAGATGAGTAAGGCCGGAGTTTCGATAGACCGTATCAGCTATATCATGAACTCTGAGACTGAGAAGGACAAAGAAAACGCTACAGAACCTTCTTTAAACGACGATATCACTTTCGAAAATGTTTCCTTTGTATATGACAATGGAACAGAAGAAGTTTTGCATGGTGTCAGCTTTAAGATCAAGGCGGGATCTACCTTTGGTATTCTTGGAGGAACCGGATCCGGAAAGTCCACACTTATGTACCTTATGGACAGGCTCTATGATATTCCTGAGGGAAGCGGAAGAATCCTTGTGGGAGATACGGATATCAGGGACATCAAGGCATCGTGGCTTCGGAAAAATATTGGTTTTGTTCTTCAGGAGCCGTTTTTGTTTTCCAGAACTCTCTCTGAAAATATCGGTATAACCCAGAAAAAGAATGACATTAAGGAAATCAGAAGAGCAGCTAAAATAGCGGCTTTGGATGAAACTATCGAGAGCTTTAATCAGGGCTATGAGACCTTTGTGGGCGAGAGAGGTGTGACCTTGTCAGGTGGACAGAAGCAGCGTACAGCAATTGCACAGATGCTTGTCTCAAGGCCTCCCGTTATGGTATTTGATGATTCTTTGTCGGCTGTTGATACACAGACTGATGCAAAGATCAGGCATGCACTTTCTGAAAATATCGGAGAATCCACGGTGGTTCTTATTTCCCACAGGATCATGACCCTGATGCATGCTGATTCCATAATTGTTCTTGACCATGGACGAATTGCAGAGCAGGGAACACACGATGAGCTTTTAAAGATGAATGGAATTTATAAAAAAATATATGACATTCAGATGCAGGGCACTTAAGAGAGGAAATTATGAAAGAAAAAGAGAAAAATATTAAGCTTCCGTTTTTCGGAGTGCCTAAGTTATATCCGTTTATAAAGCCATATCTGACGATGATCGTTTTTATGGTTACTCTGGGAATACTGAGCTCTCTGATTGACTCTGTTTATCCTATTTTTAACAGATATGCACTCGATAATTTTGTGGGAAAAGGAACCCTTGAGGGACTTAGCACTTTTGTCATCCTCTATGTATTGATCCTTGTTTTCCAGACGCTTGATAATTTCATATCCGTCTATATGTGCGGAAAAGTCGAGATGTACATTGACAGAGACTTAAGAGATGCAGCTTTTTCACATCTGCAGACTCTTTCCTTTGCCTATTTTAATCAGAACAATGTTGGATATATCCATGCCAGAGTTATGAGCGATACAGGTAAGATCGGCGTTATGGTAGCCTGGAGAATGATGGATATCATCTGGAACGGTTCATACATTGTTTGCGTCCTTATTATGATGCTGGCGCTAAATTTCAAACTTGCGCTTCTTATTATGCTTCTTGTTCCGATAGCTGTTGTTCTAGTCATGTATTTTCAGGCAAAGCTTGTTGTACTCAACAGAAAGATCAGGGAGATAAATTCCACAATTACCGGCAATTTTAATGAGGGCATTACCGGAGCCAAGGCTATAAAGACCCTGGTGGTTGAGGACAAGATACAGAAGGACTTTGAAGAAGATACTGAAAAAATGAGGGCAACTTCCGTACATGCGACACATTATTCCGCATTTTTCAATTCAGCAATAACCATGATGTCATCTTTTGCCCTTTCACTGGTGCTTTGGAGAGGCGGCATTATTACTTTGGACGGGGTTATACAGATCGGAACCTTCTCGGTTTTCTTATCCTATGCTCTTGGACTTATGGAGCCTATTCAAAATGTTATCGTCACTATTTCCGAGCTTATCGCGGTTCAGGTAAATGTGGAGAGATTTACAAGGCTTCTTGAGACAGAGTCAGACGTGGCAGACAGCCCGGAGGTTATAGAGAAGTACGGCGATACCTTTAATCCCAAGAAAGAAAACTGGGAGCCATTACACGGAGATGTGGAATTTAAGGATGTTACCTTTAAATATCCCGATGGAGATGAGTACGTACTTGAACACTTTAATCTGAAAGTCCCTCAGGGCAGTAATATAGCCATTGTGGGCGAGACAGGAGCCGGCAAATCGACTCTTGTAAATCTGGTTTGCAGATTTTTTAAGCCTACTACAGGTACGGTTTTGATTGACGGAAAAGATGCTGCGGCAAGGTCTCAGCTGTGGCTTCACTCCAATATAGGTTATGTGCTTCAGACACCTCATCTTTTCTCCGGAACCGTAAGAGAGAACTTAAGGTATGGCAAGCCCGATGCCACAGAGGAAGAAATCTGGAATGCGCTAAAGCTTGTTGCTGCTGATGGCATTGTAAAGAGGATGGAAAAGGGGCTAGACAGTGATGTTGGAGAGGACGGTGATATGCTGTCCACAGGTGAAAAACAGCTCCTTTCCTTCGCAAGGGCAATCCTGGCAGATCCCAAGATCCTTGTTCTTGATGAGGCGACGGCTTCCATTGATACAGTAACGGAAAAAGCCATCCAGGATGCGATAGTTACAGTTACAAAGGGCAGGACATCTTTTGTTATAGCTCACCGTCTTTCAACTGTAGTAGGTGCGGATGTGATACTGGTGGTACAGGATGGTAAGATCATTGAGAGAGGAACTCACAGCCAGCTGATGGAAAAGAAGGGACATTACTACGACCTCTTTACCAAGCAGTTTGACGAATCCAGTATTAATGCAGCTTTCACCACCTGAATAAAGATGTGAGTAAATAAAAGAGTATCAACATTGGAGAGATATGGATATAGCGGTATTTAGTGACATTCATGGAAATTATGCTGCGCTGCAGGCGTGCATTGACTATACGGTTGGCAAGGGGATTACTAATTTTTTCCTCCTTGGCGACTATGTCACTGACTGCCCAAATCCGCAAAAAGCCATGGAGCTTATCTATGTCCTTAAGCAATACTTTAATACCACAATTATCCGGGGTAACAGAGAGGAATATCTTCTAAATTACAGGAGAAGCGGCGAAGGAAACTGGAGAAAAGGATCTGCCAGCGGAAGTCTTCTTTACACTTACGAAAACCTCACTGATAAGGACTTTGCTTTTTTTGAGTCTCTGCCAAACAGCGGTATTTTTCAGCAGAAAGGGATTCCTTCTTTTGAGTACTGTCACGGCTCTATGACAGATACCGGTGAACTTCTTTACAGGGAAAAAAGAAATACAAAGAGAGCTCTGACCCACCTGAATACGGGAATTCTTTTGCATGGGCATACGCATATTCAGGGAACCTATGTGTACAGGGGGAAAAAGTCGATAAATCCCGGATCAGTGGGACTTCCTATGGAACACGGCGGAAAGGCGCAGTTTTGTATACTTCACGGAACCACTAAAAGTTGGGAGGAAGAGCATATTCAGCTGGAGTACGACAGAAAGCAGATAATAAGAGATTTCAAGTCCTCTGAGCTTTGCAAATATGCCCCTGCGTGGGCTGCAGTCAGCATGCATACTATAAGAACCGGTGTTAACCTTAACGAAACGGTTCTCTTAAGGGCTATGAGGTTGTGTGAACAGGAGAGAGGCATTGTAAGGTGGCCCAATATTCCTGAGAAATACTGGGCAATTGCCCTTAAGGAAAACTATATTGATCTTTACGGGAAGGAAATCCCGCATGAGAAGTAAGTTTTTTCTATGACAGTAATTGTGAATATTATGGCATGAAAAAAGGAATGTTCTGTAGGGAGTGTGTTGGGAACCAGAACATTCCTTTTTCCTATTTCGATCCTTACCGGATTAAATTGTTGTGTCATAAGCTACGGATGTATCTGCAGCAGTGGTTTTGTTAGCGTCCTTATCGTACTGCTTTAACTGGTCATCAAGCCAGGAAGATTTGTACGAAGCATATTTATCGGTGGTAGTTGCTGCCTTGGTTGTAGCGGAAGTTGTTTCTGAGGAAACGGATGTACCGTACGAAGCCTTTTCTTTTCCGGAAACTTTGGTGGCATCCTTAAGGTAACTGTCAAGGAAACTTGATTTTGATGAAGAGGACGCCTTCTTGGTAACTGAAGCCTGAGTTGTACTCTCAACGCCGGTTGTGGTTGACCCGGTTTCACGATATGCATTAAGCGCAGCTTTGTTGCCGACCTTATTTACATAGGACTTCATAAGAGTGCCATAGGAACCGTTTTTTATGCTGGAATAATCGGACAAAAGACCGCTCATGCTTGAGACATAGTCGAAATTACCTGACAAACTGCTAAAGAAATTAGTACTCATTTATTTTCACCTCCTTGAGAGACTGCCTGCTTTCGCAGACATAAGGAAATCCATTTCCTTAAAAAGTCATACCTTGTTAAGGATATTATGGGGGTTTTGCAGCGAGAATGCAATTTATTACATATAAAAAAGTATTAAATATCTATAAAAGTATTGACTTTCAAAGGCATTGTTATAAAATATGATTTGTGGGTTAGCACTCGTTTAATAAGAGTGCTAACAAAACTAAAAAGTCAATAAAAAATTTATATAAGGAGGCTTTATTATGAAGTTAGAACCACTTGCAGACAGAGTTGTACTTAAGGCTCTTGAGGCTGAAGAGACTACAAAATCAGGAATCGTTCTTCCTGGCGCTGAGAAGGAGAAGCCACAGCAGGCTGAGGTTATAGCTGTAGGTCCTGGCGGAGTAGTAGATGGCAAGGAAGTTAAGATGCAGGTTAAGAAGGGTGACAATGTCATCTATTCAAAATATGCAGGAACAGAAGTTAAGCTTGATGATGTTACATACATTATCGTTAAGCAGAATGACATACTTGCAATTATAAAGGGATGAAAGATCAAATAATTCTGTACTTGTACAAAGAATTATTTGATTTTGAAGACCGAACATGCATGAAGAAAAAAGATATGCGAATAACATGAGCATATCGATTTCTGAATGCATGTAGGATTGCGAGAGCAAAGCGGAGCAATCCGTATATAATTAATTCATTTGGAGGATAATAAAAATGGCTAAGACAATTAAGTACGGCGCTGACGCCCGCACAGCAATGGTAGAAGGCGTTAATAAGCTTGCAGATACAGTAAGAGTAACACTCGGACCTAAAGGAAGAAACGTAGTTCTTGATAAGAGCTATGGCGCTCCTACAATCACAAACGACGGTGTTACAATCGCAAAAGAGATTGAGCTTGAGGATTCTTATGAGAACATGGGTGCTCAACTTGTAAAGGAAGTTGCTACAAAGACAAACGATGTAGCTGGTGATGGTACTACAACAGCTACAGTTCTTGCACAGGCAATGATCAATGAAGGTGTTAAGAACCTTGCTGCAGGCGCTAACCCAATCGTACTCAGAAAAGGTATGAAGAAGGCTACAGACGCTGCAGTTGCTTCTATCAGCAAGATGGCTACAAAGGTTAAGGGCAAAGAGCAGATCATGAGAGTAGCAGCTGTTTCATCAGGTGATGATGAAGTTGGTCAGATGATCGCAGATGCTATGGAGAAGGTTTCTAACGATGGCGTTATCACTATCGAAGAGTCCAAGACAATGCAGACTGAGCTTGACCTTGTAGAAGGTATGCAGTTTGACAGAGGATATATCTCAGCTTACATGGCTACAGATATGGACAAGATGGAAGCTACTTTGGAAGATCCATATATCCTTATCACAGATAAAAAGATTTCAAATATTCAGGATATCCTTCCACTTCTTGAGCAGATCGTTAAGACAGGTTCTAAGCTCCTTATCATCGCTGAGGACGTTGATGGCGAGGCTCTTACAACACTTATCGTTAACAAGCTTCGTGGAACATTCAACGTTGTAGCTGTTAAGGCTCCAGGCTATGGTGATCGCAGAAAGGCTATGCTTGAAGATATCGCTATCCTTACAGGTGGTAAGGTTATTTCTTCAGATCTTGGTCTTGAGCTCAAGGATACAACAATGGATGATCTCGGAAGAGCAAAGAGCATCAAGGTAGAGAAAGAGAAGACAACTATTGTTGATGGTCTTGGAAATAAGGACGATATCAAGGCAAGAGTTTCTCAGATTAAGAAGCAGATCGAAGATACAACTTCTGATTTTGATAAAGAGAAGCTTCAGGAGAGACTTGCTAAGCTCGCCGGCGGTGTTGCAGTTATCAGAGTAGGTGCTGCTACTGAGACAGAGATGAAGGAAGCTAAGTACAGAATGGAAGACGCTCTCAACGCTACAAGAGCAGCAGTTGAAGAGGGTATCATCTTTGGTGGTGGATCAGCTTACATCCATGCTTCTAAGGAAGTTGCTAAGCTTGCTGAGAAGCTCGAAGGCGACGAGAGGACAGGTGCCAATGTAGTTCTTAAGGCTCTGGAAGCTCCTTTGTACCACATTGCTAACAATGCAGGTCTTGACGGATCAGTTATCGTTAACAAGGTTAAAGAGTCTAAGCAGGGAGTAGGCTTCAATGCTTACACAGAAGAGTATGTAGACATGGTTAAGGACGGTATCATCGATCCTGCCAAGGTTACACGTTCAGCTCTTCAGAACGCTACATCAGTAGCTTCAAGCTTCCTTACAACAGAGGCAGCCGTAGCTACAATCAAAGAGCCTGTTCCTCCTATGCCAGCAGGTGGTGGAGCAGGAATGGGTATGATGTAAGCGATAACGAGCCAAACTCGTGCAGATAATAGAATACAAAACCACGTAAGTGGTTTGGAAAATAAAGGTACATGGCCTCAAGCTTGCTTGAAAGGCCATGTACCTTTTATTTTCCAAATAAATCGCGTATGCGATTTTTGTATTCTTTTTGCTGAGTGAGCTTGGCGAGAACGGACGACAGGGAAATTGCGAAGCAATTTCGCTGTATGAGCGCCCCCTCATTTTGCTGTATAATCGATCTCCGCATAAACTTGACGACTGGGATGCTCTACTAGGCTCGATAAAACCTCGCCAAGTAGCCACCCATGGCTCGCACTAGACTCAAAAGAACTTCGTCAAGTGCTCTGCTCAAAGCAATTTCGCTGTATAAGCGATAGGTAGTTGCGTAATTTCCCTGTATGAGCGATTCTTGTATTCCATTTCCCTCTTTTGCTATACTTATATAAGCGCAAAACTTTTCCTTATATTTTCAAGCGCTATCTGAACTATAGGATTGGAATGGGGTTCTGATGACTAAAGTTAATGATCCAATAATAATCAATAAGACAAAAATCAAAAACAGACTTACAATGGCTCCTACTGTTAAGTTTGATTATGCAGGGGAGGATGGCAAGGTCACCTTAAAGCATATTGAACACTACAGGGAGAGGGCGGAGCATGGCTGTGGCCTTATCTGTGTGGAAGCTACCGCCGTGACACCGGGAGGAAGATTCGGAAAAATACACATGGGTCTGTGGGATGATGACCAGATAGACGGTCATAAAGAGATTGTAAAGGCTTGCCATGACAATGGAGCAGCTGTGATAATCCAGCTAAATCATACAGGAATCACATCCAATCCTGAATGTGGAGAGGCAATCGGCCCGTCAGCAGTTCCCACAAGAGATGAAAATGTTTTATCGAGGGAAATGAGCATTACAGAAATTCATGAAATGCAGGAAAACTATGTCCTTTCCGCAATCCGTGCAAAGAAAGCCGGATATGACGGAATTCAGCTTCATGGATGTCATGGCTATCTGATCAATCAGTTTATATCAAAAAAGACGAATCTCCGAAGTGATCAATACGGTGGAAGCAGCGAGAACAGAGCAAGATTCGCGGCAGAGATCATAAAAATGATCAGGGAAAGATGCGGCGAAGATTTCCTTATTTCTGTGCGTACTGTGGGAGTCGAGCCTGATGTTGCTACTGCAATAAGTATAGCTGATGAATATGTAAAGGCGGGATGTGATTATCTTCAGGTTTCCACAGGTATAGAATGGGAAGATCCTACACTTAAGGAAGAGGGCAAACCATATAATCTAATATGCGAAATGGGAGTCAGATTCCATGAACACTTTAAGGGAATAGTTCCGGTTTCCTGTGTTAATGGTATATTTGATCCGGAGGTTGCAAGATATCTTATTGAGAATGATCTGGTAGATACAGTGGATCTGGGAAGAGCAGTTCTGGCCGATCCGGCATTTTGTGAGGCAATCTTATATGATGCTCCTTATGTAAAATGCTTCCAGTGTCCAAAATGCCAGTACGGACCCTTTATGCCTCATAAATGTCCAGCTGCTATCAAGAAAAACAAAGGAGAATGAACATGGAATACAGAATATCAAACTCAATTTATGAACTTACAGTTTCTGATCACGGAGCAGAGATAAAGTCACTTAAGAAAAATGGCAGAGAGCTTATGTGGCAGGCAGATCCTGCATTCTGGGGACGGACGTCACCAGTTCTTTTCCCGCTTGTAGGTAACTACTGGAATAAGAAATCCTCCTTTGCAGGTAAAGAATATGAAATGTCCCAGCACGGATTTGCCAGAGATATGGATTTTTCGTTGATAAAAGAAAGGACAAACGAGCTTACCTTTGAGCTTAAAGACAATAAGAAAACACATGAAAAATATCCGTTTTCATTTATTCTGCAGATAGGATATCAATTGGATGAGAACGGTGTAAAAATCATATGGACAGTTAAGAATCCGTCAGATGAGACTATATATTTCTCTATCGGAGGTCATCCGGCATTTAACTGTGATCTATCAAAAGACAGCCTTGTTTACTACAAAGCGGGTAAAAAGCTTTTAAATGACCTGAAGGCTAACATCATTGAAGGGGATGGCAGCGGATGTCTTTCTGACAGAACCAAAATTATTAAGATAGCGGATGGCAAAATGAAGCTGTCCAAGGAACTCTTCGATGAGGATGCTCTTATAATCGAGGATAGACAATCTGATGCAGTGGCGCTTATTGACAGTAACGGTACAGAAATTTTAAAGGTATCCTTTGACGCACCTTTATTTGGAATCTGGTCGCCTGCCGGAAAAAATGCACCGTTTGTATGCATCGAGCCCTGGTATGGCAGATGTGACAGGGTAGGATTTACCGGCGATTTATCTGAAAGAGAGTACCAGAATGCAGTTGGAGAAGGCCTTACTTTTGAGGTTTCATACACAATAAGCTGATGATATAAGTCGTTGCTAATATTTTCAGAAATCAGTTTTAATGTCTTGACACAACCGGCAGCAAAAATGTATAGTAAAAATATAGTTAACCGTTTTACCTACCAATATAAGGAGTTTTACTATATATGAATATCTCTGAAATAGCAAGACAGGCCGGGGTGTCCAAGGCCACTGTTTCAAATGTTATAAACGGAAAGCTTTCCAAGGTTTCAGAGGAAACAAGGGAAAGAGTAGAGAAGATCATAAAAGAGGCAGGATATAAGCCCAATGTAATGGCCAGATCTCTGGTAAAAAAAGAGAGCCGGCTGATAGGAGTTGTTGTTCCGTACCTTGGCAGGGATGAGGACTTTTTTGCCAATCCTTACAATGCACATATAATAGCAGCACTGGAAAAATATATTAGAAGAAACGAATACTACCTGATGCTCAGATGTGTGGGCGATCCCAGGGAAATAGTTCCGCTTTTATCTTCCTGGAATGTTGACGGAGCGTTCTTTCTTGGTATTTACAAGGATGAAGTTTCTCAGATAAAGAGCCAGATTGATATTCCGATAGTGTTTCTTGACACATATGCTCCCGGTGAAAATATAGTAAACATCGGTATTGAGGACTACAGGGGAGGGTATCTTTCAGCGAGATATCTGATCAGCAAGGGACACAGCAAAATTGCTCTTGTAACTCCCGATATTTCCTCTGAAGGTGTAATAAAGGAAAGGTACAGAGGGTTTAGTGATGCCTGCAAAGAGGCCGGGATTCCTTTTAAGAAGGGAAATATATACAATACGGAATCCACTTATCCAAGCGCTGTTACGGTGGGACAGGATATAGCCTTTGGCGGCGGGGATTATACGGCAATAGCATGTATGTCTGATATAGTTGCTTTTGGTGTGATAGAAGGACTTAAGCAGTGTGGAATAAGAGTGCCATACGATATGTCGGTCATAGGTTTTGATAACCTGCCTGACTGTGAATTTATGACTCCAAAACTTACATCGGTAGCTCAGGATTTTGAGTGGAAGGCAAAAAAGGCCGGTGATTACCTCTTTAAGATGATCGAAGAAAAAACTCAGCTTGTTGCAGATGAGAAACAACACATAAGGGTTGTTGAGAGACAGTCTGTAAGGGCGCTGACCGAGTAGTATATTATAGAGCTGCAAATGCCGCTATTTTCTTAAATAGTGCGTTTGCAGCCTTTTTGTATAAATAACTTCTTTTCAAAATATGATCAGGAAAAATATCACCCTGATCATTTAATGTTTTAGCATGCTAATTTGGCAAGGTAATCTGTTTACCGCTAAGTTTATAAGTTTTGTCAAAAATTTCTTTTAATTTTCCCCTGAGTTTTACAGTTAATTTATTGAAAAAATGGAAAATGGTCAAAACGCATTGACCGCTAAAACAAAACACATTATAGTCATGGTAAACCGATTTACCAATACGTGATTTTATTATTCAAACCACAAAGTTCAAAGGAGGATAACAAAAAATGAAAATGAACAAAATTGGAGCATTAGCTATGACAGCTATGCTGGGTACATCAGTACTCACAGGATGTGGCGGGGAAAACACAACTGCAAATGCATCACAGGGAAGCGATAAGGCTGCTTCTGCAAGTGAGACTAATACGGCTGCAGAGACAAAGGATGCTGCACCGGTTGAAACTCAGAAAGTTGAACTTAAGATCTGGGTTCCTGAAGAGGAAGTTGCAATCACAGACGAGATGGTTAAAACATTCGATGCAGCCCACGACGAATTCGATATAACATATGAGATCGCAGTAGTAGGTATTGATGAGGCACCTCAGGCTCTTTCAACAGATGCTGATACTGCAGCAGATATTTTCTACACACCAAGCGGCGGTGTTGCAGATCTTGCTTCTAAGGGACTTCTTTTACCAATCACAAAGGATTTCGAGACAATTGCAGCTGACCTTCCAGAAAGCGCACTTAATGCTGTAACAATTGATGGTCTTACATATGCAGTTCCATTCTCACCAAATACATTTTTCATGTATTACAACAAGGACTTCTTCACAGATGATGAGGTTAAGAGCCTCGATACCATGATGGCAAAGGACCTTGGCGACGGCGTATGGAACTTCAGCACACAGTTTACAAATTCATGGTATGCAGAGATGTTCTTCCTTGGAAACGGCTGCACACTTTTCGGAGCAGACGGAACAAATCCTGAGGATTGTTCTTTCAACGATGCAAACGGATTTGCAGCAGGACAGTATATGATCGAGCTTGCAAAGAGCCCTAAGTACCTTGAGGATGCAGACGGAGTCGGCGGAAATGCATTTAAGGAAGGTAAGCTCGGCGCTGTAACAAGTGGTGCATGGAGCGCTCCTGATTTCAAGGCTGCTCTTGGTGATAAGGTTGGTGCTGTTGCACTTCCTGTAGCAAACATCGGCGGAAAAGATGTACAGCTTTCAAACTTCGTAGACTTCAAGACAATCACTGTTAAGTCAAATACTCAGTATCCTCTTTGCGCTCAGCAGCTTGCTGTTTACATGGCAAGTCCTGAGAGCTGCCTTACAAGATACAACGAGCAGGGCGATGTTCCGGTTCTTAAGTCACTTGCAGACAGCGATGAGATTAAAAATGACTTTGTAGCAAGCGCTCTTAACGATCAGGCTGCACTTGCAACAAATCAGCCAAGTATCCCTAAGATGGGCGATTACTGGGATCCTATGAAGGCTTTTGGTGTAAGCCTTTATAACGGTGAGGTGACAGAGGCAAACCTTCAGACACAGCTTGATGCCCTTGTAGACAGCATCACAAGCACACTTACAAACTGATAGCAAATTATCATCAGCATTTTAGATCCATTTCTTGAGGTAATAATGATGAAAGCAGTAAACGCAAAAAGGAATATAGTAACGACATTTACTAAAGGCGATATTTTCTCAAAACTGTCCTATATAATATTCGGGCTATCGAACATGAAAAACGGACAGGTGATCAAAGGTTTGATCTTCCTTGCTCTTGAGATTATTTATATTGCATTTATGGTTATGACGGGAGGTCACAACCTGTACATGTTAAAGACCCTGGGTGAAAACACTCAGGGCATGGCCTACAACGAAGCTCTTGGAATTTATGAAGTCTCAAAGGGCGATAATTCGATGCTTATCTTATTGGCAGGCGTTGTAACCGTGGTGATCACAGGCTTTTTTGTTGCACTTTGGCTCTTCTCAATCTATTCAGGTGAAAGGGCAAGAGCTATGCGCGAGTTTGGAAAAAAACCTGCATCTTTCCTTGAAGATATTAAGAGCCTTGCAAATGAGAATGTTCACTTCCTGTTCCTGGCAGTGCCTGTTGTAGGACTTTCAACCTTTACGGTAATGCCGCTTATCTATATGATCCTTATGGCGTTTACCAACTACGATCAGGATCACCAGCCACCGGGAAATCTGTTTACCTGGGTGGGTATCAAGAACTTTTTTACTCTTCTTTCGACAGGAGACAGACTTTCCGCTACATTCTGGCCGGTTCTGGGGTGGACGCTTATATGGGGCTTTGCAGCAACATTTTCCTGCTACTTTGGCGGAATGATCCTTGCAATGATAATCAACTCCAAAGGCATTAAGTTCAAGAAATTCTGGAGAACAGTTTTTGTAATAACCATGGCAATTCCCGCATTTATTTCATTGAGAGTGGTTTCAACTATGCTGGGAGAGAGAGGAATCTTAAATGTTCTTCTTCAGCAGTGGGGCTTTACGGCATCGGCTCTTCCTTTCTTATCAAATGTAACCTGGGCGAGAGTTTCGGTTATCGTTGTTAACTTCTGGATAGGTGTACCGGTAACCATGCTGATGGTCAGCGGTATTTTGATGAACATTCCGGCGGAGCTTTATGAGAGTGCTAAGATAGACGGCGCAGGTCCCATCGTGCAGTTTTTAAAGATCACCTTCCCGTATATGTGGTTTGTGACAACCCCTTATCTTATTGCAAACCTTATCGGAAACTTCAATAACTTTAATACCATTTATTTCCTGACAGCAGGAGAGCCACTTACTCTGGATTATTTCAAGGGTGCAGGAAAGACGGATCTTCTTGTGACATGGCTTTACAAGCTGACAAAGGACAGTAACGATTATAACCTTGCAGCAACGATCGGTATCATTATCTTCGTGATCTCTGCAATATTTACACTTGTTTCATTCTCAAGATCAGCAGCAATGAAGAATGAGGAGGGCTTCCAGTAATGGGTAATTTACATAAAACAGTCATCGGACTTAATTTAAAGAATCACTTAAAGGCAGTTTTGGCTTCTGTCCTGGCTTTCATAGCTCTTTTCCTTCCGTATGTTGATCTTGGGGGAGAAAAGAAATCCGCAGTAAACACAGCACTTATTCTTTTGGGAAAAGAAGTTTTTTCACCATCTTACATATTTGTAACAGGGGCAGTGTTATTTACAGTAAGTGCTGCAATCCTTGCTGTAACCTCAGTTTTTATAACGAGCGTCAAAATGCTTAGATGCTGGCAGGTAGTGCAGTCTCTGTCAACTCTCTTTTCAGGGCTTTTGATGTTCTCAACAAGAACGATGTGTAAGGCTTCAGGGCTTTTTGATAATTTCCTTAATAAGGATCTTTCTTTTGGCTATTGGATATTATTTATTGCATCATTTGTCGGACTTGTGCTGGTGATGAATGTTACAAAGACAAATGTAGGATATATTGCACTTACTATCCTTGGTGTTATCTGGCTTTTCCCAATCCTATGGATCGTGCTTACAGCCTTCAGGGCAGAGCAGGGATACTACGTTGGCTACTTTATCCCTAAGGGATTTACCTTTGATAATTTCATAAATCTTTTTACCAATAACAACGTTCTGCCATTTGCAAAATGGTGGTTCAATACGCTTATTGTAGCTGCCTGCAGCTGCGTGTTAAATACACTTATCATCCTCATGACTTCTTACGTCCTGAGCAGAACCAGATTCGCAGGACGTAAGGGCTTCATGAACATCCTTATGATAATTGGACTGTTTCCCGGCTTTATGTCACTTATTGCTGTTTACAACATCCTTAAGGGTATCGGACTTAACCAGTCTTTGATGGCGCTTATTGTTGTGGGAGCAGCAGGTGCAGCCATGGGATATCATGTCAGCAAAGGCTTTTTTGACACAATTCCGAAGGCCATTGACGAAGCGGCTATCATAGACGGTGCATCAAGACTGCAGATCTTTTTGCATGTAACACTTCCGCTTTCCAAGTCAATTATCGTATACACGGTACTGGGCAGTTTCCTTGGCGCCTGGTCAGATTATATTTTCCCAAGTATGCTCTTTGGTGACAAGCAGAGTTCATACACTGTTGCAGTAGGTCTTTACTGGCTTACAGACTTTAAGAGGATTGATACCTACTATACACAGTTTGCAGCAGGCGCTTTGATCGTTGCACTTCCGATTGTAATTCTGTTTGTATGGCTTCAGAGATTTTATGTAGAGGGCCTTTCAGGTTCAGTTAAAGGATGATGATAATGAATAATTGGCTGGATAGTATTTATAGCGACGGGACATTGAATTTTGTAAGCTCTAAGACCCCGGCAATCGGAGAAAAAGTCAGAATTTCTTTAAGGCTTTTAAATGATTCTCCTATAGAAAAAATCTTTGTAAGACGTATCAGAAATGGCGCTGAAGAGTACATAGAAATGGAAAAAGAAAAGAGCATCTTTGGCCTTGATTACTATTGCGCTACGACAGAAATGAATGAGCCAAGGCTATCTTATTATTTTGTGATTGCCTGCAAGGATGTTATCTATTTCTATACACAGGCCGGGATAACCACATATGTCCCGGATGAGGCGCATAATTTCACACTGCTGTCTTATTATGTACAACCGGATTGGGTAAAGGGGGCAGTGTATTATCAGATTTTTCCTACAAGCTTTAAGGACCACTCTCTGCATGGAGTTGTTGAAAAAATACCATATCTCAAGGAACTGGGAATCACAGCTGTCTATTTAAACCCAATCTTTACAGCTCCCAGTGAGCACAAGTATGACTGTGCTGACTATTTTCACGTTGATGAGAGTCTTGGCGGCGATGAGGCGCTAAAAGAGCTGTCAATGGCTCTTCATGAAAACGGAATAAGGCTTATTCTCGATATTTCCATAAATCATACGGGGCTGGAATACAGCTGGGTAAAGGAACATCCGGAGTTTTATGTGAAAGAAAGTGACGGCTCCATAAAGGGCTGGGCAGGCTTTAAGGGACTTCCTGTTCTGGATTACAGAAATGAAGAGGTTAGGCACCTTATATATAAGGGAAAAGACTCTGTTATCAGAAAGTGGCTGAGAGATCCTTACAATATTGACGGATGGCGCTTTGACGTTGCAGATGTCTGGGGCAGAAATGATGATGTGCAGCTCGCTGACGAACTGTGGAAAGAACTTTGTGATGCCATCAGAGAAGAGAAAAAAGATGCAATGATCATAGGCGAGCACTGGGGAGACTGCACTGAGTTCTTGCAGGGGAATCTTTGGAATTCTTCCATGAACTATTTTGGCTTTGGCAGGATAATCAGACAGTTCGCAGGGCTGCCGGATCTTTTCCTTGAAAGAAATGATACTTTAAAGAAAATTCCATATAAAATGACCGCGGAGGATGTAGTAAAAAGGACAGATGAGTTTTACAGCCGCCTGCCTCAGGTAATTGCAGACTGCAGCATGAATCTGTTTGACTCCCACGATGTATCAAGAGCTCATAATAATCCGGAAATTGATGAGGCTACATGGCAGAGTATGGCCAAGCTTCAGTTTTTATGGACCGGAATTCCATGTATTTATTACGGTGATGAGCTTGATATAGACGGATATACCCATCATGACAGCGGCTTCAGATTTAAGATGCCCTGGGATGAAGAAAGTGAGAGAAAAGAGCGCGTAAACTTTAAGGTTTATCAGAAGCTTAATGAACTTCGCCGAAATGAGAGAGCTTTTTCGGAAGGTGGAAGAAAGGTTCTTTTTGCGAAGGGGAATATTCTTGCCGTTTCGAGATTTTTTGGCGATAACATTTATCTGGGCGTGATCTCTATGGAAGATGAAGATATGATCATTCATCTGCCTGTAAAAAATGTAGGGGCACTGGGGCCTTATAAAAATACAGACGAATTTGGAACTTCTTTCGAAGGAAAGATTTTGGATGACGGAGAATATGAGCTTTTAGTACCTGCAAGAAGTTCATTTATCATGAAACTGAGGGCGCGATGATGAGATTGACCGGAGATAAATACAGAATAACAATTCTGACGGACAGGCTTATAAGACTTGAATACAGTGAGGAAGGCACATTTGAAGACAGACCAAGCTTTGCTGTCATTAACAGAAGTTTTGACGACGATCCGGAAATAAAAGTAAACGATGAAGAGGGAAATCTGACTGCCGAGACTAAATATTTAAGGCTTTCATACGACAAAAAGCAGTTCAGTTCATGCGGGCTTTTGATAGAGCTTAAAGAAACGGGAACTGTCTGGAACTTTGGTGAAGCCTATGATGACTTTTCAAATCTTGGCGGCACAGCAAGGACCCTTGATGATGCTGATGGTAGAGTAAAGCTTGAAAAGGGTATTTTTGGCTGCAAAGGATATGCTGTTATCAATGACAGCAGTTCGCCGGTATTTGATGGGGAAGAATATGTCAAAAGAAATAGCGATGCTGTTGACATATATTTTTTCGGATATGGAAAAGACTACTACGCAGGGCTTTCTGATTTTTGCAGATTAAGCGGAAAGATGCCGATGATCCCAAGGTATGCTCTTGGCAACTGGTGGAGCAGATATTACAGATACACGGAAGAATCCTACATGGATGTAGTAAAAAACTTTGCGAAAGAGGATATTCCTATTTCCGTTGCAGTTATTGATATGGACTGGCATATCACTGAGGTTGATCCAAAGTATGGCTCAGGATGGACAGGGTATTCCTGGAATAAAGATCTTTTCCCGGATTACAAGAGGTTTCTTAAAAGACTCCACGACAGTAACCTGAAAGTTACTCTAAACCTTCATCCTGCGGATGGAATAAGGCCTTTTGAAGACATGTATGAGGAATTTGCAAGGGCTTATTATGATAAAGAACCGGAATCTTCAAATTCTGAAATATCGGAAAAATCTGAGAATGAAGTAAAAAACAGAAGAGATGGGAAAGAAATTGATTTCACAAATAGTGGGAAAAATTTTGAATTCGACTTTGGCGATAAGAGATTCAGGGATGCCTATTTTGAAACAGTGATGCACCCTTACGAGAAAGACGGAGTCGATTTTTGGTGGATTGACTGGCAACAGGGAACCGGGAAAAAACCGGGAGATGTGGATCCACTGCTTCTTTTAAATCACTATCACTATGAGGATCAGAAAAAGAGAAATCTTCGACCAATGATTTTTTCCCGCTATGCAGGTGTCGGAAGCCACAGATATCCTGTGGGATTTTCCGGAGATACTCATTCCACCTGGAAATCTTTGGATTTTCAGCCATTTTTTACAAGCACCGCCAGCAATATCGGGTATGGGATGTGGAGCCATGATATAGGCGGACATATGCTGGGAGATAAGAACCTGGACCGCCTTATAAGGTGGATCGAGTACGGAGTTTTTTCTCCTGTCATGAGGATTCACAGCAGCAGTAGTCCTTTCTTTAACAAAGAGCCATGGTCTCTGGAAGAGCCCTATAGGAGCATTGTAAAGAAATTCATGAGACTAAGGCATGAGCTTATCCCATATCTGTATTCAGAAAATTACAGATCTTACTCCGAGTCAAAACCTTTGGTAAGACCTATGTACTATGACTACGGAGACTGTGAGGAGGCCTACGAAGTACCAAACCAGTATGGCTTTGGAGAAAAACTCATCGTAAGTCCTGTGACATGTCCTGATGATGAAAAACTGCGTCTTGGATGCTCAAGATGCTTTATTCCTGAAGGAAGATGGTATGACATCTTTAACGGAACCATTTATGAAGGAAGCGGCATAAAGAAGCTGTACAGGAGTCTTTCGGAGATTCCTGTGCTGATTCCGGAAGGCGGGATTGTGCCTCTGGCAAAATTAAACAATAAATTAAATGACACAAAAAACCCGGAGGATCTGAGAATTCTTATAGGCGGAGGCGCAGACGGAGATTACACTCTTTATGAGGACGACGGTATCAGCATGAACTATGAAAGCGGTGCTTTTGTCACAACAAAGTTTTCCACAAGCTATGATAAAGAGGCTGGTACGACCACATTTTTAATAGAGCCTTCGAAGGGAGATTTATCGCTGATCCCTGAAAAACGCAGCTGTGAACTGGAATTTTTCGGAATAAGGGCTATGACAGCAACTTTAGAGGTTAACGGCAGTAAGACAGTATCCGAGTGTGAAGATACCGGTTATTCTACCAAAGTCAGAATCCTTCTTTACAGCGTAGGACAGGGGGCTTTAGTACGACTTGAAAACGTGGAACTTCTTGATAACGATTACAAAAAGCTTGTCTTTAAAATCCTCGACAGAGCATGGATCAGGTCCACAGACAAAGATATGGTCTATGGGAAACTAATGACTCTTGACAGAGAATCTTTTGCAGGGTGGATTCAAAGCGCCGATATATCAGAGAATTTAAAGAGTGCTTTAAATGAAGTAATATGCTAAAAGCTCGATGAGAGTGCAAATCAAAAGTTTACCATATTACGTGATTTTATTATGTAAAAAATAAATAAATTGTCAGTCGTATAAAATATGCTTTAATAAAATGTAAATTTATAGTATTATTACAGTACTGTGAATTAGATACTAAAGGGGGTAGTATGCCTGTACAGGCGTGCCACTCCTTTCGTTACGTTATAAATAATTTTGAATGTTCCGTATGATATTGATATTTCTCGGATGTTGGAGGATAAATTAGTTGGATCTTAATAGACAGAGACGAGCGCCGGTTTATGAGGCTCTGGAGAGGTTTAGAAAACAGAGAGTTGTACCTTTTGACGTGCCGGGACACAAAAGAGGCAGAGGAAACGCTGAACTTGTAAGCTTTCTTGGAGACAGATGTGTTGGAATTGATGTTAATTCAATGAAGCCGCTGGACAACCTCTGTCATCCCGTTTCGGTTATAAAGGATGCAGAGGAGCTTATGGCCGATGCTTTTGGCGCGGCTCATGCATTTATGATGGTAAACGGTACTACAAGTGCTGTACAGGCAATGGTCTTATCTCATGTTAAAATGGGAGAGAAGATCATTATGCCAAGGAATGTCCATAAAAGTGCCATCAATGCACTTATTTTATGCGGTGCAGTTCCTGTTTATATCGACCCAAAGGTGGACACAAATCTGGGAATCCCTCTTGGAATGGAGATTGCCGACGTTGAGAAGGCGGTAAAAGCAAATCCTGATGCCAAGGCAATTCTTATCAATAATCCTTCCTACTATGGAATCTGTTCAAACCTTAAGGCGATAGTTGATCTTGCCCACGCAAACGGAATGAAAGCTCTTGTTGATGAGGCTCATGGTACACACCTTTACTTTGGACCGAATCTTCCTCTAAATGCTATGGCTGCAGGAGCGGATATGGCTGCAATCAGTATGCACAAGTCGGGAGGAAGCCTTACCCAGAGTTCAATTTTGCTTTGCGGACCGGATGCAAACATAGGCTACATCAGCAGGATTGTTAACCTTACTCAGACCACCAGCGCAAGTTACCTTCTTTTGGGAAGTCTTGATATCTCCCGCAGAAACCTTGCTCTTAACGGTGCGTCAAGCTTTGAGAAGGTTACCAAGATGGCGCAGTACGCCAGGGAAGAGATAAATGATATCGGTGGTTACTACGCATACGGGAACGAACTTAAAAACGGCGGAAGCATCTACGATTTTGATGAGACCAAGCTTGTAGTTAATACCAGAAGGATAGGTCTGACGGGTATTGAAGTTTACGATCTTCTTCGGGATGAATATGATATTCAGATGGAATTTGGAGATCTGTCTAATGTAATGGCTTATATTTCCATTGGTGACAGACTTCAGGATATTGAGAGACTGGCAGGAGCTCTTGCTGATATAAGAAGACTATACGCCAAGCCCGAGCAGACTTTCTTTTCAGCTGAATATATAACACCTATAGTGAAGGCTACACCTCAGGAAGCTTTTTATGCGGAAAAAGAGTCACTTCCTATCGATCAGACCGTCGGCAGGATCAGTGCTGAGTCTGTAATGTGCTATCCTCCGGGAATCCCGATCCTTTCTCCGGGTGAAGTCATCACCGAAGAGATTCTTGATTACATAAAAACAGCCATGGAGAAAGGCTGTTCAATGCAGGGACCTGAGAGTGAAGATATCTCCGAACTCTTCGTCCTCAAGTGATGGATGGGATAATACAACGGACACATAGTAGCGTCCTATACAAGGAGACAAATATGGCAGAGATGGATTATTGGTTTAGTGATATGCATACGAGCAATGTTAAGATCAGTATCCGTATCAGTAAACAGTTATACTCCGGTACAAGTGAATTCCAAAGGATTGATGTCTTTGATTCACCGGAGTTTGGTAAATTTTTGACTTCAGACGGTAATATCATTTTTTCAGAGAAGGATGAGTTTACCTATGACGAGATGATTGTTCATGTGCCAATGGCTGTACATCCAAAGGTTCAGCGAGTGCTTGTACTTGGTGGCGGAGACGGCGGCGTGGCCAGAGAGCTTTCTCACTACGATGAGATCAAGGTAATAGATGTGGTTGAACCGGACAGCATGTTCTTTGATGTATGCAAGCAGTATTTCCCTGACAATGCAGTTGGGCTTGAGGATGACAGAGTTCATATCTACTATCAGGACGGACTTAAGTATCTGCGCAAATGTGAGGACATGTACGACCTTATCATAAATGATGCCACAGAGCCTTTAGGGCATGAAGCAGGTCTTTTTACAAAGGAGTTCTACGGCAGTTGCTACAAGGCACTTCATGATGATGGAATAATGGTTTACCAGCATGGCAGCCCGTTCTATGACGAAGATGAGGAAAGCTGCAGAGCAATGCATAGGAAGGCCTACAGAGTATTCCCCGTTAACAGGGTTTATCAGGCTCACATTCCTACCTGTCCTGCCGGCTACTGGCTCTTTGGATTTGCCAGCAAGAAGTATCATCCGCTGAAGGACTTCAATCCTGACAGATGGGACGAGAGAGGCATCAAGACCTGGTATTACACAACCCACCTACACAAGGGAGCCTTCATGTTGCCAAAATACGTAGAAGACCTCCTCCAGGAAGAAGAGGATATGTCCAGGTGAGTGGTTGTTTGATAAGTGGGTTAAGCTTACTAACATAAAAATGAACGAAAAATAAGTATACATATATTTTTGGGCAAAGAAATATTCGCAAGGAGCGATTTTGGATCTATGGAGAAAAGACAAATCTAATGATTTGGCTTTTCGGAATTCTCAGATCCATGAGCAACGGCGAATATTCTTGCCCATAGGGTAAAGGAGAATTTATTATGGGAAGATTACTGGTTATTGGTTGTGGTGGTGTTGCACAGGTTGCAATTCAGAAGTGTGCACAGAATAATAAGGTATTTACTGAGATGTGCCTTGCCAGCAGAACAGTTTCAAAGTGTGATGCACTTAAAGAAAAGCTTGAGAAGCAGGGAACTACAGTAAAGATCACAACAGCAACTGTCAATGCCGATGATGTCAAGGATCTTGTTAAGCTTATAAAGGAGTATCAGCCTGATGCAGTGCTTAATGTGGCACTTCCTTATCAGGATCTGACTATTATGGATGCCTGCCTTGAGTGCAAGGTTGATTATATTGATACTGCAAACTATGAGCCTGAGGATACTGATGAGCCGGTTTGGCGCGCTGCATATGAGAAGAGATGCAAAGAAAAGGGCTTTACAGCATACTTTGATTACAGCTATCAGTGGGCTTACATGGATAAGTTCAAGGAAGCAGGAATCACCGGCCTTCTCGGAACAGGTTTTGACCCGGGTGTAACAAGTGTATTTGTAGCTTATGCAAAAAAGCACTATTTTGACGAGATCCACACAGTTGATATTCTCGACTGCAACGGCGGCGACCACGGTTATGCCTTTGCTACTAACTTCAATCCTGAGATAAACCTTAGAGAAGTAAGCGCAAACGGTTCTTACTGGGAAGATGGACACTGGGTTGAGACAAAGCCTATGGAGATCAAGAGAGTATATGACTTTGACAAGGTCGGACAGAAGGATATGTACCTCCTTCATCATGAGGAGATTGAGGCTCTTGGAAGAAACTTCCCTGAGATCAAGAGGATTCGTTTCTTCATGACTTTTGGACAGAGCTATCTTGATCATATGAGATGCCTTGAGGATGTTGGAATGCTTTCAACAAGTCCTATTAACTTTGAGGGAAAAGAGATTGTGCCTATCCAGTTCCTTAAAGCTCTTTTACCTGATCCTGCAAGCCTTGGCCCAAGAACCGTGGGTAAGACAAACATCGGATGTATCTTTACCGGAGTAAAGGACGGCAAGGAGAAGACTCTCTACATTTATAATGTCTGCGATCACCAGGAGTGCTACAAGGAGCTTGGAAGCCAGGCAATCAGCTACACAACAGGTGTTCCTGCTATGATTGGAACAGCACTTGTATTAAGTGGACAGTGGAAGAAGCCGGGCGTTTACACAACAGATGAGTTTGACCCGGATCCATACATGGAAATGCTGAATGAGTTTGGCCTTCCATGGGTTGTTGACGAGAATCCTGTACTTGTGGACTGATTTTTTGTAAACATTTCACTGGGGCTGAGATGAAGGTTGCACAAAATGCACTTTTTTGAATTGTTGTTACCCTTTTTGGATGAAAAAAGCACCTCTTGTAAGCGATATTTTTAACAGAATATATGTTTTTAAATCTATGTTACCCGTTTTCTTTATAAAAACGGGTAACAAATTTTGTATACGTATATTTCTATATCTTTTCTAGATGAAGCACATGGATTCTATATCACTTCATAAAAAATTATAAATATCAAAATTGTTTTCATCTTCCGAAATACATAGAGATCAGATTTCTTACATGTGTAAAGCTTAGTGGCATGTTTTTGGATTCATAGGTAATTATCAGGTTGTTCCCAGGCATATAAGATTTTGATATAAATAATGGTATTTTTCCAAATGAATTTCGAACATAAGAAGGATTATCCATCAGACCAAAATGCTCCCATATAAATATTTTATTTGTACTTGGATGGATGATGGTAAAGTCAGGATAAAGTGTTATATCATCAACATGAAATGCGCATTCATATTTATAAGATATTTTTAGCTCAAATAAAGTATCTGCTATAAATGCTTCTGATTTCGAACGGACATACTCACCTTTTCTTGTTTTGACGATCAATCCTTCCGGATGATTAGTATTCTTTTGATATTCTGTACAATCTAAATTGGGAAGATTAAGTGAGGGCTTTAAGAGCTCATAATAATTTGAAGTCGATTGGATGAAACAATCTGATTTGATTGGTTTTGTATTCTTTAGATATCTTTCAATATTCTTCAGTTCATTTCTCTTTTCGGGAAGAACATGAAGATAATAAGATTTCAAAGCGAGTTCTTCAGCCAGTTGCCTTTCTTTTTTAGGAAGGTATTTACGGGTTTTATTTTGTAATTCATCAGTTTGTTCGATATACCATTTGATGTGGCCATGTATTTTATAACACTTTAGTAGTCCGGCCGGTGCATGTTCGATATAGTTTTCCATTAATGCAATTTCATGTAATAAGATTTCTTTTTGCTTTACAAGTAAAGTTGTTAAATACATTTATAACCTCGGAATTTGTAGTATTGTCATGAAATAATCTGGGATATTTCAGAAAAATGAATGATCGAACGATCGGAAGATAATTTACCATTTTATTTTGGGCTTGTAAAGACTTTTTTTGACATACCCTTTAAAACTTCAAAACTTCATAATCCTCAATTACGTGAAAGGAGCTACAGATAAAAAAGATACGTTAGCATTTGAAGTTTAAAGGATATAAAGGATATAATGAGCTTGCATAAAGAAAAAATATACGAATTTATGGTAAGATATAATCATAACATTGAGAGACCGGTGGGGGAAGGTAATCAATTCTATTGATACAATTTGGAAAAAAAATTAATGTTGTTACCCTTTTTGTGGCCTTTTAGGATGATTTTGAATGCTCATTGTACATGATTTTCTTTAATCAAAAATTTGTTACCTCTTATTAGATGTGGAGGGGGTAACAAGATACACATTTTTTATTTCTTATTGCTACTTGTTTCCATTATATAAAAAGGATAAAACACGGAGGAAAATATGGACTTAGCCGGTATTAAAACTCCAGCTTATGTTATAGATGAAAAAAGGCTCAGGGAAAATCTTGAGATATTAAAGGATGTGGAAAGGCGTTCCGGAGCTAAGATTCTTCTGGCGCAGAAGGCTTATTCCGTTTATCAAACATACCCTCTTATTGCAGATTATCTGACAGGAGCAACGGCTTCAGGTTTATTTGAAGCAAGACTTGCACACGAGGAGATGCACTCAAAGACAGACCCTTCTAAAAAAATAGAGAATCATGTTTTCGAGCCCGCTTTTGAATCTGAAGAAATGGAAGAGCTGTGCGAAATATGTGATCATATTGTCTTTAACTCTTTGAATCAGCTTGAAACACATCGACATATTTGGGAGAGCGCGGTGCTTGCCGGTAAAGTGACGGTAGGCCTTAGGATAAATCCTGAGTATAGTACTCAGGAGGAACATGAAATATATGATCCATGCTCTTCGGGATCAAGACTTGGAATCAGATTTTCAGAGATGCCGGATACTCTTCCACAAGGAGTGGAAGGCCTTCACTTCCATACTTTATGCGAACAGGGATTTGAGCCTCTTGAAGAAACCTTTAGAGCTGTCGAGGAAAAATTTGCACCATATTTTTCGCAGATAAAATGGATAAATCTTGGCGGAGGGCATCATATAACAAGGGAAGGTTACAACATAGGAGGCCTTGTAAGCCTTGTTAAATATATCCGAGAAAAATATGCGATCGATGTATATCTGGAACCGGGAGAAGCCATAGCTCTGGATGCCGGATACCTTGTAACTACTGTAATGGATGTTGTTAATACAGAGCGCATGCCTGTTTTGATTCTGGATACTTCTGCAGCGTGTCATATGCCTGATGTCTTGGAGATGCCTTACAGACCACCGCTTAGAGATTCAGAAGAACCCGGAGAACTAAACTTTACTTACCGGCTATCTTCAAGGACCTGTCTTGCAGGTGATATTATTGGTGATTACAGTTTTGACAGTGAAAAAAACATTGGCGACAGGCTTATTTTCGAAGACATGGCTATCTACAGCATGGTAAAAAACAATACTTTCAACGGAATGCCACTCCCGGATATTGATATACTTCATGAAAACGGGGAAGTGGAAGTGCTTAAGCGTTTTGGCTACGAGAATTTCAAGGAAAGACTTTGATGCATATTTACCGGGAAGGTACACTTAAGGGGGTTAAGCAAAAAATGAGTGTTTTTGAAAATACAACACCTTTTAACGACAGCTTTTTTATGCCTGCTGAGTATTCGACACATGATGGAACAATAATGATCTTTCCTGTTCGCCCCGGAAGCTGGGGGAAAGACAGAACTGAGACCTTAAAGTCTTTTGGCAGGATTTTTCTTGAAATACTTCGAAGAGAAAACCTTTATCTGCTTGCCGGAAAAAATCATTGGAAGGAAGCAAAGGATTTTGTTGATAGTCTGATTGCACATAATGCTGCAGATAAAGATGAAGTTGAGCTATTGGAAAATCGTTGCCTTATTTTTCCTATAGATTCTGATGATGCCTGGGCACGTGATGTGGGGCCGACTTTTGTAGTAAACCGTGATGAGAGTATTGTGGGAAACAATATTCGTGGGATCAACTGGTCTTTTAATGCATGGGGCGGTAATGTGGACGGTCTTTATGCATCCTGGGAAAAAGATGATAAGGTTGCCGAGAGCTTTTGCGATATCTGCAACATAGACTATTACGATGCTGCTCCTTTTGTGCTGGAAGGCGGATCAATCCACAGCGACGGAGAAGGTACTGTAATGGTTACCGAAAGCTGCCTCTTAAGTAAGGGAAGAAATCCTTCACTTACGAAAGATCAGATAGAGGATAACTTAAAAAAATATCTTGGTGCTGAAAAAGTCTTGTGGCTTCCAAGAGGAATCTATAATGATGAGACCAATGAGCATGTAGATAATGTATGTGCATTTACGGCGCCGGGGGAAGTGGTGCTTGCCTGGACCGATGACGAAAACGATCCTCAGTACGAACTTTCGATGGCTGATCTTAAATACCTTGAAAGCCAGACTGATGCAAAGGGAAGGCATCTTGTAATACACAGACTTCCGATTCCGGATCATCCGGTACTTGTAAGTGCAGATGATCTTTACAATTATGAATTCGAAGAAGGTGAAGATGTGCGGGAAGTCGGAGAGAGACTTGCAGCCAGCTATGTGAACTTCTACTTTGTAAACGGAGCAATCCTTGTTCCTCAGTTTGGCGGAGACAATGAGAAAAGCGACGAACGGGCTGTGGATCTCTTAAAGACAATCTGTCCTGACAGAGAAATAATTGGAATCCCTGCAAGAGCCATCCTTCTGGGTGGTGGCAACATTCACTGCATCACACAGCAGATTCCGGACAACAACCTGCAATAAATACAATAAGCGCAGATTCTATAATAATATAGATACTGCGCTTATTTTTTATGTAGCATTATCCACATATATCAGAGTAGCACTCGGGGCGTCTGTCTCTAAAAAGCCCCCATGAGAGGCGCATCTTGCGGTTTTCTTCAAAGTCGTACTCCGCATATATTATTTCTTCGCTGTCTCTACCGGCCTTTGCAATTACATCTCCCGTTGCATCGGTCAAAAAGCTTGAACCATAGAAGTTAAGGCTTGATTTCTGGCCTCCGTTTGCTTCGGAAGGAGTAACGCTCTCAAGACCTATGCGGTTAGCTGCTGCAACCGGAACCACATTTGCTGCAGAGTGTCCCTGCATAGTGCGCATCCAATGACCGGCACTGTCAACATCAAGTATTGGCTCTGAGCCAATAGCTGTCGGGTAGAGGATAATATCAGCACCCTTTAGTGCAAGGCATCTGGCTGTTTCAGGGAACCACTGATCCCAACAAATACCGATACCAACCTTTCCATAGGTGGTTTTAAACACTTTAAATCCGGTATCTCCGGGGGTAAAGTAGAATTTTTCCTGATAGTAGTGATCGTCCGGAATATGAGTTTTTCTGTATATGCCAAGGCTCTTTCCGTCAGCATCCAGCATAACAACTGAGTTGTAAAGGACATTTCCGTCTCTTTCATATATACTGATGGGCATTACTACAGAGAGCTCCCTGCATAAGTCACTGAACTCTTTTACCGCGGGATTATCCATGGCAGGAGCAGCATACTCATAATAGTCGTAATTTCGCTCCTGGCAGAAATATTTTCTTTCAAACAGCTCAGACAAAAGAATGATATTAGCTCCATTTGAAGCAGCTTCTCTTGTGAGGCGCTTGGCGGTTTCTATGTTGTATTTAACCTGTTCTTCGTCAGATGGAAACTCTTTTCCGCAGGCATACTGTATACAAGCAACTTTGATCATTTTCAGGCTCCTTCGTTCAAATTATAGTATTATTATGTCTTTACTTTGCCTTTTTCTTGATCTCTTCAAGTTCAGCTACGCTGAAGGAATATTTCTTATTGCAGAATTGACAACACAGTTCTACCGGCTTTCCTTCGTGTATCATGTCATCCAGCTCTTTTTTGCCAACCAGCATAAGTGCTCTTGATACACGGTCCCTGTCGCAGTTACAGTAGAAGTTAAGGTCCGTTTTCTCAGTAATCTCCATGTCAAATCCGTCAAGAACGATGGAAAGAAGCTCTTCCGGTGTCTTTCCTGCCTTGAGGATATCTGTGACGGAAGAGAATTTGCCAAGATTAAATTCCAGGTGAGTAATGGTCTGCTCATCAGCAAAGGGCATAAGCTGAATAATAAAACCTCCGGCAGCAATCACAGAGAGATTTTCTCTTTCCACAAGCACGCCAAGACCAACGGATGAAGGTGTCTGCTCAGACTTTGTAAAATAATATGTCAGATCTTCGGCAACTTCTCCTGAATAAAGAGGCACCTGGCCCACATAGGGCTCTTTTAATCCCATATCTCTTATGACGGTAAGAGTTCCCTCGCCGATAGCGCCGCCTACGTTTAAATGTCCTGAGGCGTTGGGGTCCATTATTACATAAGGATTGCTCACGTATCCCTTAACATTTCCTTTATTATCAGCTGTGGCCAAAACGCCTTTCATCGGGCCGTCGCCATCTATTTTAACAGTGATCATATCACTGCCATCGTCCATCATCTGTCCCATCATTACAGTGCCCGTCATGAGCCTTCCAAGAGCAGCTGCAGCGATAGGTGAAAGACCGTGGGCTTTTCTGCCGTAGTCAGCAAGGTCTTTTGTTGTGGCGGCAAAAGCCCTGATCTGCGCATTTCCTGCAGTGGCTCTTACCATGTAATCTTTATACGACATATAGGTATTCCTCCCGGATAGTTTCTAATATTATGCGGATAAAATAATAAATCATTTTTTTACATATGTCATAATACTTGATTTGCCCTGGTGTGTAAACAGATAAAGCTAATTGCCGTTTATTTTCTTGAAGAGGCTTTAGGTACAATGAGACTCTGCATTCTTTAATAAAAAATTCAGAAAATAATAATCTGATAGTTAGCAAAAAAACATCGCATTTTAATATAATAGTATATGTAAAAAAGTATATTTTTATCAGGTGTCTGGCTAAAGTGCGGAGGTTAATGTTTATGGAAACCAGAGAGCGAAAAGGCAAACTTATTCAAAAGCTGATCTTTGCTGCTGTGGCTGCTATTATAGGTATCGCAACTGCACTTACCATTATCAGTGCAGTGGAGATCAATAATACCTATAAGGATATGGTTCAGGAAGAACTTAAGCTTGCTGTTGAACAACTTAACAGCGAAATGACGAACGTCTGGGACGGAGAATGGACAAACAGAGACGGTGCCATTTATAAGGGCGAAGAAAACATAATGGCAGAGTATGAGGAAATCATGGATGAACTAAAAAGTAATACCGGAGTTGAATACTCTCTCTATTTTGGTTCACAAAGATTTCTGACAACCCTGGAGGGTGCAAACGGAGAAAAAGCAACAGGCCAGCAGGCTTCAGCTGAAGTTGTGGGGCAGGTTATGACAAACGGACAGGAATTTTATTCAAAGAGAACTCCGCCGGGAACAACTGAGTCTTTCTATTGTTATTACATGCCTCTTGCAAATGACGATGACACAATAGTGGGAATGTTATTTGCCGGAAGAGAAAGTGATTCGGTAGCAAGGAAGATAAGAAGTATCATTCTTGGAATGGTTTTAATTTCCATAATTTTAACGGCTGCTCTTTCTGCAGTCGGAATTGTTGTTACGAACAGAGTATCAGTGCAGATGCGTGCAATCGCTGATGAACTGGGGACTCTTTCACAGGGAGAATTAAATCTCAATATAGCTAAGAAATCATTGGATAGAAACGATGAAATAGGGCTGCTTGCTGATGGTGCCAAGACCTTAAGTGAAAAACTCGGTGAAGTGATCAGAAACACTATGGATATGTCCAATGAGCTGAAAAAATCAGGTGCAGAACTTTCTGATTCGGCATCTCAGGCATCAACTGCATCGGGACAGGTCAGCCAGGCAGTGGAAGAAATTTCAAAAGGTGCTGTTTCACAGGCGGAAAGTGTTGAGACCGCCGCCGGTAATACTCAGAACATCGGAGTTGACATTGATGAAGTATCTGAGAACGTACAGCAGCTAAATGGATATACATCCGAGATGAAGACCTCCTGCGAAGCTGCAATGGGTGCACTTAACAGGCTTATTGATCAGAGTATTGAGGTACAAAGCTCAGTAAAAGATATCGGAGATACAATTAATTCAACAAATGATTCGGCAAAAGAGATTTCGAAGTTCTCAGAAGCTATCACAGAAATAGCCTCCCAGACAAATCTTCTTTCGCTTAATGCATCAATTGAGGCTGCAAGAGCAGGCGATGCAGGAAAGGGATTTGCAGTGGTGGCAACAGAGATTGGTCAGCTTGCTGTCCAGAGCAGTAACAGTGCCGAGGAGATAAAAAAGATCGTTGAAAAACTTCTTGCTGATGCAGAGGCTTCTGTTTCCGTTATGGAGAGGCTAAATTCAAGCTTTAAGCAGCAATCGGAGCAGCTGGATGATACGAAGACAAATATGCAGAGCATGGCTGAAAATGTAGATCATGTATCCGACAGCACAGGAAATATAGCTGATCATGTTAAAAAACTCAATGTTGCAAAGGATAAGCTCCTGGAGATCATTGCAGACCTTTCAGCAATTTCGGAGGAAAATGCAGCTTCCACGGAAGAAACAAATGCTTCAATGCAGGAACTTAACGCGACATTTGCAATTATCACTGAATCTGCCGGAAAACTACAGGCTCTTGCAAACAATATGACAGACACAATAAGCTACTTCAAAACCTGATTTGGATGATAAAAACTATAAAGAAAACGGTAGGCCGAGTGTCTATCGTTTTCTTTTTGATATACTTTGACTTTTTTACAATTTTTTTACTGTTTTCATTTTGACATCTATTTAACACAACTATATAATAAAATTTGAGAAATAATTAACAATATCTAGGGGAAATATAATGGCTGAAAAAGATATATCGCAGGCAGTTATCAGTAGACTGCCACGTTATTTTAGATACTTGGGAGATCTCAAGGAAAAGGGAGTTGAGAGAATTTCTTCTCAGGAACTCTCAGATATTATGAAGGTTACAGCGTCTCAGATAAGGCAGGACTTCAATAATTTTGGAGGGTTTGGACAGCAGGGATACGGATATAACGTCAACTATCTCTATGATGAAATCAGTAAGATCCTTGGAATCGACAAGCAGCATTCACTTGTTATTATAGGAGCAGGCCATCTTGGCAAGGCTATCGCCGGCTACACCAATTTTACCAGAAGAGGCTTTGTGTTTAAGGGAGCTTTTGACTGCAATCCGGACCTTTACGGAACCAAGATAAGAGATGTTGAAGTAAGACCTGTTGATGAGATGGAAGCTTTTGTCAAAGAAAACGGCATTGAGATCGCTGTTTTGACTATTCCAAAAGAGCAGGCTGTCCCAATGGCACACAAGCTTGTTCAGTGTGGAATTAAGGCTATTTGGAATTTTGCTCATGTTGATCTGGATGTTCCTGACAATATTCAGGTAGAAAATGTACATTTATCTGACAGTTTGATGAAATTATCGTATAATATTAATAGGTACGAGAATTCAAGTAATTCTCTTTCCAAATAAGGGAAAGATGCGAACGAGAGAATCCGATGGCTAAAAAAGAAGACGCTTACATGTCTGCGCTGGAAGGGAAGAGTATTCCTATTTTGACGCTGGATAACAAATGGCACCAGCTCTTTACACAGACTGACATGACACCTGAAATCGAGGAATTGGCTGACGAACTGAATTCATTGGTTGAGAAGGATGGGAAGCTTCGTAGCGAGAACAAGGATATTAAGAGGCTGAAAAAGAAGCTTCTTGGTGAGATTGTGCCTCTTAGGGACAAGGCTAATAAAGCTCCTTCTGCGGCCATTGAAAAAGAGATCTCAGAGAGAACCCGTCTCATAAATGAGTGCAATGACAGACTTTCAGGCAGGGAAGAAGAGCTTCTTGACCTGTCAAGGCAGATTTACGATGTGGATTACAAGCTGATGCTTGAAACCATGAAGGTTTGCTATGAGAGGCTTCATGAGAATACTGCAGAGATCAAAGGGCTTGATGAGTGGATCTCAAAGGTAAGGATTGAGCTTAAGAAAAATATTATAAGACTTCAGGAAAGCGAGATGGAAAACTACAATCTCTATTCTTATATGCATCAGATTTTCGGTCCGGAGGTTGTGGACATATTTGACATGAAGTATGATCCAAACAGGAGACACCCTGTTAGAAGACCTCTATCCGGTGACGAATCAGAATATGTTGAATAAACAAACTTGTTTAGGCTGCCTTAGTGGCAGCCTATTATGATATAGCAGTGAATGCCGTTTGTTTTACAGGGGGATAAAATGAAGTACGCCGTAAGCAGTCAGGAAATGAAAAGATATGACAGAAATACTTCCGAATATTTCGGCATTTCTTCGGAAGTATTGATGGAGCGGGCTTCTTTAAAGGCAGTTGAGCATATATTAAAGTGGATAAAAATAAGAGAGTGTGACAGAAGGTATAAGGCACTTGTAATCTGCGGTGTTGGCAATAACGGCGGAGACGGAGCATGTATTGCAAGGCTTTTAATGCAGCAGAATATTCTTGTTAATTTTTGCGTTGTCGGAGATTATACCAAATGCTCTGACCTTTTGCTTAAGCAGCTTTCCATATTAAAGAATTACGGAGCCCAAACTGACACTTTTTCCAATATTTGTGACAACAAAAGTAGTTTCGAATGGGATATCATTGTAGATGCAATGTTTGGTATCGGCCTGTCGAGGCCTGTTGCCGGAGATTATGCCAAGGCAGTCGATTATATCAATTCCTGCAAGGAAGATAAAAAAAGTGACCTGCTGGTCTTATCTGTGGATATGCCTTCAGGAATAAACGCAGACAATGGAGAAATTTGTCAGAAGGCAGTAAGAGCTGACATTACAGTTACCTTCAATCATACTAAGATTGGACAGATTTTATATCCGGGCTGCGAATATGCAGGAGAGGTAGTAATTGAGGATGCAGGAATCACTAAGGAAAGCTTTTTAGGCAAAGAACCCGGAGCTTTCTACTACGACGAAGATGTAAAGAGTCTTATTCCTGCAAGAAAAGCCGATTCCAACAAGGGAACCAACGGAAAGGTTCTTTTGATAGCAGGTTCTGAAAATATAAGCGGAGCATGTATCCTTGCTGCAAAAGCGCTTTTTGCAGCCGGAGTCGGAATGGTCAGAGTATTTACTGCCGTTCAGAATGCAGAAGCTGTAAAAGAACTGATCCCTGAGGCAATGATAGATACTTACGGTAAAGATGAAGATACAACAGGTAAGCTTGAAATGCTTCTTGGCTGGTCTACAGCTGTGGTGCTGGGACCGGGAATCGGAACAAATGCTCAGGCCAAAGATATAGTGCACTTCGTGTTGTCTTTTTATGACAAGGATCTTGTGATGGACGCTGATGCCATCAACTTAGTATCTGAGAGCGATGAACTAAAATCACTTTTGTCAAACTATGCCAGAAATGGGAAAAAACTCATATTAACACCGCATCTTGGAGAGTTCTCAAGATTGTCAGGCAGATCCGTATCGGAATGTAAAAAAGGAATTTTGTCTTTTCCAAAAGAGCTGGCAGATATGCTGCACTGCACAATAGTCTGCAAGGATTCCAGGACTGTAGTTGCTGACAGCAATGAGAAAAAGATATATATTAATGTGAGCGGAAATGATGGAATGGCTACAGCAGGAAGCGGAGATGTTTTGTCAGGCATAGTCGGAGCTTTGCTGTCACATAAAATGTCATCCTTTAAGACTGCATGTGTATCTGTTTATCTGCATGGGCTTTCAGGTGATGCAGCTGCCAAAACAGTTGGTAAAAGCGCTATGACTGCATCGGATATCGCTGAGCATATAGGTGATTTTTTGGAATAAGTTAGAATTGCTATAGAACTGACAATAAAAATAATCAAATTAAGATACGATATAGATAATTTTCTAAGGAAGTATGAGTAATGCTTGAAGAATTTGCAAGAGTATATGCCGGGATTGATCTTGAAGCAATCAGGTTTAATCTTGAGTCAATGAAGAATAATATCCCTGAGGGGACTAAAATAATGGCTGTAATAAAAACGGATGCCTACGGTCATGGCGCCGTCAGGATCGGACAGATGCTTGAGAAAATTGATTATATTTTCGGATATGCCACAGCCACTGCGGAGGAAGCATTTGAACTTCGTGATGCAGGGATTAAAAAACCGATACTGGTGCTGGGATACACTTTTCCCTATGCTTATGAGAAAATGCTGAGAGAGGGTATCAGGCCTACAGTATTCAGGATGGATATGGTAAAAGAACTGTCGGATTGTGCAAAAAAAATACTAAAAGAAGACAGCTCTGCTTTTTCCGATTATGTACAATCCTGTAAAGAAGAAGGCTTTCCTGTTCATATAGCGGTTGATACTGGAATGTCCCGCATTGGTATTTGCCCGGATGATACAGGACTTGAGTTTGTTGATAAAGTTTTGAAAACTGACGGTATTAAGGCAGAAGGCATCTTTACACACTTTGCCAGAGCTGATGAAAAAGATCTGACCAATGCAAAAGAGAGAGAGAAGGCATTTGCAGATTTTGTAAAGGCTGCAGAGGATAGGACAGGCTACAGAATCCCTATTCATCATTGCGCGAACAGTGCAAGTATTATTTCCGTTCCCGAATCATCAATGGATATGGTAAGAGCCGGTGTGACAATGTACGGAATGTGGCCTTCGGAGGAAGTTGACAGGAATATCATAAAGCTAAGGCCTACGATGGAACTCATAAGTCACGTTGTCATGGTAAAAGAAGTTCCGGCAGGAACACCTGTAAGCTACGGCGGAACTTTCGTAACTGACAGGACTACCAAGATAGCCACAATTCCTGTGGGATACGGAGACGGATATCCAAGGAGCCTTTCCGGTAAGGGATTTGTTCTTATAAACGGAATGCATGCAAATATTCTCGGCAGAGTCTGCATGGACCAGTTTATGGTTGATGTTACGGATATTCCTGATGTTAAAGAGGGAGATGAAGTTGTCCTTATGGGCAGAGATAAGAAATCAGGAGAAGAGATAACAGCTGAATTTCTTGGAGACTTAAGCGGAAGATTTAATTATGAGCTTACATGTGATATAAGTAAGCGCGTGCCGAGAGTCTTTTTCTGATAATATATGCCGAACCGGATATATGATGGAGTTTATCATTTTCTAATTTGCTAAATCGGCAATTGTTAATGGGCTTTTTTATATGATATAATTGCAATTGGTATCAGGGAGTAGCTTGCATGCTCAGTTTATCTTATTGAGGATGTAACATATATTCGTCAGCACAGGAAAATTATTCCTCGGATTATGTTGTAAGAAGCGAGACTTTTACCACGATAATTTTATTGTGGAAAAAGTGGCGCTTTTTTTCTGCAATTCTTTACGGAGGAAAGAGAAATGATATTAAATGTAGTGCTGTTACTTATAGGTTTTGTGGCTCTTATTAAGGGAGCTGACTGGTTTGTGGATGGAAGTGCATCACTTGCCAAGGTTTTCAGAGTACCATCTCTTATAATCGGTCTTACAATTGTTGCTTTTGGCACAAGTGCTCCAGAACTTGCAGTAAGTTCTACAGCTGCTTTGCAGGGGTCAAACGAAATCGCACTCAGTAACGTTGTAGGTTCCAATATGTTTAATCTGCTGGTGGTTCTTGGGGCATGTGCTCTTTTTACAAAGGTTCCCTGCGGAAATGACGTTCTTAAAAGAGATTTCCCGATTTCTGTTATCAATTCAATTTTAGTGCTTATTTTTTCTGCTTCATCAGTTGTTTTTGCCGGCGGAGTTTTTCATGATATGACAGCTCAGGCAGGCATTATCAGCAGAATAGAGGGTGCAGGACTTATTGTTTTGTTTGTTCTGTACATAATCTGGCTTATTAAAGTTGCGCTAAACAACAAGACCGATGAGAGTCAGGAAGAACTTAAACCGGTATGGAAGTGCATTCTTCTCATCATTGTTGGTATTGTTATAATTGTTGCCGGTGGAAATATGGTTGTTAACTCAGCAAAAGAGATTGCCAGAGCCTTCGGAATGACCGAGACACTTATAGGTCTTACAGTTGTTGCTCTTGGAACATCACTTCCTGAACTTGTTACTTCAATAGTTGCAGCAAGGAAAAATGAAGTTGGTCTTGCTGTTGGAAATGTAATCGGATCAAACATTTTTAACCTTATGCTGATCCTTGGTCTGTCAGCATTTCTTAATCCTGTAGCAGTTAACGTCGCTTCATTCTTTGATCTTATAGTGCTGATATTTATGAGTCTTATTACTTATGTATTTCTTATCAGTAAAAAAGAGCTTAACAGGAGTGAAGGTATCGTCATGATACTGATTTATGTTGCTCAGATAGCATTTGCTATAGTAAGATAATAGAAGTTGCGGATTCTTTCCCCGTCTGCTATGATGCAGGCGGGGTTTTTTAAACATAATCGGGTAAAATACATGAGTGATTTAGAGTTTGGAAATTTTACGGATAAAATTGAAAAGGCCGAGGGTGAAAAGGCTGCGCTTATTGCAATGAGTGGCGGTGTCGACAGCTCTGTTGCTGCCCTGGAAATGGTAAAAAAAGGATATAAGTGCATGGGATGTACCATGCGCCTTTATGAAAATGACATGATAGGGGAAGACCTTCTGGGTACCTGCTGCAGTATAAAGGACACAGAGGATGCGAGGGCTGTGTGCGATAAAGTCAGAATTCCTTATCATGTGTATCATTATGAGGCCGAATTTAGGGATAAGGTTATAGAGCCCTTTGTATGCAGCTATGAAAGAGGAGAGACACCCAATCCCTGTATCAGATGCAACAGATATCTTAAGTTTGACCACCTTTACAAAAAAGCCGTTGAACTTGGAGCTGATGTTATTGTGACAGGCCACTACGCAAGGATTGAAGAAAAGGACGGACATTTTTATTTAAAGAAAGCTTTAGATCTTAGCAAAGATCAGAGCTATGTCTTATATGAGCTTACAGAGGAGCAGCTTTCGCATACTGCTTTTCCGCTCGGAGAGTTTTCATCAAAAGGCGCAGTAAGAGAAATTGCTGAAAAAGAAGGACTTATAACATCCCATAAAAGCGACAGCCAGGATATATGCTTTGTTCCTGACGGAGATTATGTAGGGCTTATAAAGAGATATCGGGGTAAAGACTATCCTAAGGGAGATTTTGTTGATCTTGAAGGAAATGTTCTTGGTACCCACGACGGAATTATAAATTATACGATAGGTCAAAGGAGAGGTCTGGGAATCCCAGCTGACAGACGTCTTTATGTAACAAAACTTGATGTGCCAAACAATAAAGTTATTCTTGGGGATGACATAGACCTTTTTAAAAGAGAACTGTATATCAGGGACTTTAACTGGATTACAGGAAATAAACCCTTATCAGAGTTTAAATGCAGTGCCAAGATAAGATATAGGCACAAAGAGCAGCCTGCCAGGGTAATTCCTTTGGACGACGGCTTTGCAAAAATAGTGTTTGATGAGCCGCAAAGGGCTATAACTGCAGGTCAATCGGCAGTTCTTTATGATGGTGATTATGTTCTTGGCGGAGGCATAATTGACCATTTAGGCGAAATATAAAGCTTGTGCTAAAGCGTTTCATGAATAATAATATAACTTGATTGTAGTGGCCAAAAAAAGACATAAATGAGATAAGGAGATTGTGTATACTATGCTGTACGGTGCAATAGAAGCAGGCGGAACAAAGATGGTTTGTGCAATAGGAGATGAGAATGGCAAGATTTATGAGCAGATATCAATTCCTACGGTAACTCCTGATGAGACAATGCCAAAGATCATTGAATATTTTAAGGACAAAGATATAAAGGCTATAGGTATTGCCTGCTTTGGACCGATTGATCTGGATAAGAATTCAGAAACCTACGGTTTTATAACATCAACCCCCAAGACAGCCTGGAAGAATTTTGATATTGTGGGATGCGTAAAAAATGCCTTAGGCATTCCGGTAGGCTTTGACACTGATGTAAACGGATCTCTCCTTGGAGAAATAACATGGGGATGTGCAAAGGGACTGACAGATGCTGTATATCTTACCATAGGAACCGGAATTGGAGGAGGAGTCATGACAAATGGAAAACTCCTTCATGGAATGCTCCATCCGGAACTGGGACATATTATAATAGCAAAATCTCAGAAGGATAAAGGCGAATGCGTTTGTCCATACCATGACAGCTGCCTTGAAGGGCTTGCTGCCGGTCCATCCATAGAGAAGAGGTGGGGAAGTAAGGCAAAAGATCTTGCAGACAGGCAGGAAGTATGGGATCTTGAAGCTGAGTATATCGGAACAGCTCTTGTTAACTTCTGCATGACATTAAGCCCTCAGAAGATCATTCTTGGAGGCGGTGTAATGCATCAGATGCAGCTTTTCCCGTTAATCAGAAAAGTGTTTAAAGAGAAGATGGCAGGATACATAAATACAAAGACTCTCGAAAACCTGGATGAATACATTGTTCCGGCTAGCCTCCACGATGATCAGGGAATTATGGGAGCAGTCAAACTTGCGATTGATGCCTGCAATTAATAGATTTACATATAAAGTAAATTTAAGAGGTAACAATGAAAGCGAAGATAATAAGTTATTTAGAGACCAATAAAAGGCGCATTTTCATGTCCCTGGCCGGGGTTATCATATGTGCTGTCAGTGTGGGAGTTTTTAAACTTGCTGCATTTGGTGTGGATCCTTTCCAGTCTCTTATGAGCGGGCTGGACAGCCTTGTACCGATAGGCTTTGGGAACTTGTATGTGATCGTTAATGCAATTCTCTTACTGTTTAGCATTATAGTTGACAGACACAATATAGGAATGGCTACTTTTATCAATCTGTTCCTTTTGGGATATATTACTGAATTTACGTACAAACTGCTGCAGATGCTATTTCCAGACCCTTCCGTGGGTTTCAGGGCGTTTTGCCTTTTGATAGGTATTGTTGTAATATGCTTTGGATCAGCACTTTATATGACAGCTGACCTGGGAGTATCCACGTATGATGCTATAGCAATAGTTATGTCAGGCAAATGGAAACTGGGAAAATTTAAGTATGTTCGAATTTGTACTGATCTTGTTTGCGTAATCCTTGGATGTATTATGTTTGTTCTGGCAGGAAACCCAATATCCATGATTCCAACAATTGCAGGTATTGGTACCATTATTACCGCATTCTTCATGGGGCCTCTTATTGAGTTCTTTAATGAAAAGTTTGCAAGACCACTTCTTAGGAAGTAGTTTTAGAAATAAGAATTTTGAAAAGAAATATAAAAAGAGAAAAATACCGACCTCCAAAAGCCAAATCTTAATCTGGCAGCTGAGGGCCGGTATTTCTTTTGCTTGTTTGAAATTAGAAGGCTGTTGAGCCTCTTTTTATAAGTTCCCCGGAGAAGATGGTCTTCTGAGGCATTTCATTTTGAGAAAGTGTTCCGATAAGCGTCTTGACCAGCTGAATGCACATATCCTCAAGTCTGTTGTCGATAGATGAGATATCCGGTTCGGAACAGAGCGTAAGGATTGAATTGTTATAACCTATGATCTGAAGATCCTTTGGAACACTGATATTGTTGGCTCTTGCAAAATTCATGGCACCAACAGCAAGGAAATCGTCACTGGTAACTATACCGTCGAACCTGATTCCTTTTTTGTAGATGCTTTCCACAAAATTCTTTACGCCGTCAATATCCTCATGGCTTCCCTTGAAACACTGCTGTAACTCCTTTTTTAACGGAATGTCATGAGTGAGCAGTGCATTCTGAAAACCTGCCAGCTTTTTAAGTCCACTGTAAGAGTTGCTGTTATAGAGGTACAGGATATTCTTAAGTCCCGCATCGATCATCTTCTCTGTAGCATCCTGAGTGGCCTTGTAATCATCGCAAAGTGTGCAGTAAACATTTGAACAATCAAAGTCAGCATTAAGGAGCATAATTGGAACTGAAGCAGCTGCGTCCTTTACATATTGGTTATCTTCTGCATTGTTCATGATGAAGTTGGAACCGACCATTACTACAGAATCTACATGTTGCGAAAGGAGCAGATTAAGAGAATCTTTCCTTGATTCTATTTCGTATCCGGTACAACAGAGGACAGAATGATATCCGTTTTCGCGGAGATTCTGTTCGATATAGTAAATGGCTTTTGCCAGATAAAGGTCGGACGCATCAGCGCAGAGTATTCCAATTGTTTTCATGGAATTAAGGCCGAGTCCTCTTGCGAAGGCGTTGGGCTTGTAGCCGTATTGCTCAATGATATCCATTACTTTCTTGCGGGTTCTGGGTTTTACATTGGTACTGCCGTTTAAAACCCTGGAAACCGTTGCAATGGATACGCCGGCCTTTTTGGAAATATCATAAATGGTCATTTGGTTGCTCATATATTATCTCGTTTCTAAAGGAAATTTGAAATATCTTACTGCGTTATTGTATGAGATATCAGCAGCAATTTCGCCGAGGATATCCATATCTTCTGAAGGATACTCGCCGTTCTCAACAAGACTTCCAAGGTAGTTGCAAAGGATTCTGCGGAAGTAGTCATGTCTTGTATAAGAAGTGAAGCTTCTTGAGTCTGTAAGCATGCCAACAAATCCTGAAAGATTGCCGGATTCTGCAACTGACTGGAGCTGCTGTTCCATACCAAGCTTTGTATCATTGAACCACCATGCTGAACCCTGCTGGATCTTGGCAACAGTAGGAGCCTCGTTGAAAGCATTGATAGTTGTGTTGATGATCTTGTTATCGCTTGGGTTAAGTGAGTAAAGGATTGTCTTTGGTAAGCTCTTTTTGGAGTGAAGAGCATCAAGGAAATCTGCAAGCTCAGCCATTGGATAATAAGCGTCAATAGTATCAAAACCTGTATCAGGTCCAAGCTTCTCATACATAGGAGTATTGTTGTCACGCTTGCATCCAAAGTGAAGCTGCATTACCCAGTCGCGCTTTGCAATCTCTTCGCCCTCAAAGAGCATAAATGCTGTCTCGAATTTAAGAACTTCTTCTTTTGTAAGAGTCTCACCCTTGATTCTCTTAGCAAAGATATCTTCAATTTCAGCCTCTGTAGCAGGGCGGTACATAACATATTCAAGTGCATGATCTGTTACGTTGCAGCCCTTAGTGGCAAAGTAGTCAAAACGAACCTTAAGAGCTTCCTTAAGATCCTTGAAGGAGTTTATCTTAACACCGCTTACTTCTGAAAGCTTGCCAATGTATTTTACGAATTCAGGCTTTGCAATGTTTTTTGCCTTGTCAGGTCTCCACGCAGGAAGAACCTTTACATCAAAGGATGAATCTTCTCTGATCTTGTCATGCCACTCAAGTGTATCTATAGGGTCATCTGTAGTACAAATAAGTGTAACGTTTGACATTTTAATGAGCTTGCGGGCGCCCATATCCGGTGACTGAAGAACTTTGTTGCAGATATCGTAAACTTCTTCAGCTGTTTTCTCATTGAGAATTCCGTCATAGCCAAAGTATTTTTTTAGCTCCAGGTGGGCCCAGTGATAAAGAGGATTACCTACAGCTTTTCCAAGGCATTTTGCAAACATAAGGAACTTGTCCTTATCTGATGCATCGCCTGTCATATATTTCTCATCCACACCGAATGCGCGCATGAGACGCCATTTGTAGTGATCTCCGCCAAGCCATACCTGTGTAATATTGTCAAAATGACGATCCTCAGCAATTTCTTTAGGACTGATATGACAATGATAATCGAGAATCGGCATATTCTCAGCATAGTTGTGATAAAGAGTTTTTGCAGCCTCAGACTGCAACAAAAAATCCTCATCCATAAATTTTTTCATCCCTAAATACCTCCATATTATGATGCAGCATGTTATAAGTCTTAAAATGCTTTCATAAATATATGAAAAATGAGATTATTATGTAAGCATTTTCATAAAATATTTCAAATGTATTATACAAGAGCATATCAGTAAATACAATAGAAAAATTTGTTGACTACAACTGGTGGAAATAATATAGTTAAAATGTAATCGCTTACATTATGTAACAAAAATGAAACAAGGGGTAGGTTATATGAGCAGATTTTTACAGATTCATCCGAATGACAATGTTGTTGTATGTCTGGAAGAAATGGCAAAGGGGCAGGAGCTGACTCTTTTGGATGGCAGAAAGATCACGGCACTTGATGATATTCCTGCAGGACATAAGATAGCTGTTGCTGATCTTAAGGAAGGTGACAATGTAATAAAGTATGGCTATGCAATCGGTCATGCTACTGAAGATATCAGCACCGGCAGATGGGTTCACACTCATGATATTAAGACCAATCTTGAGGGCATACTTGAATATAAGTATTCTCCCGATATGGCTGATATCGATGAGAAAAAGGCTAAAATGGGCTCGCGAAAAGGCACATTCAAAGGCTTTTTAAGAAGTAACGGCAAAGCCGGTATAAGAAACGAAGTATGGATAATTCCCACTGTCGGATGTGTTAACAATATTGCTACAGCTCTGGCAAAAAAAGCCAATGAGTATGTAAAGGGAAGCGTTGATGAAGTAGTTGCTTTTACACATAACTATGGATGCTCTCAGACCGGAGACGATCAGGAACATACAAGAACAATACTTTCAGATCTTATAAATCATCCCAATGCCGGGGGCGTGCTTGTTCTCGGACTTGGCTGCGAGAACAGCAACATTGATGTTTTAAAGCCGTATATAGGTGATGTTGATGAATCGAGAGTAAAGTTTCTTGTTTGTCAGCAATCAGATGATGAAATGGAAGACGGCCTTAAGCTGTTAAAAGAAATAATAGAAACAGCTTCAAAGGATGAGAGACAGGATATTGATTGCTCCAAGCTCATCATAGGTCTTAAATGCGGAGGCAGCGACGGATTTTCAGGAATCACAGCTAATCCGCTGGTTGGAAGAATCTCCGACAGAATAATCGAATATGGCGGAACATCTATTCTTACAGAGGTTCCGGAGATGTTTGGTGCAGAGACTATTCTTATGAACAGATGTAAGGACAAGGCTACATTTGACGACACTGTAAGCATGATCAACGGCTTTAAGGAGTATTTCACCAAACAGGGCGAGCCGATCTATGAGAATCCTTCACCGGGAAACAAGGCGGGAGGAATTACCACACTGGAGGACAAATCTCTTGGCTGTACACAGAAGTCTGGCGGATATCCTGTTATGAACGTCATGGAATACGGTGAAAAGACTGATGTATCCGGTCTCAATCTTTTGTGCGCTCCGGGAAATGATCTTTGTGCTGCCACGGCTTTGGCAAGTGCAGGCGCACAGATAGTACTGTTCACCACAGGAAGGGGAACACCTTTTGCGTGTCCAGTGCCTACCATGAAAATAGCTTCAAATAATACTATCGCAGATAAAAAGAGCAACTGGATAGATTTCAGGGCAGGACAGATTCTTGAAGGAAGAACCTTTGAGGAGCTAACGGTTGAGCTTTTTGACAAGATACTTCGCACTGCTTCAGGCGAAAAATTAAAGAGTGAAGAAGCAGGATTTCATGATATGGCAATATGGAAGAGAGGCGTTACTTTATAAGCGCTTACATTCGCTGAAAGTATGCATGAAAGGCTGATTTCGTTTGTAATATATGTAAGCTTATTTCAGATGCGGATGTTAATGTGAAATCATCAAATGATATAAAATGGACAGCATTTTTTGATTATAAGAAGCATTTATTTGACGAATGTTTTTAAATGAAAAGTGAAATATGCACAACTCGATGCGATATTTTATTTGAAAATTGTGCAAAAATACAACTCATTTTTTTACCAAAATAGTTGTTTATAAAAATTTTATGTAAAAAATTCACATGTAAGCACTTTCGGAAATCCAGTAAAATCGGTACTTCGCGAAAAAAGTGAACAACTTTGTTACAAATCCTACAAAATTCATGCTTGCAAAGGTTTTCAATACATGATAAAGTACGTACATAAGCAAGTGAAAACGCTTACATTTTATTTTCAAACCAAGATTATAAAACTGGGAGGAACATTTAAATGAAAAAGAAGGTTTTATCACTAATCCTGTCAACGGCTATGGTGGCTTCTCTTGCAGCTTGTGGATCAACATCCGCTGATACTACAGCTACAACAGACGCATCAGACACTCAGGCTGCTGACACAACATCATCTGACGCTACAGCTACAACAACTGAGTCTGATACAGCTGCAGCAGCTGATGAGAGCTACACACTTGAGACACTCAACATCGTAGTTGACGGTACTCTTACAGCAACTGTTGAGAGTGGCCAGGATGCTTTCAAGGCACAGTGGGAAGAGGCTGTTTCCGAGAAGCTCGGACATCCTATCACACTTAACATCAACCAGCTTGATCACTCAGATTATTCAGGAACTGTATCACGTCTTCTTACAACAGGCGCACCTGGTGATCCTGATTATCCTGATGCTCTTATCATGAGCGCTACAATGCTTAGACAGTATCAGACAACAGGTCTCCTTTGGGACATGGCTGATGCTTATGCTAATGCAGAGTTCCAGTCTCGCGTAACACTTCCTTCAGTTAACGAGAACATGAAGGACAGCGAAGGTCACCTTTATGGATTTGCTCCTACATACGGTAACGGATGTGTTACTTATGTTAAGCAGTCATGGCTTGATGCAGCTGGAATGAAGATTGAGGATATCAAGACTTTCGATGACTATTATGCAATGCTTAAGGCATTCTCAGAGAAGGAGTCAGGAACATACGGCGTTATCGCAGCAGGCTATGGTAAGCTTGATGAGGCTCCTTACATCAACTACATGCCTGAGTTCTGGCAGGGCGCATATCCTTCATTCTATCAGAAAGATGGTGTTTGGGTAGACGGATTCACAGAGCAGGCAACTATCGATGCACTTGCAAGACTTGCACAGGGCTACGCTGATGGCGTTATCGATCCTGATACAGAGGAAGCTGGTACAAAGCAGGCTCGTGAGAAGTTCTTCTCAAACGATCAGTCAACATCAGAAGGCGTATTCACATACTGGGCTGGTACATGGCTTAGAACACTTACAACAAACATGGAGAAACAGGAAGTTGATAACGAACTTGGTGATAACAGACTCGTTCAGCTTGCACCTATCCAGGAGATCAAGGATACTTGGGGCGGCTACATCAACAGAGAAGCTCCTGTATGGGTAATCACAGACGACCAGGATGGTTCAAATGCTCGTGAGCAGGCTATCTTTGATGCACTTCTTGAGACAATGCTTGATGGCGACAGAGTACAGACACTTTGGACATATGGTGCAGAGGATGTTCACTGGTCAACAAAGGCTGAGTCATTCTCAACAAATGCTGATGATCCTGAGAAGAAGAAGGATTATGAGTACGCAGAGGGTGAGTTCCACCTTAAGCAGGCTCCTAACGATCCTAACTCTATCTGGAAGAAGAATCACCTTGATCCAGTACTTGTAATTGCTCCTCTTACAAACGGATTCGTTGATAACGATGAGCTTGTACAGGCTGGTAACAAGTTCTTCACAGAGAACTGTGTAGATGCTCCTGCAGCAGCTTCTTGCCCAACTCTTACAGAGAACGAGGCAGCTTTTGTAGAGCTTAAGACAACTCTTATGAACCAGGCTGTAACAGGCGAAATTACACCTGAAGAGGCAATCGAGCAGTACAAAGCTGAGCTCGGTGACCTTTCAGCTCAGATCGTTGAAGAACTCAACGCTCAGTAATTTCAGGATACTTAAGATTTAATGACTATTTTCCCACCCCAAAAGGGTAGATAAGCTTTTATGGGGTGGGATTTTTTTGAGAAAAATTCAGCTCAATTTGATATAATATAGTTGAACTGTAAACGCTATTTTGAAAGGAAGAGGATGCTATGAGTAAGAAACAAAATGTTGCTACTACATCCACTGGCGCTCCTATCAACAAGAAACCCCTTGGCACACGTATAAAGAATAATCTTGGGTACTACGTTATGTTCTTACCGGTACTCGTCTTTGTTATTATTATTTATTACTGGCCAATGCTTGGTGTGCGCTACGCGTTCTATGAGTATAAGCTTAGGAACATTTCATGGGTAGGTCTTAAGAATTTCGAGACAATGTTTGCCAAAAAGGAGTTCTGGACCGCATTTAGTAACACATTACAGATTTCTATTACTAAACTTTTGATTACAACCTTTACATCAGTTTTGGTTTCTGTTTTTCTTAATGAGATGCATAATCTATTTGCAAAGAAATCGTTACAAACAATTATCTACCTGCCTCACTTCATGTCATGGGCAGTTGTAGCTGCTATTTTCCAGTTATTCCTGTCAAAATCATCAACAGGTTTTGTAAATGAAACACTTAAGTCATGGGGAATACTTAGTCAGAGTATTGATTTCCTGCATACAAAAGCGATGTGGAGACCAATTTTCTACTTGATCAATATATGGAAAGAGACAGGTTGGGGAACCGTTATTTTCCTTGCTACTTTATCAGGTATCAATCCTGAGCTTTATGAAGCAGCTGATATCGATGGCGCTTCAAGACTTCAGAAAATCTGGTATGTTACAGTACCTGCTCTTATGAATACGGTAATTATCGTACTGATCCTTAACCTTGCAAAGGTTCTTAATCTTTTCGAATCAGTATTTGTATTATATAACAACCGTGTATTTGATGTTTCCGATGTAATTTCAACATATATCTATCGTCAGACATTCCTTACTGCGATACCGGACTATGGTTATACCACTGCCGTGGGTCTGTTTAAGTCCCTGGTTGGCTGCGCACTGGTTCTTATCTGTAATTACGCTAGTAAGAGAATTCGTGGACGCGGAATTATTTAAGGAGGGAACATTATGGCACAGGCAAATGCAGCTATGCTACAGGCAAAAGCAAAAAAGAAAAAAGTACATGTATTTGACATAGTAAACTATGTTGTATTCGTTATCATTGCTTTAATAGTTCTTATTCCTATTTGGAAGGTTGTCGTTGACTCTTTCAATGCAGTTGGTGTTTACCAGTTTAGATTTTGGCCTGAGGACTTTACCCTTAACGGATACCTTACAATTTTTACAACAGTAAGACTTTACAGACCATTTCTTAACTCAGTTGTCACAACTCTTTTGGGAACAGCTCTTGGTCTTATTCTTTCAACACTTGGTGGTTATGTTCTTACCCAGGAAGAAATGCCCGGAAGAAATGCATTATCATTCTTCTTACTTTTCACTATGATCTTCAGTGGTGGTATGATTCCTGAATACCTTGTTATGAAGCAGCTTCATCTTGTAGATACAATTTGGATACTTGTTATCAAGCACGGTATGAACGTTTATAACCTGGTACTTATGAAGAACTTCTTCGAAGGAATTCCTGGATCTCTTTTCGAAGCAGCCAAGATTGACGGTTGCAGCCCAATGGGAATTTTCTTCAAGATCGTGCTTCCGCTTTCCAAAGCCGCTCTTGCATCTATCGGTCTTATGTATGCGGTTACTGTTTGGAATGATTACAGCACAGTTCAGATTTATATCACAAACCCTGATCACGTAAACTTCCAGTATAAGCTTAGAGTTATGATCATGGATGGTGATACGCCTACAACAGCTTATAAGGTATCACAGAATACTCTTTATTATGCAGCTATTGTGTGCGCTATTCTTCCTTTCATGGCAGCATATCCATTCCTTCAGAAATACTTTGTACAGGGTGTTAACGTGGGAGCTGTTAAAGAGTAATAATTACATTAGTTTTAAAAAGAGGAACTTCGGGTTCCTCTTTTTTTAAAGGAGAAAAGCAATGAGACATATATTTTGGGCAGGAGACTCAACGGTTGCCTGTAATAAATTTGCCACATATCCTCAGACAGGTATAGCACAGGCCTTTGACAGATATTGCGCAAGCGATGTTGTCATATACAATCATGCAGTAAACGGAAGAAGTACTAAAAGCTTTATTGATGAGAGCAGACTGGCAACTATTTATGATGAGATTACAAAGGGAGATTTTCTTTTTATCCAGTTTGGACACAATGATGAGAAGATAAATGATCCTTCAAGATATACCGATCCTCACGGAGAATTCATTACAAATCTTGGAAAGTTTGTAAATGCTGCTCGAAATAAGAAAGCTTTTCCACTGTTTATCACATCCGTGGAAAGACGTTTGTTTGACGAAAACGGAAATCTGAAGAAGTCAGGGCATGAAGAGTATGTGGCCGGTATGAAAGAAGCGGCTGTAAAATTCAACGTTCCTGTGGTTGACCTCTATACAATGAGTAGGGAGTTTCTTACACAAACCGGTGATGAGGCTTCAAAGAAGTATTATATGAATCTTTTACCGGGGGAAGCAAGCTGGGCTCCGGAGGGAAAGACTGACAATTCACACCTGAAATACGAGGGAGCCATGCTCTATGCAGGTATGATCGCAAAGGGACTTTCACAACTGGATGAGACATATTCGAGTTTGATTGCCGACGAGTATCAGGTATCAAAATCCACAGAGATTGAAACTAATGGATGATTTTCATTTGTGTCTGCTCATATAGTGGTTGACAAGCAAATTACAACAAAAATTTTTCGGAATATGAATGGAGGCTTTTTTATGCGTTTTTCAGATCAGGGGAATGGAAAATACAGAAATCCAATTCTTTTTGCTGATTATTCCGATCCTGATGTTATCAGGGTTGATGATACATATTATTTGACTGCAAGCAGTTTTAACTATACACCGGGGCTTCCGATTTTAACATCAAAGGATCTTGTCAATTGGAAGCTTGTAAATTATGCCCTTAAAAATATCAAAGAGGAGAGATTTAATATTCCAAGGCACTCTGAGGGAGTATGGGCTCCTGCTATAAGGTATCATGAGGGAGTATTTTACATCTTTTACGGAATGCCTGATGAAGGATATTACGTGGTAAAGACAAAAGATCCTTTGGGCAAGTGGGATGAGCCGGTATGTATTCTTGAGGGCAAAGGACTTATAGATCCATGCCCTTTTTGGGATGATGATGGCAGGGCTTATGTTATCCACGGTTATGCCAAGAGCAGAATAGGTTTCAAGAGTATACTTGGTATTTTTGAAATCAGTCCTGACGGTCTTTCTGTATTATCTGAGGATCATTTTATATTTAACGGTAATGATCCAAAACACGAGGCTCTCACAATAGAAGGTCCAAAGGTTTACAAAAGAGATGGCTATTACTACATTCTTGCACCGGCAGGAGGAGTAAAGGACGGCTATCAGGTGGCGCTGCGTTCAAAGGACATTCACGGGCCTTTTGAGATTAAAAAGATCATGGACACCGGAAATACAGTGATAAACGGTCCTCACCAGGGCGGTCTTGTGGATACTGTAAATGGCGACGAATGGTTCATTCATTTTCAGGACAGAGGTCTTTATGGAAGGATATGCCATCTGCAGCCAGTAAAATGGAACGACGGCTGGCCTGTAATTGGTGTAAATGCATCTTGCGAAGGATGGGGAGAGCCGGCTTTTGAAATGGAAAAACCAAACACCGGATATGAAAGTAAAGAGCCTGCATGTCTTGAAGCCTCTGATTATTTTGAAAATGGGAAATACGGCCTTTTGTGGCAGTGGCTTGGAAACCATAATGAGTCATTTTGTTCCGGTATCCCGGAGCATGAATGTTTAAATAACAGAAATTCAGATGCACTGTGCGCAGAGGATACTAAGGGTGGAATAAGGCTTTATGCACTAAATACTTCTAAAGATGAGAGGCCCATTATTTGGAACAGCTCAAATGTACTTACTCAGAAACTTATTTTCCCTGTGTTTGAAACGGAAATAAAAATGAGTGCCAAAGGGCTTCGGGACGGTGAAAGAGCCGGAGTTGTTATGACTGGCGGACAGTACATTACAGCTTTCATTGAGAAGGCTTTAGAAGGCTCTTTTTCCTTAAAGGTCTGTGAGTCTTCCGGTGGCGATCATGATAAAAAAGAAACAGTAATAAGTTCCTGTAATATAGCGGAGTATTATGGTGCGGACTTTAGCTGTGAGAGTATATCAGACATAACCTGGAAGATGATTTTTGATCTTCCGGAAAAAGAAAAAACCGATTCCGAAAAGCTGTATTTCCAAAACGTTTACAAACCTCTTACCGGCGAGAATCCGCACCTGAAAGTATTTGTAAAGTTTGGAAACGGTGAGTATATGGACACCGGTATAAGTTACACACCATCTGATCATACATGGGTTGGCGCGAAAATCGGAATCTATGCACTGGGAAGTAATTCTGAATGCAAAGATGCCGGCTTTGCGGACTTTTATTATGTAAAAACCACAGAGCTGTAAAACTATAGGAACGTATGAGGAGAGTAACATGGATGTAGGAAGCATTTCCATATATGAAGCGGCAATTACAGGGGATTTTGAACTGGTTAAATGGATTGTTGAGTACTCGAGATCGAGCCTCAATGAATTTGCTAAAAAGCATAGGACAGCTCTGCACTATGCGGCTGTCTCAGGAAACTGTGAAATGTTTAAGTATCTTACAGACAGGTGTGGTCTGGATCCGCTCCAGGGAGACGAAGACCTTGTGACACCCTGGGATATTGTGCATTTGATGATCCTTGCAAAAGATGACAAAGAAAGTAAGCAAAAGATCAAAGAAATCTTAGAGTCTTTTGAATGTAAAGCTTCTTTGCAAATAGATGATCTTTTGGAAAAAGAGCATGGATACGAGAGTATAGAAGAGTTTCTTGAGGAAAAGTACAAACATCCCTATGAAGACTTTTACCGAAATCCGATAAGATGCGGCTTTTTCCCTGACCCTTCCATATGCCGTGTGGGTGATGATTACTACATGGTAAATTCATCCTTCATCTTTTTTCCCTGTATCCCGATATCACACTCAAAAGACCTTGTGCACTGGGAGATAATAGGTCACGCAATCACAAATCCCAGGTGGGCGTATCTTGATGATCTGGAAGGGGGAAGAGGCTACTGGGCTCCGGATATTTCCTACTATGAAGGTAAATTTTACATTGCCGCCACATACAGATTAAATGATACGGGCACGGTTTTCAGAAGGCAGATGGTTGTGTATTCGGATAAACCTGAAGGCCCTTACTCCGAACCTGTTTTCATTGATGAAGATGGAATAGATCCCGGACTTTTTAATGATGATGACGGAAGGCGTTATATGCTCCTGAACAGGGGCGCAAGGATATTTGAGCTTGATAAGACCGGCACAAAAAAGATATCCGATGCAAAACTCCTTTACTACGGAAGTAATAAAAGAGCGCCGGAAGGGCCGCATATCTACAAAAAAGACGGATATTATTACCTCTTACAGGCAGAGGGCGGCACAGGAGAGGGGCACAGAGTAACTGTGGCAAGAAGCAAAGAGCTGATGGGCGTTTATGAGCCCTGTCCCTATAACCCAATAATGAGACAAAATGATGAGGGAGCAACTATTCAAAGATGCGGACACGGAGATCTGGTGGAAACACCTGACGGCAGATGGTACATGGTGTATCTGTGTGGCAGGCAAATTGGCGATGAATACAGCATTTTGGGAAGAGAGACTGCTCTTGACCCTGTTACCTGGACTGCGGATGGATGGCCAATTGTCAATTCCCTTAAGGGACCTTCCTGTATGCAGATAAAGCCCTATCCTGAGACTGAAAATGACTCCTGTCATGTAAAGATTTCGCCTTGCTCTCTTCCTTTTGACTACATGACAACACGCTCTTTAAAAGAAGGTGATATTGTTTGCTCAGATAACGATGCATTCAGGCGATTTGAAATAAAAGGAAGCAGAGAGAGCTTTTCATCAATAAAAGCAAAAAATCTGGCCCTCACAAGACAGACATCATTTTCTGAAATATATTCAGTCTATCTTGAAATCCCTGAACTGGAAGAGGGGCAAAGTGCCGGAATAACCGGTTATTATGATGAGAGTACATATCTTCTTTTCGGACTTAAGAATAAAGACGGGAAAACATATATATTTTTGAATCAGCACATAGGCGATGATGATGACATAATGGAGCAGGAAATATCTTTTTCGGAAAATACAAAATACCTGAAACTTACGATGGATACTCACTTCCTGAAAAGGTCCTTTTACTATTGTGAACTTGAAGATATTTATGAAAAAAATGATGGTACTTCGGATATTCTTTTTACAAGCCTTGATAACGTTTATTACCTCTGCGATGAGGGATTAAAACGCGGAAAAAGGTTTACAGGAGCTCTTTGTGGCATGTTTTGCTACGCTGGAAAAGCTAATAATAAAAATGCAATTTTTTTTATTAAAAAAGCATAAAAATGAATACATTGGCACGGAAAAACGATAAAATTAGTTATGTACAATTTGTCCTTATTATTTATATAAAAGGAGAATAGAAATGGCTAATAAAAAGAATGATTCCGAAAGAATTCCAATTTTCAAAACAGTGTCAGGTATGAGTGCATTGTCTTATCTGGCACTGCTTATTCTGTTTGTAATATCTATCGCTGTTGTGACAACGCAGATGATGAATATTACAAAGCAGTCTGTTACAATTTCCGGAAATGTGGAAGCCGTAATGGATGATATGCGTGTTTTTGAAGTTGACATGCGTATTATTGATAACGATGGTTTTGCTATGGCTGCCATGTTTGATACTATTAAAGGATTGGGGCAGATTGAGACAAAAGTACCTGAGATGCAGACATGCCTGACAGAAATGGATGAATCTCTTGCCGGTATCGGGGACTTTTTCCGTATGATATCCACACCGGGAAGCGAGGCACTTGAACAGGTAAAGATCCTGGAATCAAATTATGCAGAATACAAAACCGGTTATCAGAAGGTTATAGAAGCTGCACCCAAAGATGATACTGATACTATTGTACAGGTTGTCTTTGCAGAATGTTCTACACAGCTTGCAAATATGAAGGATGCCCTGAGCATTTTAAACCAGGAGGTTGCTGCGGTTGAAGTTGATTCTCATAATACTATGATGGGAATAGCCAATAGTGCAGTTTCGCTGGTTAATATTCTGATGTTGGTTTATATTCTTGCGATTATTGCTTTCCTGTATATCAATTACAAGCTCATCGGTAAGAAGGTTAAGAGTATTGCAGGTGAAATTGATGATATCATAAGTGATATTCAAGACCATAAGGGCGATCTGACAGTCAGAGTAAAGACAAAGACTTCATCAGAGCTTGTACTTATCAAAAACGGATTTAACCATTTCATCGAAACTCTGCAGGGGATACTCAAAAATGTTAAGGATGGAACTGTAACACTTACAGAATCCTCTGAAAACATGACAAACCAGATCCAGCTTGCCAGTGACAATATTACCAATACATCAGCTGCTTTGGAAGAACTTTCTGCCAGCATGCAGAATGTATCCGAAACAGCAGATGTTATGAACGAAAAGCTTGAAGAAGTTAAATCTGCTACTGACAGCATCAGCGCCGGCGTAGAAGATGGTACTGCTAAAGCAGAAGAAATCAGGGCTGAGGCTATTGAGATCAAGAATGCTGCACAGAACAAGAAGGATAATACCGGAGCCAGAATGGAAGAACTCTCAGGAGTATTGGAACAGTCTGTTAAGGATAGTGAAAAGGTTGCTCAGATCAATGAACTTACGAAGGTTATCCTTGATATTGCATCGCAGACAAACCTTCTTGCTTTAAATGCTTCTATCGAGGCAGCAAGAGCAGGAGAAGCAGGAAAGGGATTCTCTGTAGTTGCTGAGGAGATCAGTTCACTGGCAGATAATTCACGCCAGACTGCCGGAAATATCCAGGTTATCAGTAATGAGGTTACAGAGGCTGTTAAGACTCTTGCAGATAACGCCATGCAGGTGCTTGAGTTTATCAATACCACAGTTCTTGCTGATTATGATTCCTATGTAGGAACCGGTGAGAAGTACGAAGAGACAGCCAAGATCATCAATGAGATGCTTGATGGAATTTCTGAGCAGACTCAGAATCTAAACGAAATAATGGGAGAAATGTCAGATTCTGTAACATCTATTTCGGAATCTGTTCAGGAGTCAACAAAGGCAATCAGCCAGTCTGCTGAGAGCTCACAGTATATTGTTGATGAGATTTCCGGTATCAGTTCAGCAATGGATACCAATAATGATGTAACTGACAAGCTCAATGAGAGTACTAAGCAGTTTATCAACATGTAAATGGGATTGCTTTTAATTTAGCTATTTATATATGCCCTCCGGATTTTTGGATCCGGAGGGTTTTTAATCGGTCGAAAATGACAGATTTCGTAGCTTTTTTTCCTTGTTATTGCAGTGGATGTTTAGGATAATAAATATGTGAAAAACTAATATTATGTAAGGGAGAGATAACCTATATGCAAATTGGAATCAGATTTCATGATACAGTAGAGCTTCCTTTTGAGGAGAGACTACAGGAGATAAAAAGACAGGGATTTAGCTGCACACATATTGCACTCTCAAAGGTGCCCGGATTTACAGCAGATACCGATGCTCTGACACCGGGATATGCAATGTACATGAGAGATGCTTTCAGGAGAGCTGATCTTGATGTGGCGGTACTTGGCTGCTATCTTAACCTTGCAACACCTGATGAGAAGGCTTTAAAAGCCAATCAGGACAAGTATATGGCTCATATTCGCTATGCATCGCTTATGGGAGCAGGTATGGTGGGGACTGAAACCGGTGCTCCAAATACGGATTACCATTATGATAAAGAGGCTTGTCATTCAAAAGAGGCTCTGGATACATTTATAAATAATCTAAGACCTGTTGTGGACTATGCTGAAAAGATGGGTGTCATTGTAGCTATCGAACCTGTATACAGGCATATAGTTTACAGTCCCCAAAGGGCAAGGCAGGTTCTCGACAGAATCTCATCTCCAAACCTTCAGATCATTTTTGACCCGGTAAATCTTCTTTGGACAGACAACTATGACAGGAGAGAAGAAGTATTTGAAGAAGCCATGGACCTTCTTAAAAGAGAAATCTGCATGATACACCTTAAGGACTGCGTTGTTCAGGGAGATGCGGTGAAGAGTATGGCTTGTGGACTTGGCGAAATGGACTATACATCCGTATGCAAATTTGCAAAAGAGTATAAGCCGTTTATCCATGCTACTTTGGAAGACACTAAACCGGATAATGCGGTAGCAGCAAGAGAGCATATCGAGAAAATATATGCTGCATGCTAAAAATAGTTTGACCTTCGCAAGATATATACTGATTAACACAAGGCTGTTTTGATACAAAATAAGAGGAATCCTTATTGATATGTACTCCCTTTACCAAGAAACCAGGCAAGGAGGGTACATATCACATGGATTCCTCTTATTTTTTCAGGAAATTGTATTGATTTGAAATTACTTCGGGTATAGGAATATCTTCTTTTTGAAGCCTTAGTATAATGTTTGACAGCGGCTTTTGCTGATTTGCAATCCTTGTGTTGTAGTGATTTATAAGTTCTGTGTACTGAGGATTATCAGCAATCTTTTCACGAAGCTCTTTTGCAAAAGGACAGAAGGTAAAGAGAATTTCTCTGGCAATCTTGTTGAGCCTTGGGGAGCTTGCTGCCTCAAATTTTACATAGGCGAGATAGTCTGCTATAAAAACGTTCTTGTAGTTATTGTTGTATTTTTTCAAATCAGTCCTGAGTTTTTCCTTGTTGTCAGATGAAAGAGCAGGGTTCTTTTTATAAAACTGCAGGTAATCGCAATACATTGACGTAAGGGAAGGATCTGTCACATCATTCCAGTGAACACCCTGCTCGGTTTTGCACATTTCCCATCTGAATTCACCAAAGAGCTTTATCATGCATTCTTCGGTATTCTCTGTGTTGAAGATGGATATGATCATTCGTGCGGGAGTTCTTCTGTTTTTGCCCTCAATTTCCTGCCAAAGGGATCCGCGGCTTCCAACGTTTGGGAAAAGAATCATATAAGGATCAATGTCATCTGAATAGTGGAGCTGAGGTACACCTATATCAACATTTGAATAGAGGGCAGATCTGCAGAACACACCGTAGTCTACTGATTTTATCATGTCGTAGTAGCCATGAACTTTTGCATATGTCTGGTAAGACATATCAAGTGGTCTTAATACATTCTGGCTGTCAAAAACAGGGACAAATGATGATATGCGGCCAAACGTCATTCTGTTTCCCAGAGAAAATAGATTTTTTATCTCAAAGGTCAGTCTGCTGATCGGATCATTCATCATAAGATCCATCTGAGCTTCGCTTATACTGCCGCTTACTTTCTGCTCGCGAAGATATGAGGGATAATCCTGATCAAATTCATTTTTTGAAGGGTCAACCTTCAGATTATAGATTTTTAAGAGCCACTCATATATCGTGAGTACTTTTCCCTCCGGATCAGGGGTATAAGCCTTAGCCATGTTATACAGAGTTGTTGTATTTTTATCTCCTGCCAGTTCTTCATCAACAAAACCGAACATAAAGAACATTCTTACTTCCATCGGGATATTGGTGTCAGTAAGGCTCTTTAAAAATGCCGAAGTATATACGTTATAAAAAGATGAGGAGATGTTTCGCCGCAGTGCTCTTGCTTCATCAGAGGAATCATATCTGTTATTGTTACTTTTAAATTCGGAAAGCTCATTTTCAAATTTGGTGGCAACTTCAGGTGATACTTCCGAGTAGAGCAGGATGGTACTGAGGGCATTTACAACAGTAACTACGCTTTCTCCGCCGGCTTCTGAATTTTCCAGATCGTTTAATCTGGCATAAATAACCTTCATGGTAGTAGTAAAACCGGAAGTTTTCTGCTTAAGAGCTTTTCTGTATTCCATAAGCAACTGGGAAGCGCTTGATATTTGATGGATATAAGTGTATCCGCTCATGATCATACCTACGCATATATCCATTCCAAGTGCATAAAAGCCTTTTTTGAGAGCAGCGTCATTTGCTTTAAGAGAGCGGATAAAATCAAAGCTCCAGTCATTTATTTCAGGGCTTTTCTCAGGCGCAATTATCTCATTTATTTCAGGGAAGTCTTTATGAGTTTCTCCGACTTTGATGCAAAGATCGGGGTAATTTTCATAATCAGAGATGATTTTGTCGTATTCGGCCTGCGCTTCCTCAAACTCTTTTTCATATGCAGCGCAGCATTTTGCAGCGCCGTCTATCATCTGAGAAGCAAGGATTGGCGCGATTTTTGGATTTGACTTTATTACAAGAGGAATATCGCTCTCGCTGTTGTAGGGATATGTATAGACTGTAGTTTCTTCTTTAGCCTCACAATTATATATATAGGGATTTCCGGGAGTTTCCGGGACACCAATGATACTGCCGACTTCCATTGTAATTGAAGTGTATTCGTTTGAAATAACGATACTACCCTTAACTATGACTTCTATACTGTCAACTGTATCTGAGCCTGCTTTATGGAGAATTTGACCTTTTTCAAGCTTTACAAGTCCCATTTAGTTCCTCCGAAGATGAATCTTTTGCCTATACATAATTATGTTATCACGTCAAAAAACTAACTTCAATCCGACTAGAATGGTAAAAGTCTTAAATTAGCATAAAGAATTATACGAAACTGCGCAAAATAATCATTGGATTATCAGAGGGAGTCTGTACTCATTTAAAATGGTATTTTTGAACAATGAAAAGCAAAGCATGCTTGCTGTAAGCGTTTCGTCAAAAAGTCTCTTTGGCAGATCCTTTTCAAAGGCAGTATTCGCTTCTTTCAGATTGCCGATAACAGGGATGGTTGAAGATTTGCGCATTATTTTTACAAGCTCCGAAGAGGCTTTATTCATCCCCAGTATCCTTGCGTAGCCGGTATAGCCATCCTTTTTGTATTCGTCCATGTTAGATGCTGTAATATCAAGGAGAATATGGCATAAGACCCTGGAAATCCTGGAATGGGCAAGATCTTTTGTCTTTAATCGATCACAAAAAGATTCAAAGTCTTTATAGTCCTTAAGGGCGCAGGAAATCTTGTTGGAAAGATCTTCACTTACATCCATGAATTTAGTGTAGCCGTTTCTCTGTTCCATAATGAGTTTGTATAACAGAGCTGCAGACAGGTCATTACTTTTGGCAAAACTGCCCTGATAGTCTTTCAGCAGACAAAGACAAGGTGAAGGAACGGAAAAAGAGATGGATGAAGCACCCTCTGACTCAAGAAGCTTTGTACGAATGGCACTGGCGCTTGAAAGAGGAGAAAGTTCCTGTGAATGATATTCCTCGCCTTCTCTTTTTATCGTAAAGGGTTTTATGGAACTGTTTATATCAAGAAGTGCTCTTATATACTCTATACCAAGAATATTGTTGGGAGAGGATAATACGGTATCCTGATAAGATATTTTTTCCTCGTCGAGATATGAAAAAAGAGCTTTTTGTCTCGCAGCAGCAAAAGAAGAGCCGTTTTTTTGCTCTTTTTCCAAAATTGCCCTATAGAGATCAGGTTCACTGTTTAGAATTTTGGCTATATCTGTCAGATGTGAAACATCTGCACATTCACTTCCAAAACAGAGATAATCAACGCATCCGAGACTGTTTAGTATTGATACAGCACCTTTTGCAAAATATTCAGCACTGCCGAGAGCATAATAGATGGGAAGCTCAAGAACCACATCTGCTCCGCAGCTAAGAGCCATTTTGGTTCTGGTAAATTTATCGACAATTGAAGGAGCGCCTCTTTGGGTAAAGTCGCCGCTCATTACTACGATACAACGATCAGCATTAAGGAGTTCTTTGCATTTTTGAATTAAATGTAAATGACCGTTGTGAAATGGATTAAATTCTGCTATTATACCTATAGTGTTCATGCGGATGTAAACGCTTTCAAAAAAATCATATTTTTGTACAATTTTAATCTTGCCAATTAACTATACACTGATACAATTATAATGCAAGTTATGTACAAAATAATAATTAAACTATGTGAAAAGAGGATAGCAATGAAAATTTTAGTCATTAACTGTGGAAGTTCATCATTGAAATTTCAGCTCATTGACTCTGAAACAGAGGGGGTTATCTGTAAAGGTCTCTGCGAGCGTATTGGAATTGACGGCAGCCGTATAGTTTATACTCCTGTAGGAAAGGATAAGATAACTAAAGAAGAGCCAATGCCTGATCATAACAGAGCGATCGAACTTGTTATCGAGGCTCTTACCAACGCTGAAAACGGTGTTGTTAAGCTCGAGGAAATCGGAGCTGTCGGACATCGAATCGTTCACGGCGGTGAGAAATTTACAAAGTCTGTTGTTATTAACGATGAAGTACTTAAGGCAATTGAGGATGTATCCGATCTTGCACCTTTACATAATCCTGCAAACCTTATCGGTATCAGAGCCTGCCAGAAGGTTATGCCCGGCGTTCCTATGGTTGCCGTATTTGATACTGCTTTCCACCAGACAATGCCTGAATATGCATACCTCTATGGTCTTCATTATTCATATTATGAGAAATACGGCATCAGAAGATATGGTTTCCACGGAACAAGCCATTCTTATGTAAGTAAGCGCGCTGCGGAAATCCTCGGCAAGGACGCAGCTGACCTTAAGCTTATTGTGTGCCATCTTGGAAACGGTGCTTCACTTTCAGCTGTTGACGGTGGTAAATGCGTAGACACTTCAATGGGTCTTACACCACTTGAAGGTCTTATCATGGGAACAAGAACCGGCGATATCGATCCTTCAGTTGTTGAATTTATCATGAAGAAAGAAAACGCATCTGTTGCGGATGTGACCAATATCCTCAACAAGAAGTCAGGAGTACTTGGTCTTTCAAATGACCTTTCATCCGATTTCAGAGACCTTGAGGATGCTTACCTTAAGGGCGATAAGAATGCGATTCGCGCGGTTGATACATTTGTTTACAGAGTTGTTAAATATATCGGAGCATATACAGCTGCTATGGGTAGAGTAGATGCTATCTGCTTTACAGCAGGTGTCGGAGAGAACAGCGGATTTACACGCGGACTTATCTGCGACAAACTTGGATTCCTTGGGGCTACTCTTGATAAAGAAGCCAACAAGGTAAGAGGCGAAGAGAAGTTTATTTCAGGAGCTGATTCCAAGGTGAAGCTTTTAGTAGTTCCTACAAACGAAGAACTTGCCATAGCTCGCGATACATATGCCCTCTGCAAATGATTTACAAAATAGGGATTGCTGATCGGGTCAGCAAAAGGTGATAAATGAAGGAATTAAATTCGTGTAAGGATGCAATGGCAGCAAGTATGGAAAATAAGTACTTTGCTGTTGCACATCTTTATAAGGATGAAAAAGCCATGGAAATGCACATTCATGATTGCTATGAAGTGTATTTTTCCATATCAGGCGGCAAACAGTTTCTTATCGATAATAAAGTATATGATATTGAGCCGGGAGATCTTTTCCTTATCAATCAGTATGATTCTCACTATCTTACTCAGATTGACAAGGAGCTCCATGAGAGAATAGTTATTATGATAGATCCCGAGTACATGCGCGGGATATCAAGCGAAACCACTAATCTTGATGCTTGCTTTCAGGACAGGGACAAGACTTTCTCTCACAAATTAAGTCTGACTCAGGATCAGCAGGGAAGATTTCTTTATTTTATAAATAAGATCATAACCAGCAACGGTTATGGGCATGATCTTCTTGAAAGAGCTACTTTTACGGAACTGTTTGTCATGATCAACAGCATAATAAACGACAAGCGTTCAGACAAAGGAACCGAGAAGCCTGCAACATACAATGAGCAGGTTGATGCTATTTTGTCATACCTTAATAATAACATTCAATATCCTGTGAGTATTGGCGATCTTGCCAGACACTTCTATATCAGTGAGTCATATATATGCCGTATTTTTAAGGCGGCAACAGGCACTACCATCAACAAATATATGACGGCGAGAAGGATTTCCATTGCCAAGTCTCTTTTGGCTGAAGGTATTGGTGTTAGTGAGGTGTGCGACAAGTGCGGATTCAGTGATTACAGTAATTTTCTCAAGGCTTTTACTAAGTCAGTAGGTATATCTCCGAAGAAGTATTCACAGAATTGCAACAGATAATAAAAAACTTGTTGACAAAAGGCTTTCCTATGGATATACTACTTAGGTATGCTAATGAATAAACGTAAACAATTGCCTGTTTTCGGCAGTTTCTTATACGGATACGGTAAGGAGGTGTTACTGAAATGTCAATCTGCCCAAAGAATAAGTCATCAAAAGGCCACAGAGACCAGAGAAGAGCTAACTGGAAAATGACAGCTCCAACTCTTGTAAAGTGCAGTCATTGTGGAGCACTTATGCAGCCTCATCAGGTTTGCAAGAAGTGTGGTTACTACAATAAGAAGAACATTGTTGAAACTGAGGCTTGATAAGTTTTAGAACTACTCTTTAGTTTGAATAATCAATGGAATTTGAGGCTTTCCGATACTTTCGGAAAGCCTTGATTTTTGCATATCACTCTAGTATATTTAAATAAGCCAAAAAATTGAGTCCGGGGGATTAATTATGTCAGAGCTTGTTAGAGTGGCAGTGGATGCTATGGGCGGAGACAACGCTCCTTTTATCAACGTTAAGGGCGCTGTTGATGCTGTAAAAGAGTCTGACAACCTTAAGGTTTTCCTTGTGGGAAAGAGTGATGTTGTAGAAAGTGAACTTTCCAAATATGAGTATGACAAGGAACGAATCGAGGTTGTAAATGCTTCAGAAGTGATAGAGATGGCTGAGCCACCTGTAATGGCCATCAGAACCAAGAAAGATTCATCTATTGTAAAAGCTATGTACATGGTGAATCATGGCGAGGCCGATGCTTATGTATCTGCCGGTTCAACCGGAGCCACACTTGTTGGTGGTCAGGTAATTGTAGGAAGGCTTAAGGGCGTAGACAGAGCACCGCTTGCACCTCTTATTCCTACCGAGAAGGGCAATTCACTTCTTATTGACTGTGGTGCGAATGTGGATGCGAGGTCTAACCACCTTGTTCAGTTTGCCAAGATGGGCTCCGTGTATATGGAGAACATTATGGGGATCAAGAACCCTACTGTTGCGATAGTGAATATTGGAGCTGAGGAAGAAAAGGGTAATGCTCTTGTAAAAGAAACATTTCCTCTTTTGAAGAACTGTCCCGATATCAACTTTATTGGAAGTATAGAGGCCAGGGATATTCCGGCCGGTGGGGCAGATGTTATAGTCTGTGAAGCGTTTACAGGTAATGTGATCCTTAAGATGTACGAAGGTGTTGCCAAGTCCATGATGCATATCATCAAGGGAAGTCTTATGAGCAGTTTAAAGACCAAAATTGGAGCACTTCTTATCAAGGATGAGCTCAAGAAGTCGCTGGGTAATTACAGTATGGACAAGTATGGCGGCGCTCCAATGCTGGGACTTAAAGGTCTTGTGGTTAAGACCCACGGAAGTGCAACAGATACAGAGGTTAAGAACTCTATTCTGCAGTGTGTCATATTCACTGAGCAGAAGATCAGTGAGAAGATAAGTGAGAAGATCTCACAAGGTTAAATAATAAAATCTTAGAAAATATGTGCATTAAGAAAGGCAATGTTATGGAATTTGAGAAGATGAAAGAAGTTATCGCAAACGTGCTCAACGTAGATCCTGAGGAGATCACATTGGAGACTACATTTACAGAGGATCTGGGAGCTGACTCTCTTGATATTTTCCAGATCATAATGGGACTTGAGGACGAGTTTGATGTTCAGATCGAGCCCGAGAAGGCTGAGAATATTACAACAGTAGGCGAGGCTGTTGAGCTTCTTAAGACTGCTATTTCAGGAAAATAATTCTTTAACTATGAGGCAGTGATTTTCACTGCCTTTTTTCATTTGATTATTTTATGTGCGATTATGGAGTAAATTATGCTGACTGAGCAGGAAATACAGGAATTTGAAAATAGAATAGGTTATACATTTAAGAATAAGGATCTTTTGATTCAGGCTTTTACCCACAGTTCACAGGTCAATGAGCAGAAGATAAACAAAAGACCTGACTATGAGAGGCTTGAGTTCCTTGGAGATGCGGTTCTTGAGATGATTTCAAGTGCTTATCTGTTTAAGACTTACCCTGATAAAAAGGAAGGTGAGATGTCTAAGATAAGGGCATCCCTTGTATGTGAGCCGGCTCTTGCATATTGCTCCGAGCAGGTTGAATTAAAAAAATATATTCAGCTTGGAAAAGGAGAAGAAGCCACAGGAGGCAGAAATAAGGAATCTATCATATCCGATGTTATGGAAGCAGTAATCGGAGCTCTTTATCTCGACGGGGGGATCGACGAGTCAAAGAGGTTTATTGACAGCTACGTTCTTACAAATGCCGACAGTATGCAGATGTTTAGCGATAGTAAGTCTATTCTGCAGGAACTTGCCCAGGGAGAAAATCTTGGCGAGATAAGATATGAAATTTGTGGCGAAAGTGGACCGGAACATGATAAAATATTTGAGGTCCGCGTTTTTGTTGGAGATAAGAATTTGGGAGAGGGGACAGGAAAAACCAAAAAGGCTGCAGAGCAGAAAGCAGCTTATCAGGCTCTTCTTGTATTAAAGAAAAACTAAGAAATGTATTTAAAAAGTATTGAAGTTCATGGCTTTAAGTCTTTTGCCAATAAGATAAAGTTTGATTTTCACAATGGTATCACAGGAATCGTAGGACCTAACGGCTCAGGTAAGAGTAATGTTGCCGATGCGGTCAGATGGGTTCTTGGTGAACAGCGAATAAAACAGCTGCGTGGCGGATCCATGCAGGATGTTATTTTCTCAGGCACAGAGCTGCGAAAGCCCCTGGGGTATGCTTATGTTGCCATCACACTTGATAATTCAGATCATTCCCTGGCTATTGATTATGATGAAGTTACTGTATCCCGCAGACTTTATCGTTCCGGTGAAAGTGAATATATGATAAATGGCTCAGCCTGCAGACTTAAGGATGTCAATGAACTGTTTATGGATACAGGTATCGGAAAAGAGGGCTATTCCATAATAGGACAGGGCCAGATCGACCAGATCCTTTCCAGTAAGCCTGAAGACAGAAGAAATCTGTTTGATGAAGCTGCAGGTATCGTTAAGTTTAAGTCCAGAAAAGAGACAGCCATCAAGAAACTCGAAGAAGAGAAGATAAATCTCACAAGACTTTCTGATATCCTTTCTGAGCTTGAAAAGCAGACAGGACCTTTACAGAAACAGTCAGAAGTTGCGAAAGAGTACCTTAAACTTCGCGAGAGATTAAAGACTCTTGATGTGAACATGTTCCTTTTGGAGAACAAAAACCAGAAAGCCCAGTACGAGGATGCTGAGAAAAATCTGGAGATTGCTATCAACTCTTTAGAGGAATCCAAGGAGGCTTACGAAAAGACCAAGGAAGAGTACGAGAGCATTCAGCAGAAAATCGAATTGCTTGATAAAGAAATCGACGATGCAAGAGCTAGGATTACCGATTCTTCCGTACAGAAAGAAAAACTTGAAGGCCAGATAGGTATTTTAAACGAGAAGATCAAGTCTGCTACAGCAAACGATGCTCATTTTAAGGTGAGACAGAAGGATGAGCAGGCCAAGATCGACGAGAAGAATAAGGAAAAAGAGAAATACTTAAGCGACAAGGAAAAAATAGATGAGCAGGCGATGGCTCTCATGGAAGACAGAAATGCTGCAAGAAAAGAGCTTGAGGCTGTTCAGCTTAAGATATCAAACATAAATGATGAGATTGAAGAGTGCAAGAGTACTATTATCGAGACTCTTAATCTGCGGGCTACGATAAAGTCCAAACTCAGTTCCCTTGATACCATGAAGGAACAGGTAAACATCAGAAAAGCTGAGCTTACCAGTAAACTTGTAAGAGCAAGATCTGATGAATCCAAGCAGGAGGAGACAATCAAGAAGCTCAGAGACGAGTTTGACCGCATTACTGCAGAAATTTCCGAAATGAACAAGAAGCAGAAGGATGCTGAGAAGGAAGTTGTTTCAATTCGCGAGGAGATGAGCAGGAAAGATACAGAACTTCGCAAGACGTCGGAACTGTATCAGCAGGCTAAATCAAATCTTTCTGCTCTTGCCAATATCACAGAGCGATACGAGGGCTATGGCGGCAGTGTCAAGAAGGTCATGGAGCGCAAGGAGGACACCAAGGGCATCATCGGTGTTGTTGCGGATATCATAAAGACTAAGCCCAAATATGAGACTGCAATTGAGGTGGCTCTCGGCGGAAATATCCAGAACATTGTCACCGACAATGAAGAAACCGCCAAGAAGATGATCAGATATCTTAAGGATACCAAGGCAGGAAGAGCAACCTTCCTTCCCCTTACATCTTTGGATAATCCGCCTGAACTTAAGGCCAAAGAGGCACTTGAGGAAGAAGGTGTTCTTGGCATGGCGGATGAACTGGTGGAGACAGATCCTAAGTACAAGAGCGTAGCTAAGGCAATGCTGGGCAGGATCGTAGCCGTTGATAATATTGATAACGCAGTTAAGATTGCCCGAAAATACAAGTACACAGTTCGAATGGTTACTCTTGAGGGAGAACTTCTTGTTCCGGGAGGAGCCATTAGTGGTGGTGCTTTCAAGAACAGTTCAAATCTTCTCGGCCGTAGAAGAGAGATGGATGAACTTGAGATGAGCGTAAAAAAATACAGCGCCCGTCAGGAAGAAATCCAGAAAGAGATAGAAGAACTTAAGGAAAAGAGAAACAACCTCAGAACTCTTGCTGAGGAATTAAGGACAGAGCTTCAGGGCAAGTTTATCGAGCAGAATACTGCAAGGCTTAACGTTCAGAATGAAGAGGCCCGTCAGGAAGAGCAAAAGGGCAATTACACAGACCTTAAAGCTGAAAATGACGAGATTGAGGCAAAGATTGCTGAGATTGCATCCGAGAAAGAACAAGCTCAAAATGCACTTTCAGACTCTGAGAGTACCGAGAAGAGTTGTGCGGAAAAGGTTGAGAAATATCAGAAAGAGCTTGAAGGGCTGCATGAGATAGAAGACAAAGAAAATGAAAAGGTCTCCAAGTGGGATATTGAGTACGAGAGAATTGCGCAGAAGCAGGAATTCCAGCAGCTTAATATCGACCGTGTAACAGAAGAAATCGAAAACGAAGAGAAGGCTCTTGAAGAGATACTGCAATCCTTAAAGGATAATGAGGCAGCTCTTTTACAGAGCAAAAATGATATTGAACAGGTAAGGCTCACAATTGAGGCTTCTACCAATGTTCACGATGAGAGCAGCAAAGAACTTGAAGACAAAAAGAATCAGAAGGCTGCCCTTACCGATTCGCAGAAGGAATTTTTTAGCAAGACCGAAGAACTTAATAAGCAGATGTCCAGCCTCGACAAGGAAGTTACCAGACTTTCTGCCAAGAAAGAAAAATGCCAGGAAACTATCGATTCTCAGATCAACTACATGTGGAATGAGTATGAGATAACTCTTGCTGACGCAGCGCTTCTTCGTGACGAGGATATGACAGATGTTCCTGCCATGAGAAAAGAGTCAAACTCGTTAAAGGACTCTATCAGAAAACTTGGCGATGTCAACGTAAATGCCATAGAGGATTACAAGAACCTCATGGAGAGATATACCTTTATGAAGACTCAGCATGATGATCTTATCGAAGCTGAGCAGCAGCTTAAAGATATCATCAAAGACCTTGATGAATCCATGAGAAAACAGTTCGTGGAGCAGTTCAACAAGATCAATGTTGAGTTTGACAAAGTTTTCAAAGAAATGTTCGGCGGCGGTCACGGAAGTCTCAAACTCAATGAGGAAGAGGATGTATTAGAGGCCGGAATCGGCATCAATGCTCAACCACCCGGAAAAAAACTGGTCAATATGATGCAGATGTCCGGTGGAGAGAAGGCCCTGACTGCGATTGCACTTCTTTTTGCTATCCAGAACTTAAAGCCATCACCGTTTTGTCTGCTTGATGAGATTGAGGCGGCTCTTGATGAGAACAACGTTGTGCGCTTTGCCAAGTATCTTCACAAGCTTTCAAGCACTCAGTTTATTGTAATTACGCATCGTCGTGGTACAATGGAAAGTGCTGACAGGCTTTATGGTATTACAATGCAGGAAAAGGGTGTTTCAACTCTTGTAAGTGTTAACCTTATTGATAAGGAGCTGACAAACTAATGGCTAATTTTTTTACACGTCTCCAGGAAGGTCTTTCCAAGACAAGGGATAATATTGCAAAGGGCATCGATAACGTTTTTAACGGATTTTCCAGTATCGATGATGATTTTTACGAAGAACTTGAAGAAACCCTTATTATGGGGGATATCGGAGTAAATGCCACCAGCAAGATAATGGACAAACTTCGTGAACAGGTAAAAGAGAAAAAGATAAAGGAACCTTCTGCCTGCAAACAGCTTCTTATAGATGATATAAGAGAGCAGATGAAGACTGATGAGAACGCTTACGATTTTGAGAACAAAAAGACTATCATCTTTATTATCGGCGTAAATGGTGTGGGTAAGACCACATCGGTGGGGAAGCTTGCTTCAATCTTTAAAAAGCAGGGCAAAAAGGTGCTTATTGCTGCGGCGGACACATATAGAGCAGCTGCAACAGAGCAGCTAAAAGAGTGGGCTGACAGAGCAGAAACACCTATAATCATGGGAAAAGAAGGGGCAGACCCCGCAAGTGTTATCTATGATGCCGTAGGTGCTTTTAAAGCCCGAAACCTTGATATTTTGATCGTTGATACAGCCGGAAGGCTTCACAATAAAAAGAACCTGATGGAAGAACTTGCCAAGATGAACAGGATTATTGACAAGGAGCTTCCGGATGTCTGGCGCGAGAATTTTATTGTTCTTGACGGTACTACCGGACAAAATGCACTTAGCCAGGCCAAGGAATTCGGTGAAGCTGCAAATCTTACCGGTATCATTTTGACAAAACTTGACGGAACAGCTAAAGGTGGTATTGCTGTTGCCATTGTTTCGGAACTGAATATTCCGGTCAAGTATATTGGCGTGGGTGAAGGAATCGATGATCTTCAGCGTTTTGATTCTGACGAATTTGTAAACGCTTTGTTTATATAGTTTTTGATCATAAAAATTTTTTGATAAAAACGAGAGGAAAGAGCAATGTCTGATAGCAAAATGACCCTGGAAAAATTTGAAGAAGCCTATGAGGATGTCAAAAAAGTAACTTTGGAGACAAAGCTTATTTACAGTGATTACTGGAGCAGTGCAACCGGCAACAAGGTATATCTTAAGCCTGAGAATCTCCAAAGAACAGGTGCCTATAAGGTTAGAGGCGCATATTATAAAATTACAACCCTGACTGATGAGGAGAGAGCAAAAGGACTCATTACTGCCTCAGCCGGTAACCACGCCCAGGGCGTTGCCTATGCAGCTAAATGTTATGGAGTAAAGGCTACGATCGTAATGCCCACCTCAACTCCTCTTATAAAGGTGAACAGGACAAAGGCTCTCGGAGCAGAAGTTGTACTTCACGGAAATGTTTATGACGAAGCTTATGAGAAGGCTGTAGAGCTGTCAAAAGAATTTGGATATACAATGGTTCATCCTTTCAACGATCTTGATGTGGCAACAGGTCAGGGCACAATTGCCATGGAGATCATCAAGGAACTTCCGACAGTTGATTATATCCTTGTTCCAATTGGAGGAGGCGGACTTGCTACAGGTGTTTCAACCCTGGCAAAGCTCTTAAACCCAAAAATCAAAGTAATAGGAGTAGAACCTGCAGGAGCTAACTGTATGCAGGAATCAATAAAGGCAGGACATGTTGTTACGCTTCCTTCTGTCAATACTATTGCAGACGGTACAGCCGTGAAGACTCCGGGAGAACTGATCTTCCCATATCTGTCTGAGAATATTGATGATATTATTACTGTTCCTGATGAGGACCTTGTTGTTTCTTTCCTTGATATGGTGGAAAACCACAAGATGGTTGTTGAAAATTCAGGACTGCTTTCAGTTGCAGCTTTAAAGCAGCTTGACGTAAAAGATAAGAAGGTTGCCTGCGTTCTTTCAGGCGGAAACATGGATATTATAACCATGTCGTCAGTTGTTCAGCAGGGACTTATTATGAGAGACAGAATATTTACAGTCTCCGTACTTCTTCCTGACAAGCCGGGTGAACTTTCGAGAGTTTCAGGCATTATTGCCGAAGTAAGCGGAAATGTAATCAAACTGGAGCATAACCAGTTTGTTTCCATCAATAGAAATGCTGCTGTTGAGCTTCGAATAACTCTTGAAGCTTTCGGAACAGAGCATAAAGAGCAGATCATAGATGCTCTTAACAAAAATGGATATAAACCAAGAATAGTAAGGACTAATATTTAATTATGAGCATTAATCGCGCACAAGGTGTTAAGAAAAGAGTTAAGGAATACCTGATGATCACATTGGGAGCTGCAATTTATGGGTTTGCGACAGCTCTTTTGATTGATCCGAATGATATAGCTCCGGGAGGTGTTACCGGTTTAGCGATTGTTCTTAACAGACTTGTACCAATCGGAACCGGTATGTGGTTTTATATCATGAATATTCCGATTCTGATTCTGGCAGTATGGAAATTCGGAATACGATTTACGGTATCGACAATATATGCCACAACCGTGATTTCGTTTGTTACTGACCTTAGCAGCCGCTATCTTCCTTCGCTTAAGATATATGATATGATTCTGGGTGTTACCATAGGCAGCGCTTTAAGCGCCATAGCAATGGGACTTGTTTTTAAGAATCATGCTACAAGTGGCGGTACGGATGTTATAATTAAAATATTAAGGATCAAGTATCCACATATCAAAACCGGTATGCTTTATCTTATGACAGATGTGGTGGTTTTGATAATTGCGGGAATTGTATTTCAGGATATTACAAAAGCTCTTTATTCCTTCCTTTCAGTAATGGTAACCTCATCGGTTCTTGACCTTGTGCTGTACGGAAGAGACGGAGCGAAGCTTATTTATATTATTTCAGACAAGCCGGACATTATAACCGCCAGGCTCTTAGAGGAGCTTGATATTGGCGTTACGCATGTGTTTGCCCAGGGCGCCTACAGTGGGGAAAAGAAAAAGGTTATTATGTGCGCAATCAGAAAGAGATTATCGCCTCAGGCTGAAGATATTGTAAGAGACGAGGATCCGAACGCATTTATGATCGTTTCCAGTGCCAGTGAGATTTTCGGAGAAGGTTATAAAAGCTATTTTGACGAGAGAATGTGAGAAAAAGTATGGCCCGAACAAACCAAAGAGGTATCGGAACACGATATATGCATAATGCAGTATCAATAATTATTTTGAGTTTGGTATCAATTCTGGCTCTGTCATTTTGCATATATCTGCTGCTGAAGAACGCTAGTCTCCAGAAAGAGGAACAAGCTGTGAGGCTTGAACTTGAGACCATAACCGGTGAAGGATATTATACAAAAGCTGAAGCCGGCAAGATGGTGGAGCAGGCCAAAGTTGAGGGAAGAGCGGAAGCAACAAGCTCTTTCAGGGATCTGATCCAGAGCAAGCTTGAGGCAGGAGAAGGTACAACTTCCACTATCAGAGCTCTTTTTCCTGACCAGATTGTGGTGGCCAGTGACGGCAGATATTATTTCTTCCCGATCAGTGACAGTATTGAACATCACGGGTTTTCCGAATCTGATTTTGAACTTGATGAGAACGGATATCTGCAATACGTGGGAACCGACGAATCTGTACATGTTCAGAAGGGAATTGATGTTTCCAGGTTCCAGGGTAATATTGACTGGAAAAAGGTTGCTGACAGCGGAGTTGAATTTGCATTTATAAGAGTTGCTCTTCGCGGAACTTCTGAAGGGAAGCTCCTTGTGGATGACATGTTTGAGAGCAATATAAAGGGAGCAACACAAAACGGCATTAAAGTAGGTGTTTATATTTACTCACAGGCGCTTAACAGGGAAGAGGCTGAGGAAGAAGCGCAGCTTGTCCTTGATAATATTGAACCCTATAAGATTACTTTTCCGGTTGTTATAGACATAGAATCTGCAGACTCTGACAGTGCAAGGACGAATTCACTTTCTTCCGATGACTATGAACTTGTTGCTAAGACTTTTTGCAATATTATTGAATCTGCCGGATACAAGCCTATGATCTATGGCAATGTCAAATCATTTACTCTTCTTATGGATGCAGAGGATATAGATGATTACGGCATTTGGGTTGCATATTACGGAACACCGATGTATTATCCGTATCGCTTTAATGTTTGGCAGTACTCATCAACAGGAAAAGTTGATGGAATAGATGGCCACGTGGATCTTAATATATGCATTACGGATTACTGATTTTTATTTGAGTAAGGAGATGGCTTTTGGACAATTCTTTTGATTCCACGCTGCCCCTTGGAGCATATGAGCAAAAGGGCTATCTTGATCAGGATTTTAAGTTTTTTCACATAAAGAACCATGAAAAGCTTGATATCCCATATCATTATCACGATTTTCATAAGATTGTTCTTATCCTTAGCGGCAGAACAAAGTATTATATCGAAGGGCGAGAGTATGAGCTTTTGCCCTTTGATTTTGTTATTGTGAACAGATTCCTGATTCACAAGCCGGAAGTGACCTCTGACGAAGTCTACGACAGGATAATCCTGTATCTTAGTGACGATTTTTTGAAAAAATACAATCTAATGGATGCTTTTGTCAAATCAAAGGAAATAGGAAGCAGCGTTGTAAGGCTTCCCGGAGAAAGCAGCGCATCTATCTTTGAGCAGTTTTTGCAGATTGAAGAAGATATAAGAAATGAAAAAGATGAATACGCAGGAGAACTTATAACCAGAATTGATGTGCTCAAAGCCCTCATAAGCTTTAACAGGGCATGCATAGCTGAGGACTTTGGATTTAAGCCTGAGGCCAGATATAACAGAAAGGTTATCGAGATCATCACCTATGTCAATGATAATCTTGGTAAAGACTTGTCCATAGATCTTTTGGCGGATCGCTTTTATATGAGCAAATACCACATGATGAGAATTTTCAAGAACGAGACGGGATATTCAATTCATCAGTATATCTCGGAAAAGAGAATTATACTTGCAAGGAATCTGATAATAAGCGGAATGCCTGCCACCAGCGCATGTCTTGAATGTGGGTTTAAGGACTACTCATCCTTTAGCAGGGCCTTTAAAAATCAGCTGGGTATGCTTCCGTCAGAAGTAAAAATATAATGCTTTTACAAGTGTCAAGAAAAAATACTTGACACTTGTATTTATTTTGGTTATTATAAGCACTGTGTTTAAAGGTGACCGGATATGAAGAAAATCGTAGAGCAGGGCTTGTTATATGATTTTTATGGCGAGCTTTTGACAGACCATCAAAAGGAAATATATGAGGCAGCTGTCTATAATGATATGTCACTGACGGAGATAGCTGAAGAGAATGGTATCAGCAAGCAGGGAGTTCATGATCTTATAAAGAGATGCACCAACACTCTGCAGGGATACGAGGACAGGCTTCATATGATCAGACGTTTTGAGGCTATCAAGGAAACTGCTGAGGAACTGGCCAGATTATCCGATTCGATGACAGATAATGATAAGCTCAGAAATGAGATCAGAAACATATCTGACAGATTATTAGAGGAGCTCACTTAACAGATGGCTTTTGAAAGTCTTACAGATAAATTACAAAATGTGTTTAAGAACCTCAGAAGCAAGGGTGCTCTCACTGAGGAGGATGTTAAATCTGCTCTGAAAGAAGTCAAGATGGCTCTTTTGGAAGCGGACGTCAGCTTCAAGGTTGTTAAACAATTCATAAATGCTGTGCAGGAGAGGGCTATCGGCGAGGACGTTTTAAACGGTCTTAATCCGGCCCAGATGGTTATCAAGATCGTTAATGAAGAGATGATAAAGCTTATGGGTTCGGAAACTACCGAGCTTACTCTTCAGGATGCCAAGTACATCACGGTAATCATGATGTGCGGACTTCAGGGTGCAGGTAAGACAACAACCGCAGCCAAGCTTGCAGGCAAGCTTAAGGCAAAAGGCAGAAAACCGCTTCTCGTTGCCTGCGATATTTACAGACCTGCGGCTATTGATCAGCTTGAAATTAACGCCAAAAAACAGGAAGTTGACTTCTTTTCCATGGGAACAGATGTTAATCCTGTAAAGATAGCAACTTCAGCTATGGATTATGCCAAAGAAAAAGGCATGAACGTAGTAATTTTTGATACAGCCGGACGACTCCAGATTGATCAGGCTATGATGAAGGAGCTTAGAGATATTAAGGATGCTATTGCAGTTCATCATACTATTCTTGTTGTAGATGCTATGACAGGACAGGAAGCAGTCAATGTTGCTGAAGAGTTTGATGAAAAGGTTGGCATCAATGAGATCATCCTCTCCAAGATGGATGGTGATACAAGAGGTGGTGCAGCACTTTCCACCAAGGCAGTTACCGGCAAACCCATTCTTTATGTGGGTATGGGTGAGAAGCTTTCTGACCTTGAGCAGTTCTATCCGGACAGAATGGCAAGCCGTATCCTTGGCATGGGAGATGTGCTTTCACTTATAGATAAGGCCGTTGAGGCAAATGCTGAAAGAGATATAGAAAAAGATCGTGAAATGACCCAGAAGATGAAGAAGGGCAAGATCGATTTTGAGATGTATCTTGAGAGCATGAAAGCCATGAGAAATATGGGCGGCCTTGGTTCTATCATGTCGATGCTTCCCGGAATGGGTAAGATAAGTGACGATATGCTTCCGGATGAGAAGCAGCTTGCCAAACTGGAGGCAATAGTTCTATCGATGACTCCTGAGGAGAGAAAGAACCCCAAGCTTATGAATCCTCAGAGAAAGTTCAGGATTGCCAAAGGATCCGGTAATGATATTGCTGATGTTAACAGATTTATCAAGCAATTTGAGCAGATGCAGAAGATGATGAAGCAGATGCCCGGACTTATGGGTGGCAAGAAGGGCTTTGGTAAGTTTGGAGGCTTTGGAGGGCTTGGCGGCTTCAAGGGCGGAAGATTCCCATTTTGATATGTCTATCAGCTAACAGCTGTTTTATACATATAAAAACAAATATTCATTTTTAATTTATTTAATGGAGGAAATTTAAAATGGCAGTAAAGATGAGATTAAAGAGAATTGGTAAGAAGAAGGTTCCTTTCTACAGAATTATCGTTTCTGATTCAAAGGCTCCTGTACAGGGTAAGTTCATCGAAGAGATCGGAACATATGATCCTAACACAGATCCAAGCACAGTTAAGATTGACGCAGAACTTGCAAAGAAGTGGCTCTCAAACGGTGCACAGCCTACAGAGTCTGTTGCAAAGCTTCTTAAGCAGGCCGGCATTAAATAATGATTGACTAAACAAACTTATAAATGCCGGGGGGTATTCAATGAAAGAACTAGTTGAAGTTATCGCCAAGGCTCTTGTAGACAATCCTTCAGAGGTTGTAGTCACAGAGAAAACCGAGGGGCGTAATATCGTAATTGAGCTTCATGTTGCACCATCTGATATGGGCAAGGTAATTGGCAAGCAGGGTCGTATTGCTAAGGCAATAAGAGCTGTTGTCAAGGCGGCATCCACCAGAGAAAATATCAAGGTTGATGTTGAGATAGTGTAAGTAATTGAGCCGCTTCGGATGGATTTATGAATAATTGCATATTTTTGTGCTCATTAAGCCGGACACTGCGCTGAGCCATCAAGATGTCTCAGCTACGTGGCTTAAAAATCGCCCAAAATATATGCAATATTTTCATAAATTCATCTCGAAGCGGCAATTTACGTTTAGGGATAATACATATGAACTTTCATATAATGACATTGTTTCCTGAAATGATTGAACAGGGGCTTTCTACCAGCATATTGGGAAGGGCAATTAACAAAGGATTGATAGCCTTTGATGCTGTTAATATCAGGGATTTTTCAAACGATGAAAAACATCATAAAGTTGATGATTATACATATGGTGGCGGAGCAGGTATGCTGATGCAGGCTCAGCCTATTTATGACTGCTATCTTTCAATTGTTGAAAAGATCAAAAAAAGAAAAAGCAGTGAAGATGATAAAACCGATACTGAGAATAAAACAGATATCGATGATGAAGTTGCTGATTGCAGTTTGGTAAAGAAGATGCCTCGTGTAATATATGTTACTCCCCAGGGGCAGGTTTTTAACCAGAAGATGGCGGCAGATCTGGCAGGTGAAGAGGACCTTGTTTTTCTGTGTGGTCATTATGAAGGCGTTGATGAGAGAGTTCTTGAAGAAATTGTAACGGATTATGTCTCAATCGGAGATTATGTTCTCACAGGAGGAGAACTTCCGGCGATGGTAATGATCGATGCCATTTCAAGACTTGTTCCGGGAGTTCTTAACAACGATGAATCTGCAATGACTGAGAGTTTTAACAATAATCTTTTGGAATATCCGCAATATTCAAGACCAGAAGAGTGGATGGGTAAAAAGGTTCCAGCCATTCTTTTATCAGGTGATCATAAAAAAGTTGATGAATGGAGACTGGAACAGTCTATAATAAGAACTAAGGAGAGAAGGCCTGACCTCTATGAGAAATGGCTTTCCGAAAACCCGCCAAAGCCTGAGAAAAAGAAGCGCAGGAGGTAATTTATGACAGACAGATTTCAGGTTGGAGTAATTGCATCTACACATGGACTAGCCGGTGAAGTCAATGTTTTTCCCACAACAGAAGATCCAAACAGATTTAAAAAACTTAAGGAAGTGACACTTCATACAAACAGAGGCGAGGAAATTAAGCTGCACGTTCAGAGTGCTAGATTTTTCAAGAAATTTGTTATTGTTAAGTTCAAGGAGTTTAACAATATAAATGAAGTTGAGAAGTTTCGTGGCTGTGAACTTACAATAGAGAGAAAGGATGCTCTTAAGCTTAATCCCGGTGAATTCTACTGTGCAGACCTTATTGGGCTTGATATAGTGGATGAGAATGGCAATATTTTGGGGAAAGTTTCGGATGTGATTCAGACGGGGGCCAATGATGTATACGAAATGACGTCAGAAAACCGTGAAGATAAAGTATATATTCCGGCCATCAAGGACTGCATAAAAGAGATAAACATTGAGAAAGGCCAAATAATTATCCATATTATGGATGGTCTTTTATGATAGTGACTTTTGCATATTTTTGAATTATAATTAATTAGTAAATGATTTGTGTGTGAAATTCTTTTCTTATTCTTATGATTGGGTGGTGTTCTAAATGGTAGATTATACTGAAGGTGCCGGATATCAGTACCATACACATGTTAAGCCGGGGGATGTGGGAAGATATGTGCTTTTGACAGGTGACCCGGGCAGATGTGAATCTATTTCCAAATATTTTGATAATCCCGAGTTTATTGCGTATAACAGAGAATATAATGTTTATACCGGAACATTATGCGGAGAAAAAGTAAGTGTAGTTTCTACAGGTATCGGAGGTGCTTCAACAGCAATCTGTGTTGAAGAACTCCACAAATGTGGTGCTGACACTTTTATTCGTATGGGCACATCCGGTGGAATGCAGGAAGATGTCATAGGTGGTGACGTTGTTATTGCATCAGGTGCTATCAGGGCAGAGGGTACATCCAAGGAGTATGCTCCGATTGAATATCCTGCAGTTGCTACTTTTGACGTGGTTAATTCGCTTGTTACAGGTGCAAGGAGAACAGGTGCCAGGTATCATGTAGGTGTAGCTCAGTGCAAGGACTCTTTCTTTGGACAGCATGAGCCGGAGACCAAGCCTGTAGGGCCTGAACTTTTGTACAAATGGGATGCCTGGATAAAATGCGGAGCTTTATGCTCTGAGATGGAGAGTTCAACACTCTTTATTGTAGGTGACTATTTAAGAGCAAGGACAGGAGCTATTCTTCTTGTTGTTGCCAATCAGGAAAGAGCTAAAAAGGGACTTCCTAATCCTCAGGCTCATGATATGGACATTGTATATCGCACAAGTATCGAGGCCTTAAAAGAACTTATTGCTTTGGATAAAGCCCAATAAGGGTTTTATTATAGATGTTTTCTATCATTATTTAATTACGGAGGGTAATTATGAAAAAGAAAATTTTCGCAGCTTTATTAGCTGCAACAATGGTAGCTTCTTCACTTGTTGGTTGCGGATCACAGGGTGCTTCATCAGGTTCTTCTGCAGATATGAAGGTTGCCATGGTAACTGACTACGGTGATATCACAGACCAGTCTTTCAACCAGTCAACTTATGAAGCTTGTAAGGCTTTTGGTGATGCAAACAAGGTGGACTTCACTTATTACAAGCCTGAAGGTGATTCAGATGCTGAGCGTGTTGCCATGATCGATAAGGCTGTAGCTGATGGCTATAACGTAATTGTTATGCCGGGTTACGCTTTCGCCGGTGCTATCAAAGAGACAGCAGAGACATATCCTGATATCAAGTTCGTAGCTCTTGACGTTTCTGAGTACGATCTTGAAGGCGATGCTTCTAATTTTGACAGCAAGACATATTCCAACGTATTCTCAGCTGTTTACCAGGAAGAACTTCCCGGATACATGGCCGGATATGCAGCTGTAAAGATGGGCTATACAAAGCTTGGTTTCCTTGGCGGTATGGCAGTTCCTGCAGTTATCCGTTATGGTTATGGATTCGTTCAGGGTGCTGATGCTGCAGCTGCAGAGATCGGTGCTGACGTAGAGATTAACTATGCTTATGGTAACCAGTTCTATGGTGATTCTGATATCACAGCTGCTATGGATACATGGTATCAGGGCGGCACAGAAGTTGTATTTGCTTGCGGTGGTGGTATCTTCACATCAGCTGCTGAAGCTGCAACAAAGACTGGTGGAAAGGTTATCGGTGTTGACGTTGACCAGAAGGCTACAATCGATGGAAGCTATGGCGATGGAATCACAATCACATCTGCTATGAAGGGGCTTCAGGCTACAGTAAACACACTTCTTTCAGCAATCAAAGATGGCAAGTGGGATTCATATGCAGGTCAGATCCAGAACCTTGGACTTGTTTCTGCTGATGATATGTCACAGAACTATGTAGGACTTGCTGAGTCTACAGTTTGGACAGATTCTTTCAAAGAAGCTGATTACAAGGCTCTTGTAGCTGATATGGTAAACGGCAAGGTTAAAGTTTCAAATGATTCTTCAGCTGAGCAGCCATCTGCAACTACAGCCAAGATCAATTTCCAGGGAAATATTAAATAATGTTTTAGGATTGCGATAACAAAGTGAAGCAATCCGCATATCATGTGCATATTGCATCATGACTTGGGTCATTAGGGGCCGGTGGATTCATAGTCTTCCGGCCCTTTTAGTAGATGGGGCTATACTAATTTATATGCATAGCCGGTTGAATCTATAAATACAAAAAGGGAGGTTACTTTAGTGGCAGGAAACAGTGAATATGCTATTGAAATGCTGAATATTACCAAGAGATTTCCCGGTATTATTGCCAATGACAATGTTACGCTGCAGCTAAAAAAAGGTGAGATACACGCACTTCTTGGGGAAAACGGTGCAGGAAAATCTACTCTGATGAGCGTACTCTTTGGGTTATATCAGGCTGAGGAAGGTATTATCAAGAAGGATGGTGTTGAGGTAAAGATAAACAATCCAAATGATGCCAATGACCTTGGTATCGGAATGGTTCATCAGCACTTTAAACTTGTTCAGTGCTTTAGCGTGCTGGATAATATTATTCTTGGTGTAGAGACTACAAAGCATGGCTTTTTGCAGAAGGAAGAGTCAAGAAAAAAGATACTTGAACTCTCTGATAAGTATGGCTTAAAGGTTGATCCCGATGCAAAAATAGAAGATATCACTGTGGGAATGCAGCAAAGGACCGAGATTCTTAAAATGCTTTACAGAGATAACGAGATTCTTATCTTTGACGAGCCTACAGCAGTACTTACACCTGCAGAAATCGATGAACTCATGGTTATCATGAAGAATCTTGCAAAAGAAGGCAAATCAATTCTTTTCATATCCCATAAGCTTGCCGAGATCATGGCTGTTGCAGACAGATGCAGCGTTTTAAGAAGAGGAAAATATATCGGTACGGTTAATATAGCTGATACCAATCAGGATGAACTCAGCCGTATGATGGTTGGTCGTGATGTACAGCTTGTTGCAACAAAGCAGGACAAGACGCCGGGGGATGTGATCCTTCACGTTGAAAATATGACTGTTCCTTCAAAGCTTCATCATAACAACGCTGTTAAGAATGTATCCTTTGACGTAAGAGCAGGAGAAATCGTCTGCATCGCAGGTATTGACGGAAACGGTCAGACGGAACTTGTATATGGTCTGTCAGGCCTTGAAAACTGCACAAGCGGTAAGATAACACTTTCCGGCAGAGATATTACACATGCCTCCATCAGAGAAAGATCAACTCACGGAATGAGCCATATTCCTGAGGACAGACACAAACACGGTCTGGTAATGGATTATTCTCTAGCCTATAATCTGGTGCTTCAGAGATATTTTGAACCGGAGTTTTCTACAAAGACCGGTTTTTTAAAGAAGGGTGAAATAAACAAGTACGCAGAGAGACTTATCGAGCAGTACGATATCAGATCGGGGCAGGGCGCATCCACAATTGCAAGAAGTATGTCGGGGGGTAACCAGCAAAAAGCTATCATTGCCAGAGAGATAGATAAAAACCCCGACCTTTTGATTGCTGTACAGCCTACTCGAGGCCTTGATGTAGGAGCTATTGAGTATATCCATAAACAGCTGATTGCTCAGAGAGATTCAGGGCACGCCGTCCTTCTGGTTTCTCTTGAGCTTGAAGAAGTAATGAGCCTCTCAGACAGAATCCTTGTAATGTATGAGGGAGAAATTGTTGGAGAATTTGATCCAAAGAATACAACACCTGAAGAGCTTGGCCTTTACATGGCTGGCGCTAAGAGAAAGGAGATTACAGCATAATGAGCGATACAAACAAAAATATCCGGTCTCAGAAATTCCTTTCAAAACCGGCTGTCCAGTCTATACTTGCTGCGCTTTTGTGTATTGTTGTAGGTCTTCTTATAGGCTACATAGCACTGCTTATAATAAGCCCGGCAGGTGCTACTGAGGCCATTATCACTATCCTTAAAAACTATTTTACTTATCCGTCCAAAGCCGCAGCAATGAAATATCTTGGCAATACACTGGTAAAGGCAGCACCTCTGCTTATGTGTGCTCTTTCAATCCAGTTCTGTTATCAGGCAGGTCTTTTTAATATCGGAGCTGCAGGACAATATGTGGCAGGAGCCGGAGCTGCGCTTTATTTTGCACTTGCTCTTCACATGCCATGGATAATCTGCCTTATTGCTGCTCTTATAGCAGGAGGCGTATTTGGAATTATTGTAGGACTTCTTAAGTCTTACCTTAACGTAAACGAAGTTATTTCAGGCATCATGCTTAACTGGATAGGCCTGTATTCAGTTAACATGCTCCTTTCGGGGGTAAAAGAGGTTGCAAGCCCTTATACAGTAAATGTGGCAAACGAGAACCCATCAGCTATTTTGCCATCGCTCGGACTTGATAAGCTCTTTTCAAACAACAAATATGTAACAATAGCAATTCCGTTGGCTATACTTATTGCAATTCTTTTAAAGATTATTCTTAGTAAAACCGTATTCGGCTATGAGATAAAAGCTACGGGAATTGCAAAGGATGCTGCAAAATACAGCGGTATGAAGGAAAAGAGAAATGTGATAATTACTCTTTTCATAGGTGGAGCACTGGCAGGACTCGGAGCTTCATTCCTTTTCCTTTCAGGTTATGAGCAGTGGTCTGTTACACAGTCATCTGTTCCGGGAATGGGCTTTAACGGAATAGCTGCAACATTTCTTGGTGGCCTTGACCCTATAGGCACTATTTTTGCTTCATATTTCATACAGCATATAACAAGTGGTGGTTCGTACCTGGATAAGAATATCTATCCTTCTCAGATTTCTGATTTTATTTCAGCCATCATTATTTACCTGTGTGGATTTGTATTATTCTTTAAACTGTATCTTAACAACTATATCAGGGTAAAAGAAGAGAAGGAAAAGAATAAGACAAATAAAGAGGAAGGAGGTAACAAATAATGGTACTGCTTCTTCAATATACACTTTTATTTGCATCGGTTCTTATTCTGGTAGCTCTTGGCGGATGTTTTTCAGAACACTCCGGAGTTATCAATCTGGGACTTGAAGGTATCATGGTTATAGGAGCGCTTGGTGGAGCACTTACTCTTAAGTACATTTCACCAAATCTTCCGGCACTTATAATTGTACTTGCTGTTCTTTTGGCGGCGATTATAAGCGGTATGGTGTATTCCGTTCTTTTGGCTGTAGCCTGCATCAATCTTAAGGCAGATCAGACACTTGTAGGAACAGCCCTTAACATGCTGGCAGCTGCAGCTGCAACAGTAATTGTTAAATCAATCAATATCGCTGAGAACCCTGATAACGTATCCTCAACTGTCCAGTACGTTCAGACCAAGAAAGCTCTTGTGGTAAATCTGGGTTCATTCCAGTTTAACTACTTTATGCTGGTTGCACTTATAGCTCTTATCGGTGCATATGTTATTCTCTACAAGACAAAATTCGGTCTTCGTCTTATGGCCTGCGGCGAGCATCCACAGGCGGCAGACAGTGTAGGAATCAACGTTTATAAAATGCGCTGGGCAGGTGTGCTTATATCCGGTATGCTTGCCGGAATCGGAGGAATAGTTTACATCACAGCCGGCGTAAGTGAGTGGAAGTTTGAAGTTGGTGTTGCAGGATTTGGTTTCCTTGCTCTGGCTGTTATGATCTTTGGTCAGTGGAAGCCGATAAACATTGGCCTTGCAGCTTTGCTTTTCGGATTTTTCAGAGCTCTTTCCAACGTTTATTCAGGATTTGATTTCCTGGCGGCTTTGAATATTCCGGGCTCTGTTTACAACATGATGCCATACATAATTTCCCTTATTGTACTGGCATTTACATCATCCAGTTCAAGAGCTCCTAAAGCTGAAGGTATTCCATACGATAAAGGCTCAAGGTAAGGAATTATTTCTTTTCCCAAAGCTAATATATTAAAAAGAAGAGAAAATGCTAATGGAAGAAAAAAAGATAAAAGAACTTATCAGATATGCGCTTGATATGAGGAAAATGAGCTACACTCCCTATTCACATTTCAATGTGGGAGCAGCACTCCTTTCCAAGGATGGCAGGATTTTTACGGGATGCAATATAGAAAATGCTTCTTACACTCCCACGAACTGCGCTGAGAGAACAGCTTTTTTCAAGGCAGTGAGCGAGGGGGTAAAAGAATTTGATGCCATTGCCATAGTTGGAGGACCTGACGGTGCTGGGCCGGAGGGAATCTGTACGCCATGTGGTGTATGCAGACAGGTAATGTCAGAATTCTGCACAGATTCATTCCTTGTAATATGTGCAAAATCCGAAGAAGAATATTGGGTAAAGCCGCTTTACGAGGTGCTTCCCGAAAGATTTGGGCCCAAAGATCTGTTATCGTAGTAAGCTGCATAATAACTGCGTAAAACTCTTGACTTCTCTTATTGCTCTATGGTATAGTATAGTACGTTGTGACAATCAGATGGTCCTCTGTTACAGAAACTATGTATTAAGAACGTCCATAGAATAGGAGAAATGATATGAGTACAATTATCGAAGAGCTCGAGAAAGAGCAGCTGAACGCTAATGCACCTGAGTTTCACACCGGTGACACAGTAAGAGTTCACGCTAAGATCAAGGAAGGAAACCGTGAGAGAGTTCAGGTTTTCGAGGGAACTGTTAAGAAGATCCAGGGCGGTAGCAACCGTACAACTTTCACAGTAAGAAAAGAGTCTTACGGTGTTGGCGTTGAGAAGACATGGCCTCTTCACTCACCTATCGTTGAGAAGGTAGAAGTTGTAAGAAGAGGTAAGGTAAGAAGAGCTAAGCTTAACTACCTTAAGGGACTTACAGGTAAGAAAGCTAAGGTTAAGGAACTTGTTACCAGATAATTTGTTTATTAGAGGCAGTTACTTTTATAGTAATTGCCTCTTTTAAAATTTAAGGAATAATTGTTGTTGAGGGGCACAGATTGTTTAGAAAGAAAAATACTCTTACTTTTCATCAGAAGAAAAGTATTATCACACCAAAACTAATAAAAGAAGTTTTTTCATGGATTTTAATAACTGTGATCAGCACCTTTTTGGCTTTTGTTTTTGTACTTGCCTTTGGTATGCAGGTTAAGGTTATAGGAGATTCTATGGAGCCTTTAGAGGCAAATGGACAGACAGTACTTGTAAACCGCCTTGTCTATAAGATCTTAAGTCCAAAGGAAGGCGATATTATAGTGTTTCTTCCAAACGGTAATGCCAATTCTCATTATTATATCAAGCGCGTTGTGGCTACGCCCGGCGATAAAGTTCAGATAATCGACGGAAGCCTCTACATTAATGGAGAGCTCTCTGAAGAAGACGATGAAAAATATGATAAAATGGAGGATGCAGGGATTGCTGCTAATGAAATAAAGCTTGGAAGCGGTGAGTTCTTTGTTCTGGGCGATAACAGAAACAGTTCTGAGGACTCAAGAAGTGCCAACATAGGAATTGTTAGGAGCAATATGCTTATTGGGAAGGTGTGGTTTAAGCTTAAATTTGGGGATACTGCAGGTGGCTTTGTTTTTGACTGAAATTGATAGTAAGCATTAAAAGAAATTGACTCTGTCGTTTACTGCAAAATAAAGAGATGGTGATTATATGAATTTTCAGTGGTATCCGGGACATATGACAAAGGCGATCAGGATGATGCAGGAGAACATCAAACTGATTGATATTATTATAGAGCTTACTGATGCCAGAATACCTGCAGCAGGCAGGAATCCGGATATAGATGAGCTTGGCAAAAATAAATACAGACTTGTTATTTTGAATAAATCCGATCTTGCGGACCCTGTAGTGACCAAAAAATGGCGTGAATACTATGAGAGCCAGGGGCTTTATGTTATGGAGATGAATTCCAAGACCGGAAACGAAGCTGGTAAGGTCAAGGATCTTGTGCAGAGTGCCTGTGCCGAAAAGATTGAAAGAGACAAAAAAAGAGGAATAGTGGGAAGACCGATAAGAGCGATGGTTGCCGGTATTCCAAATGTTGGAAAATCAACTTTTATAAATAAGCTTGCAGGAAGAGCATCTGCCAAGACGGGAAATAAGCCCGGCGTTACAAAGGGCAAACAGTGGATATCCCTTGGAAAGAACTTGCAGCTCCTTGATACTCCCGGTATCTTATGGCCCAAATTTGAAGATCAGACTATAGGACTTCATATTGCACTTATAGGATCTCTTAACGATGAAAACATTGATACAACAGAGCTTGCATGCGAACTTATCAAAATTCTTAATGAGAGCTATCCAAATGCAATAATAGAGAAGTATAATATTGATAGGGAGAAGTTGTCCGAACTTGAGCAGGAAATGTATGCCACACCTGCCAGCGCCGTTCTTTCAGCCATAGCAATTAACAGGAAGTGCTTTAAACAGGGCGCGGTTCCTGATATGGACAGAGCAGCAGCTCTTTTACTGGATGATTTCAGAAACGGCAGACTTGGAAGGATATCTCTGGAAAAACCATAATTTTTCCTCGAAATTACTTAAATAAAATGTGCTTTTGCACGGATTGGTTGAACATATGAATAAGGTATTAAAAGAAATTCTGAGTACTGTAATATATCTTGGCGTTGTTTTTTTACTTACCTTTTTATTTATTACTTTTGTCATGCAGAGAACTGAGGTAAGTGGCAGTTCCATGAATCCGACCCTCATCGACGGGGATTCTCTTTTGATTGAAAAGGTCACCTACAGATTCGGCGATGCCAAGAGGTTTGATATTGTAGTATTTCCGTACAGATATGGAAATGATGAGTATTTTATCAAGAGAGTTATAGGTCTGCCCGGAGAAACAGTCAAAATTGATACTGAGGGGAATATCTTTATAAACGATGTTATTCTTAAGGAGAACTACGGAGCCGAGGTTATCCTTGATCCCGGTATCGCTTTAGAAGGCGTGACTTTAGGAGAAGATGAGTATTTTGTAATGGGAGATAACAGGAACCACAGTATGGATTCCAGAGATCCTTCCGTTGGAAATATCAAGAAAAAAGATATACTGGGGCATGCGTTTTTAAGAATTTTTCCATTTTCAAGTTTTGGGGGTGTCAAGTAAACAAATATGATGTCGATTTCTGATATCAATAAATTATTAAAAGAAGCAGATGGTGATGAAAAGCTATCTGCTTTTATATCTGATTTTTCAGGTGACGAAAGGGAGGGCGTAAAGAAGCTTGTTTCTACAGCTAAAAAGAGGCTTGAAGCTCTTTATGCCGAAATAGACAGAATACATAAGATGCAAAGCTATGAGAGAGAAAACGCTTCTTATGGCTTTCTTTGCGGTATAGATGAAGTCGGAAGAGGCCCTCTGGCAGGTCCAGTCTATGCGGCTGCCGTAATACTTCCCAATGATGAAGATATTTTATATCTAAATGATTCCAAGAAATTATCCGAAAAAAAGAGAGAAGAGCTTTATGATGTCATAATGGAGAAAGCTGTTTCTGTGGGAATTGGTTTCTCTACCTGCGAGCGTATTGATGAGATAAATATTCTTCAGGCCACTTACGAAGCGATGACCAAGGCTGTAAGTAATCTTTCCGTAAAGCCGGGAGCTCTTTTGATAGATGCCGTGCATATTCCGCAGCTTGAGCAGTACAAGCAGATTTCCATTATCAAGGGAGATGCAAAGAGCGTATCTATTGCTGCAGCCAGCATTGTTGCCAAGGTTACACGAGACAGACTGATGCTTGAATATGACAAAGAGTATCCGGAGTACGGCTTTGCCTCCAATAAGGGATATGGCAGTGCTGAACATATAGCCGCTCTTAAAAAGTACGGACCTTGTCCTATTCACCGAAAGAGCTTTATTGGGAATTTTGTATGAATAATATTTCATTTGTGTCCCAACCAAATAATAGTATTCAGATGCCGCAGGGTACTATGCCTGAGACAGATCCTTCCTTAGGCTCTGAAAATAAGGCAGGTACAGCCTCTTTAGGAAGTGCTGCGTCTGCATACAATTCGGACAGCAGTAATGCATTGGCTCTTAAACTTTTGCAGAATACCTCAACTGATCAGAGTACACTTAAAGCACTTACCGCTGCCGGACTTGAGATCACAAATGATACTGTTTCTATGGTAAAAGAGATGATGTCAACAGGTCTGCCTATTGATAAATCATCCCTTCTTGAAATGAGCAAAAATCTTTCAATGTTCCAAGGCACAAGCATTTCTACCATGGTAGAGATGAAAAGCCTTAATATCCCTATAACTGAAAATAATATAGTACAGTTTGGAAATTACAAAAATTATGAACATCAGGTCATCAATGATATGACAAATATCATTGATGCACTGCCTGATGCTTTTAATATGCTATCTGAAAGCGGAAATACAAATGGAGCTATAAAGCTTTATGGTGAAGTATTAAGACTCTTTACTGAAAATAATGTTTCTGCACCTGAAAGTACAGCTCAAAACAACGCTGCAACTGAAAGTCAGATTGGCATTTTATCTGAAAACGGGGAAGGCGTGGCTACGTCAAGCACTATGAACGGAGTTTTGACGGCAGATAATGCTGCATCTGCAGGTAATGGTGATGTTACAAACACTGCGTCTTTGGAAATTTCACAAGATACTGAAACTGTGGGACTTGCAGGAGAAAATGCCCAAAATCCAGGGGCTGAATCCTTGCAGGGTAAGACACTTCAAAATGCAGAGTCTTTACTTGATGCATTAAATAGAGCCGCTTCAGAACAGGAAATTAACGACCCGTCTTTGAACGGAAAAGTGATAAGTCAAGGCCAGGAAAACCTGATTTTAAAAGGGGAAGTTCAGAATAAGGCTTTTAGCCAGAGCTTTTTAGATAATCTGCGAAATCTAAATGTTTCCGAAGGAGCAATTGAGTCTTTAACAAAAGATCCGGGGCAGTTATTTAAAGAACTTCTTTCATCTTTTGAAGATTCATCACTTACTAATCCTGTTGAAACTGCAGCCTGGAAGAAGCTCTTTTCCTCAGAAGAATATAATAAGCTGCTTAAGGACAGCATTGAGTCGCAGTGGCTGTTAAAACCTGATGATGTTGAGAAGAAAGAGAACATACAGAACTTCTATGAAAGACTGGGAAAAGAAGCCAAGGCTCTTGCCAATGTAGTTAACAATTCACCACTTGCAGGAACTAACCTTGCTCAGTCGGCAAATAACTTAAGCAATAACCTTGATTTCATGAATCAGCTTAACCAGATGTTCCAGTATGTACAACTTCCGCTTTTGATGAATTCACAAACTGCCCATGGGGATCTGTACGTCTATCAGAATAAGCATAAAAAGCTCAGTGAAGACGGTTCAGTGAGCGCTGTCCTTCACCTTGATATGGAGAATCTGGGACCTGTGGACGTGTTTGTAAAACTTCTGGATTCCAAGGTTACAACAAACTTTTATGTGATGGATGACTCCACACTTACACTTATAAATGACAATATACATATCCTTAACGAAAGGCTTGAAAAGCGCGGATATTCATTACAGGTAAATCTAAAGCTTCACGATGATGAAGAAGGCGAGGATGCTGCGCTTGATGAAATGCTTAATGTTTCAAGAACGACGATACTTTCTACAACTTCTTTTGACGCGAGAGCATAATAAATATGGCTGATAACAAAAAAGAAAAAGTAAAAACCGCGGTGGCGCTCGGCTACGATCCCAATGAGGACGGAGCCCCCAAGGTCATAGCTTCCGGAAAAGGAGCTCTGGCAGAGAAGATCATCGAGCAGGCAAAAGAGAACAAGATACCTGTTCATGAGGACAATAAGCTGGCAGAGACTTTATCGCGCCTTGAAATCGGAGAGATGATACCTCCGGAGCTCTACGAAGTTGTGGCCGAAGTTCTTGTCTTTGTTGACGCCATGGACAAAATCAAGGCTAAAGATAAGAGTCGGAAATGATCATATATTCGTTTCAGCCCTTTTATGAGTGTGCATAAATGTTTGTTTTCGTCTGCGTCGTAATTCATTAAGATAAAAATACAAGAACAAGTTGACTATCACGTAGTTCAAAACAGTCACCTTGTTCTTGTATTTTTTATCTTATGAATTATCTCCTCGTCCGAGAACTGCACATTTATGCACATCTCATGGAAGGGCAGATGACTGAATAATAACGATATTTAAAAAAGTTCTTTACAGATTATCTTAGATATGTTATTTTTATATTCGTTTTTAAGCAAGCTTTTGATTTCTTCAGCTGTTTGCTAGATCAGTCAAATAAGATTGACTTCCGGCGTATCGCCAAAGTTTCCGTATTTATGGAGGTTTATATAGTGTGAATAAGAGACGGATTGGTGACTTTTATGAAGATATTGCGTGTAAATTTATATATGCAAATGGTGGTAGTGTTTTAGAACGTAATTACCGTGTAAGGCACGGTGAGATTGATATTATCGCACGAGATGAAGATTACCTGTGTTTCATTGAAGTAAAATATCGGAACAGTGATCGCTTCGGGCCACCGGAAAAGGCTGTTAATATTTCCAAGCAAAGGCAGATCTGCAGAATTTCTAAGTTATTTCTTTTTTCCAGATTTAAATCCATTGATCTACCAATCAGATACGATGTTATTGCAATTTCAGGAGTACAGAATGCAGTCACTGTTAAGTGGCTTAAAAACGCTTTTGAATATATAGCGTAAACGCAGAGATTTTGCGATAAAGTGATACATTCTTGAACATTATGGTCAAGAATTATAGTATTAGGGGAGAGGTGAAAATATGGAGAATATCAGAATAAAACGCACGGGCGATAAAAGAACAATGGAGCTTAGGGAAAAGAACGGAGTTTATTACCTTGTTTTCCCTGAAATAGAGAAGCTTGGAATTGTAGACCATCTTTTCAGTACAAGGCTTGGAGGCGTAAGCAAAGGATGCTTTGAGTCCATGAATCTCAGCTATACACGAGGAGACGATAAGGAAGCTGTTGATGAGAACTACTGTAGGATTTCGGAAATAATGGGACATGGGCACAACCGAAAGGACTTTGTCTCAACATTTCAGACGCATACCACGAATGTGCGCGTCATTACCGAAGAAGACAGGGGAAAAGGCCCGTTTACTGATCGCGACTATACTGATGTGGACGGTCTTATAACAAATGTGCCGGGTATAATCCTTTCCACGTTTCATGCCGACTGTCCGCCGGTTTATATTGTAGATCCGGTAAAAAAGGCAATTGGTCTTGTTCACTCGGGCTGGAAGGGAACAAAAGGAGAAATTGCAGCAAATGCCATAGGACTTATGCATGAAAACTATGGCAGTAATCCATCTGACCTTGTATGTGCAGTGGGACCTTCAATTTGCGGGCCCTGTTACGAAATTGGAATGGATGTTGCAGAGCAGTTTTTTGATTCTTTTTCTGAGGAAGAGATTGATAAATATAATCTACTGGTGGCTTATCCCAAGGAGAAATTCAGATTGTACCTTTGGAATGTAATAAAACTTACTCTCCTTAAAAGCGGAGTGAAGGAAGAAAACATTCTTATTACGGATGTATGTACAAGATGTAATCCTGATCTTTTGTTTTCCCACAGAATTCATCATGAAAAGAGGGGAAATCTTGCTGCTTTTCTAGCTCTAAAGAGTTGAGCAGACACTTGTTACAAAATATTTTTGGATTAAGTTTTAATGATTTAAATGCATTAATTATTTAATAAGGATAGTTATGGAAAATATACTTATATGTGACGACGATAAGGAAATTGTCGATTCGATAGAACTGTATTTATGTGAAGACGGATTTAACGTTCTTAAGGCGTATGACGGCTTTGAAGCAATTGAGGTACTTAAGACGAATAAGATCCATCTGGCGGTTATAGATATTATGATGCCAAACATGGACGGAATAAGGCTTATAAAGGAAATCAGGAAAAAGAGCTCAATACCGGTTATTTTTTTATCAGCAAAATCAGAGGATGCGGACAAGATACTGGGACTTAACCTGGGAGCTGATGATTATATGACAAAGCCTTTTAATCCCCTTGAACTTGTGGCCAGAGTAAAGTCAAATCTAAGAAGGTACATGTCTCTTGGCTCTGAAATGAATGTTACGGGGCTCTATTCAAGCGGAGGTTTGTGTCTTGATGAAAATGCCAAAACCTGCTTTGTGTACGGTGATGAAGTGAGGCTTACACCAATAGAGCACAGTATTTTACTTTTTCTTGTAAAGAATAAAGGAAAGGTGTATTCCATCGAGCAGATTTTTGAGAACATCTGGCAGAACTACACAGATGGCTTCAGGGCGGAAAACACCGTAACAGTGCATATCAGACACATCAGAGAAAAGATAGAGATAAATCCCAAGGACCCGAAGTTTTTAAAACTGGTCTGGGGTGTGGGATATAAGGTAGAGGATCTGTAAATGGCAATGATTTTTTTACCTTATATATTTTTTGCGGCTTTTCTTATGGCTTTTGCCTATAAACAGTACAGAGACAGACAGAAAATACTGACTGTACTTAAACAGATAAAAGAAGGCAATATCTCAGCAAAGGTTGATGCAAAGAATCTGTTTTTCGATAACAGGGCGCTGGCAGATACTGTAAATTCCATAGGTTCTATCATCGAAGAAGCCGTCGATAAAAGTACAAAAGCCGAGAGGCTAAAGGCAAGTCTTATAACAAATGTATCTCACGATATCAAAACTCCCCTTACATCGATCATAAATTATGTCGGACTGATAAAAAGAGAGAAATCAGTAAGCCCCAAGACAGAAGCTTACCTTAAAATTTTGGAAGAAAAGTCCTTTAAACTAAAAAGCCTCACAGAAGATCTTGTGGAGGCTTCAAAACTAAGTTCAGGATCTGTTGTGGCAAAGATGTGCCTTATTGATATTGTGGAAATGATAAATCAGTGCATTGGCGAAAATTACGACGCTTTTGAGGAAAAGAGGCTTATACCTCATTTTTTTCATGAAAAGGCAAAGGTCATGACTTATGCGGATCCGGAACTTTTGTGGAGAGTGATTGACAATCTTTTCGGAAACATCTTCAAATACGCACTTAATGGCACTATCGTAAGTATTGAGATAAAAGAGAAGGACGAAAAGATTATCTTTTCCCTGAAAAATGTATCTGCTGTGGGAATAAATATAGATGCGGAGGACCTTTCAGAGCGTTTCGTGAGAGGAGATGAGTCAAGAAGTACAAGCGGTTACGGACTTGGCCTTTCAATAGCAAAGAGCCTTACCCGCCTGCAGAATGCTGCATTTGAAGTAAGGCTCCATGGAGATCTTTTTCAGACGATCATCACATTTAATCAAACAGTTCATTAGGCTTCTTACAGCCTGAATTGTATCTGCCGACAATTTCGTGAATCTTTTCTGTTGGCATATTAACTGTTGACATGGATGCATCGTGGTTAAGGAAATCTATTATTGTTGCAAGGAATTTGCCCATATCCGCGATGTAGATATATTCTCTGGAAGTAACATCCTCGCTCATATATGTGAGGTTTGTGGTTATAACTGCATCAAAGTAACCGTTTTTATAGCCTTCATCGAATTTGCTCATACCATCGGTGAAGAGACCAAAGGTAGTGCAGATGAATACTCTTTTTGCACCCATGTTCTTGAGCTGCTTTGCAGTATCTATCATACTTGAGCCGGAGGAGATCATATCATCGATGACGATAACGTCTCTTCCCGAGATGTCAGATCCAAGGAATTCGTGAGCAACGATTGGGTTGGTTCCGTTTACTACGTGGGCATAATCACGTCTCTTATAGAACATACCGGTATCTGCACCGATAACGTTGGCAAAATAAACAGCTCTGTCAAGGGCTCCCTCATCAGGAGAGATGACAGTGAGGTGATCCTTATCAACGATAAGGTCATCAATATGAGATAAAAGAGCCTTCATAAACTGATAGGAAGCAAGGAAGTTGTCAAAGCCTCCCAAGGGCTCAGCGTTAGAGATTCTTGGGTCGTGGGCATCGAAAGTGATAAAGTTTGTAATACCCATGTCGTGGAGCTCTTTGAACATCTGAGCTGCATCCAGGGACTCCTGAGCATTTCTCTTGTGTTGTCTGCCTTCATAAAGGAAGGGCATAATGACATTTATTCTCTTGGCTTTACCGGTCAAAGCACCAATAACACGTTTAAGATCCTGATAATGGTCATCGGGAGATTTGTGATTGACGTAATTGTACATTTTGTAAGTAATGCTGTAATTGCAGACATCCGTAAGAATGTAGACATCATTGCCGCGAACACTCTGGTTGATGGTGCATTTTGCTTCACCGCTTCCAAATCTGTCGAGGCTGTATTTGACTTTATAGCTATCTTTTACATAGCCGTGAAAAGCAGGATCATTTTCGGGCATTTTGTAGAGTTCATGCCTGAATTGTGAGATATAATTATCAACGCTGTTACCCAGTTCTTTTGCTGATTCCATTACAATCAGGCTTAGTGGAGCTACCGGAATAGTGCCTTCCAGTTTGTGAAAATCTGGCATAATAATCCCCTTTGTATTTGATTGAATTTCGTGTAAACATACCTTTACTTATATTGTTTTAACATTAGATTTACTGACACGTCAAGGAAATTCATGTATAATAATATACAGTATGCATTAATAAAAGAGTGGAAATGTGCGCCATATTGCGCTTTGAAAGAATTTGATCTATGAAGAAATACGAAGGACATAAGATCGGCACTGTCCTTGAAGGAAGTATTGCCGAAGAAATGAATATAGAGCCGGGAGATATTCTCCTTAAGATAAACGACCAGGAACTGACGGACATCTTTGATTTTCAGTATCTTGTACAGGATGATCATCTGGATGTTCTCATAAAAAAAGCTGATGGCGAAGAGTGGCTTCTTGATATTGATAAAGATTTTGACGAGGACCTTGGAATTGAATTTGAAAACGGTCTGATGGATGATTACAGATCTTGCAGCAATAAATGCATTTTTTGTTTTATAGACCAGATGCCAAAGGGAATGAGACCTACTCTTTATTTCAAGGATGACGATTCAAGACTCTCTTTTTTACAGGGAAATTATGTGACACTGACAAATATGTCAGATGCGGATATAGACAGGATATTAAAATACCACCTTTCACCTATAAATGTTTCTTTCCAGACAACAAATCCGGAGCTTAGATGCAAGATGCTGGGCAACAGATTTGCCGGAGAGGCGCTTAAAAAGGTGGACAGGCTCTGTGCTCCGGGAACAGGAATTGAGCTTAACGGCCAGATTGTTCTGTGCAAGGGAGTTAATGACAAGGAAGAACTCACAAGGTCTATAAGAGATCTTACTAAGTATATTCCTAATCTTCAGAGTGTGTCTGTGGTGCCGGTGGGGCTTTCCAAATACAGAGACGGGCTTTACCCTCTTGAGCCTTTTACACATGACGATGCCATAGAAGTCATCGATGAGATTGAGAGCTGGCAAAAGAAAATATATTCAGAGCACGGGATTCACTTTATCCACGCTTCCGATGAGTGGTATTTTCTTGCAGGAAGACCTTTCCCTGAGGAAGAAAGGTACGACGGATATATACAGCTTGAGAACGGTGTAGGCATGATGAGGCTTCTTATAAATGAGTATGAAGAAGCTTTCAACAGCGTACTTAAGACTCATAAGGATTATTTAAATGGCCTTAACAGAACAATTTCAATTGCCACCGGAAGACTTGTTTATCCATGCATAAAAGAGCTGGCTCAAAGAGCCTGCGAAGTTTGTACTGGACTTAAGGTCAATGTTTATGAGATAATCAATGAGTTTTTTGGTGAGAGGATTACAGTTTCCGGTCTTCTTACCGGACAGGATATCATTAAGCAGCTAAAGGGCAAAGATCTGGGAGAAACTTTGTATCTTCCGGAGAACCTCTTAAGAAGCGGAGAGGATTATCTTCTTGATGATGTAAGAATTTCGGATATAGAAAGAGAACTGGGCGTAAAGGTTGGCATTTCAAAATGCGACGGACACGACCTTGTGGCTGCTCTTTTCGGAATTCCGGTGGAAGATATAGAATTGTATTAAAGGACATTTACGTTTTTTGTTCAGGATTATTTTGTACTTTAGTTTATTTGAAAGAAAAGGTTTTATATGAGTAAGAAAAATATTGTGGCAGTGGTCGGAAGACCAAATGTCGGGAAATCGACGTTGTTTAATGCGCTGGCAGGAAGCAGGATTGCTATTGTTCAGGATACACCCGGCGTAACAAGAGACAGAATATATCAGGATGTGGAATGGCTGAATAACAGCTTTACTCTTATTGATACAGGCGGTATTGAGCCTGATTCCAAAGATATCATCCTTTCACAGATGAGAGAGCAGGCGCAGATCGCTATTGACACTGCTGATGTCATTATTTTTATGGTGGACGTCAAGCAGGGCCTGACTGACGCAGACTCAAAGGTTGCCGATATGCTTAGGCGCAGCGGCAAGCCCATAGTTCTTTGTGTAAACAAGGTTGACAATTATAACAGGGATTCCCTTGATGTATATGAGTTTTACAATCTCGGAATAGGTGAGCCTTTCCCTATTTCTGCTGTAAACAAGCAGGGAATCGGTGATCTTCTTGAGGAAGTTGTAAGTCATTTCAATAAGGATGCTACAAACGACGATGATGATGACACTACGAAAATTGCCATTATCGGTAAGCCGAATGTAGGAAAGTCATCTATTATCAACAAGCTTATAGGCGAGAACAGACTTATAGTATCTGACATAGCAGGAACCACAAGGGATGCCATAGACACAGAGGTTAAGTATAACGGTAAGAAATATACCTTTATCGACACAGCGGGACTTCGTCGTAAAAACAAGGTAAAGGATGAGCTTGAGCACTACATGATCGTCAGGACGGTAGGCGCTGTTGAAAGAGCCGATATCGCCATTCTTGTAATCAACGCTGAGGAAGGTGTTACGGAGCAGGATGCGAAGATTGCCGGAATTGCTCATGAAAGCGGCAAAGCGGTTATCATTGCTGTCAATAAGTGGGATCTTATTGAGAAGGACAATCATTCGGTAAAAGAGTTTACGAAAGATATCAGGAACACTCTTTCTTTCATGAACTATGCAGAGATCATATTTATTTCTGCTGAAACCGGGCAGAGACTTGTTAAACTATATGACATGATTGACATGGTTTCCGAGAATCACGCTATGAGAGTTTCCACAGGTGTGCTCAATGAGATCATGACTCAGGCAGTTGTTATGCAGCAGCCACCAAGTGACAAGGGCAAAATTTTAAAGCTCTATTACATTACCCAGGCAGCTGTTAAGCCACCTACATTTGTTATCTTTGTGAATGACAAAAAGCTCATGCACTTTAGTTATACAAGATATATTGAGAACCAGATAAGAGAGGCATTTGGATTTAAGGGGACACCTCTCAGGTTCATCATAAGGGAGAGAAAAGAGGATAAATAAATGAATTTGTTGGTGGTGAGAATTATAAGTGCTTTGATCGGATATGCCTTTGGCACAATCCAGACTGCAGTGTTCTATGGCAGATTAAAGGGTGTTGATATCAGAAAGGTTGGAAGCGGAAACGCAGGAACTACCAACACTCTGAGGACTCTCGGAGCAAAAGCCGGATTTACGGTTCTCTTTGGGGATATGATCAAATGTATTGTGGCGATTTTTGTAACAGGACTTATTGCCAAAAAAGTTCTTCCGGCTGATATATATGCTCAGTATACCTGGCTTCTTAAGATTTATACAGCCTTTGGATGTGTTATAGGCCATGATTTTCCGTTTTTCCTTAATTTCAAGGGAGGAAAAGGAATTGCGGTTACTTCAGGATACATAATTGCAATGCACTGGTCTTTTGTAATTGTGGGTCTTTTGGCATTCCTTATTCCGTTTAATATTACACATTTTGTATCACTTGGAAGTCTGTGTCTTTATACATGTTTCTTTATTCAGCTTGTGATAACAGGACAGATGGGGCTTCTTGGTATGGACCTGATGTCACAGCCGCTGCGTATAGAGATGTATGTTATAGCTCTTATAATGACAGTGCTGGCCTTCTATCAGCACAGAACCAATATCAAGAAACTTCTTTCAGGAAATGAGAGAAAAACTTATATTTTCAAAAAGAATAAAGTAGACTGATTATTTTAATGACCTGTTTAAATAAAGATATCAAATGAGGGAGAACCAGATTGAGCGAAGAAATAGGCATAATAGGCGCGGGTAGCTGGGGAATAGCACTCGCGTATCTTCTTTCAAAAAACGGACATAAGGTTGTAGTATGGTCAAGAAGTGAATCTTCAGTGGAGAAACTCCGTTCCTATCATGGAAATGAGGAGAAGCTTCCCGGAGTTAAACTTGATGAGAGTGTTGAGTTTACTTCTGACGTGGAATATGCGGTAAAAGATAAGGATATAATTGTACTGGTTATTCCTTCAGCACACATGCGTGAAACAGTAAAAAAGATAGCGCCTTTTATACAGCCGACCGATGAACATAAGCAGATAATCGTAAACTGTACAAAAGGTATTGAAGAATCAACGCTTATGGTCATGTCTGATGTGATACTTGACGAGATACCCGGTAGCCAGGTATGCGTTTTATTCGGCCCTTCACATGCGGAAGAGGTTGGAAAAGGTCTTCCCACTACCATTGTTGTGGGTGCTTTTGACAAAGAGACTGCCAGATACGTCCAGAATGTATTCATGAGCAATGTATTCAGAGTCTATATCAGTCCTGATATGCTGGGAATTGAAATCGGCGCAGCACTTAAGAACGTAATAGCACTTGCAGCAGGTATGGCTGACGGTTACGGCCTTGGAGATAATGCGAAGGCAGCTCTTATTACCAGAGGAATCGCAGAAATCGGACGCCTTGGAATGGCCATGGGTGGCAAATTTGAGACCTTTAGCGGACTTTCCGGAATCGGGGATCTGATTGTTACCTGTGCATCAATGCATTCCAGAAACAGAAGAGCCGGAATCTTAATTGGACAGGGCAAATCCATGCAGGAAGCTATGGACGAGGTAAAGATGGTCGTTGAGGGCGTGTACAGTGCAAAAGCAGCTCTTGAGCTGGCTAAAAAATACGAAGTTGAGATGCCAATTGTTGAGACCGTAAATGAGATACTGTTTGAAGGAAAGGCTCCTTCTGATGCGATAAATGACCTGATGCTCAGAGATAAAAAGATAGAGAGCAGTACCTTAGACTGGTAATACGGAAAAAGAGAGAAATACTCATAATTGGAAATACGAGAAAAATTTAAGAATTAAAAGAAAACCCCCATACTATCAAGTCATGATAGATGGGGGATATTTTGTTTTTGAAGCTCGTCAAGAGCATTATTCATTGCGTCGCTTATTTTGCTGTTCATATCATCAGTAATCTGTAAGTGGAGCATGTCTATAACGCGATTATCTATCGAGTAGCCAAGGCGATTGGCGTGCTCTTTGAAATCGGAAGGGTGCATTGCATCGTAGCTTTCACGAAGGTTGGAACTGAGCATTTTTGTGGCCATCATAGAATCATAGGCCTGTTCAAACTCTGCTCCAAAGTTCTTTTTTGTTTCTTCATCAAGGCCTTTTGAGGAAGAAACAGCATTAAGAACTTTATCATGATTCAAATATGCATTTGTTATGCTGTTTGCAGCAGCTAAAAAGTTGATATCCATATCATTTCCTTCCTGAAACTTTTTTCACAAGTGTTATCGACCGTGGTGAAAAAAAGTTTATTGACGAAAGTCACAAAAAAGATTTTGTAATATCATTAAAATTTGATATGGACGTAAAAAGATGAGGAAATGGTCAGTTTTGAAAATACGGCTTAACAATCTTGCCTACAACCTTAAGGATTGCGAACATGATAAAGCAGTCAATCGGGAGCATTACTGCGTTTGAAACAATTCGTCCCGGAAGAATTGCAAGTACAGCCTGATTGTAGAGCATCTTAAGCCATAAAGTGTTGAGACCGATATTGCAGAAAACCTTTACAAGAATCTGGGATAAAATAACATTTTTGATCTTAAGGGGCTTGTTGTAAAGGAAAAGTCCGTAAATTACGGCTGCAACGACAGCTGTGATGGTAAAGCCGGGGAAAAATTCACCGTCTCCGTTCACAAACCACTTAACGATATCCATGGTTCCTGCGAAAACAGCACCGATCCATGGACCAAAGAGATAATCTATAATCTGTCCGGGGAGTCCTGAGAAGCCGATTCTGATAAACTGACCGACCTTGATTGTAGCTACATAGCTCAGAATGAGAGCCAGTGCACCCATCATTCCGCAAAAGGTAAGAACTTTGGTTTCCTTAAGGCGGGAAATGGATGATAGAGAAGTGCTTTGTTTTGTTGCCTGACTAGATTTTGACATAATTTTACCTCCTTTGCAGTTTGTCCTTTAACCACATCGGAGGTAGTATTCACATACGATGCAGCAGCGGGATGCGACACTAAAACCGCGGATAAATCCTTCGTCCCGATGACAACTCCCTGTTCAACGGGCACTTAACGCTTTAATGTCTACTCTGCGTTCTTTTTTATTTGAGACCATAATACAGCGTTTTAATATAACAAACAAGTGCCAAATGTAATTTCATAGAAACAAACTATTGACATTAAAATAAATCAACTTTAAAATCTATGAATATAAGAAAAGGCTTTGATCGGAATAAGTAAGATTCGCATTCTGACAACAGAGAACTGCCGGTTGGTGAGAGGCGTATGTTAAGGGCGATGATGAATACCTCCGTGAGCTGCCGAGCTGAACTTTCACAATAGTGAAATATTAAGTTTGGACGGGGACTGACCGTTATATCAGGAGAGTATCATTCTTTTCCCTACATATATCTTTTCAGGGCATTGGTTATGCAGTGTATATATTTGGGATACAGGGTCGTACTTACTGAGGCATATAGTGTGAGCTATATGCGAATGAAGGTGGTAACACGAGATAATTCGTCCTTCGTAATCTATTAACGGATTGCGAAGGTTTTTTTATGTCTGCCTTACCATTAAACATTCCTTCGCAAGAAAATGGAGGTGCAATATGCAGATTTTTGAGGAACTTAAGGCAAGAGGTCTTATCGCTCAGGTTACTGATGAAGAGCAGATAAGAGAACTGGTAAATGCAGGAAAGGCTACATTCTACATCGGCTTTGACTGTACTGCAGACAGCCTTACTGCAGGACATTTTATGGCTCTTACTCTTATGAAGAGACTTCAAGAGGCAGGAAACAAGCCAATCGCTCTTATCGGTGGCGGCACTACAATGATCGGTGATCCTTCAGGCAGAACCGATATGAGAAAGATGCTTACACGTGAGGATATCGATCACAACGCTGAGTGCTTCAAGAAGCAGATGGAGAAGTTCATCGACTTTGGCGAAGGCAAGGCTATGATGGTAAATAATGCCGACTGGCTTATGAACCTCAACTACATTGAGCTTTTAAGAGAGGTTGGAGCATGCTTCTCAGTTAATAACATGCTTCGTGCCGAGTGCTACAAACAGCGTATGGAGAAGGGACTGTCTTTCCTTGAATTCAACTACATGATCATGCAGTCCTACGACTTCTACTACATGTTCCAGAAGTACAACTGTAACCTTGAGTTTGGCGGAGATGATCAGTGGAGCAATATGCTTGGCGGTACAGAGCTTATTCGTCGTAAGCTTGGCAAAGATGCCCATGCCATGACAATTACTCTTCTTACAGATTCTCAGGGTAAGAAGATGGGTAAGACAGCAGGAAATGCTGTTTGGCTTGATGCTAACAAGACATCACCTTTTGATTTCTACCAGTACTGGAGAAATGTGGATGATGCTGACGTTGATAAGTGCATCAAGATGCTTACATTTATTCCTATCGAGGAGATCCTTGAGATGGAGAAGTGGGATCCTTCAAGAGTAAATGAGAAGAAGGAAATCCTTGCATTTGAACTTACAGCCCTTGTCCATGGAAAAGAGGAAGCACAGAAGGCCCAGGATGCTGCAAGAGCTCTTTTTGCAGGTGGCGGAGATATGTCTAATGTTCCTGCCGTTTCTCTTAAGGAAGAGGACTTTAGAGACGGCGTTGTTGATATCCTTCAGGTTCTTGTATCCACAGGTCTTTGCGCTACAAGAAGCGAAGCCAGACGAGCTGTGGAGCAGGGAGGCGTAACCTTTAATGAGGAGAAGGTTACAGACGTTAAGACCACATACACAAAGGATATCTTTGGCGATGGCATCATGGTCCGCAAGGGCAAGAAGTCATACAAGAAGGTTACATGCTGATTGGGATTTCCTGGCATGTTAACAATATAAAAATTAAATAATTTTTTATGAGGAGGAAAATTATGAAAAAACTATTATCAGCAGTGCTTCTTTGTGGTGCACTTGCACTGACAGGCTGTGGAGGAGAAGCTACTTCTTCTGAAAGTGATGAAGCCGTACTCTTTGAGAGCATTTCCGGTGAAGAAAACCCATCATCTGAGGCACCGGTTGAACAAGGAGCCTTGGATGAGTCAAAGGCTGAACAGGAAAACTCAAGTGAGGAATCAGCTTTAGAGGAAACCTCAGGTGATGTAACAGTCGAAGAGGAAACTTCAGATGGTGTATTTGGAGCATATCTCATGAAGGCCGACAAAGATAAGATCGGAACAACTAATGAATACGGACTTTTGTACACAGTAATATATGCAGGGAAATTTCAGGATGGCTCTTTTTCTGTAGACGGAGCTCTGAGCTACAAGAATGACCCGGCGCAGGATACAATCTCTGTCAGCGATGATGTAAAGCATGTTTTTAAAACAGATGAAAATACCGTTTACCAGATGATAGGCGGTGAAGATGGACCTGAAGATGTAACGAGAGAAGAGTTCATTGAACACTTTAATAACTGCTTAGAGGTCGGATTATACTTTGAAGCAACTGTGTCTGATGGCGTTTGTACACTGGTTACAATAGCGGCATAACAATAGTAAGTGCCACATAAACAGCATAAAAAGTTACAGCAGAGCGTGGGGTTATAGCCTACGCTCTTTTTTAATCCAAAAAACCATTGACAAATTAAATGAAAAAGTTTAAATTAACATATGAACAGTTAATCATATGTTTAATCGATGTAAGGAGAGATGCATATGGCGATGAATGATGTTGAGCTCTGTGATGAGTTCTGTACACATAGTAATATCGTACTTAAGACCACCTCACAGATGCCTGATGAAGATGAGTTATATGATCTGGCGGAGCTTTTTAAAGTATTTGGTGATTCCACCAGGATTAAGATATTGTTCGCACTGTTTGAATCTGAGATGTGTGTATGTGATATTGCTGAGACTTTGAAGATGACGCAGTCGGCAATTTCACATCAGCTAAGGATCCTTAAGCAGAGCAAGCTTGTCAGCAACAGACGTGAGGGCAAATCAATTATCTATTTTTTGGCTGATGAGCATGTGAGAACCATAATTGATCAGGGTCTTAACCATATTGAGGAATGACTTTATTTTAAAGGAATTCGCATATCAGAATAGGCATTAAAAATTTTATCAAATAAAAATAACAAAAGATAAAGGAGAATAGGATTATGAAGAAGACATTTAAGTGTGAAGTTGATTGTGCTAACTGTGCAGCAAAGATGGAGGAGGCTGTTAAGAAGATTGATGGTGTTATTAGTGCCAGAGTTAATTTCATGACACAGAAATTCATTCTTGAAGCTGCTGATGACGTCTTTGACAGCGTTCTTGATATGTCTATCAAGGCCTGCAAGAAGGTTGAGCCTGATTGTGAGATTGAGGCGTAAGGAGATATGACCAAAAAACAAAAGAAAACTCTAAACAGAATACTACTGGTGCTTGCTATATTTATAGTATTACTGCTTTTTGATAATTTAGGTGCATTTGTTAATGTACCTAAATTTATACAGTTTGTTATCTACCTTGTCCCGTATATAGTTATCGGTTATGACGTTATAAAGAAAGCGGCTGTAAATATCAGCCATGGACAGGTGTTTGATGAGAACTTCCTTATGATGATTGCCACTTTCGGAGCTTTCGGAATAGGGGAGTACTCAGAGGCACTGGCAGTAATGCTTTTTTACCAGGTTGGAGAGCTTTTCCAGAGCTACGCTGTAGGTAAGAGCAGGCAGTCAATAACAGAGCTTATGAGCATTGCACCGGAAACAGCAAACAAGGTTCTGGAAGATGGCAGCGCTATTGAAATCGATCCTGAGGAAGTCAGCATAGGCGATATCCTTCTTGTAAGAGCAGGGGAAAAGATACCTGTAGATGCGCAAGTTGTTGAAGGCGACTCATTTATTGACACAGCAGCCCTTACAGGCGAATCTGTTCCAAGAAGAGTCAGGACAGGAGATGAAGTAATAAGCGGATGTCTTAACGGAGAGGGCATTTTAAAGGTTAGAGCCACAAAGGCATATGAAGATTCTACAGTTGCCAAGATTCTTGAGCTTGTGGAAAATGCCAGCAACAAGAAATCCAGAATGGAGAACTTCATTACAAGGTTTGCAAGATATTACACTCCGGTTGTTACGATAGGAGCCCTTTTACTGGCAATTATCCCTCCGCTTCTTGGTCAGATTGCTTTTTCAGACAGCATAAGAAGAGCGTGTATTTTCCTTATCGTTTCCTGCCCCTGTGCCCTGGTGATCTCAGTTCCGCTGGGCTTCTTTGGCGGAATCGGAGCTTCATCCAAAATAGGTGTCCTGGTAAAGGGAAGCAACTTCCTGGAGCTTACAGCTCTTTTGGATACTGTTGTATTTGATAAGACAGGAACGCTCACAAAGGGTGAATTTAAAGTTACAGAGCTGATTCCTGCAGATAACAGCAGCGACAAAAGAATTGAAGATAAAGAAAAGGACCTTTTAAGGATAGCAGCACACGGCGAGTCCTTATCAAATCACCCAATTGCAAGATCAGTTCTTATGGCTTATACAGAGGGTACAAGTCTTATTGATAACGGAAACTGGAAGAATACCATAGATTTCAGTCTTGTGGATGAAGCAAGTTCAAAGGAGATTTCCGGCAGAGGTCTTAGCGTAAGTTTTCAGGGAAAAGAGCTTCTTTTGGGGAATGACAAGCTTCTGGAGGATAACGGTATTTCTTTTACTAAGCTGCAGAGCGTGGGAACTGTAGTTTATGTGGCTTATGACGGAGCATATCAGGGCGCGGTTGTAATTTCTGACGTTATAAAAGAAGGCGCAAAGGAAGCTTTAAGCGAAATGAAAAAGGCAGGCGTTAAGAAGACTGTCATGCTTACCGGAGACAGGACAGCTGCAGCAGAAGATGTGGCTAAAAAGGTCGGTGCAGACATGGTCTTTGCAGAACTCCTTCCTGCCGATAAAGTCAGCAAGCTTGAAAATTTACTATTATCAGAGGATAATGGTAGTAAACTTGCATTTGTGGGTGATGGCATAAATGATGCCCCGGTTCTTATGAGAGCAGATGTGGGCATTGCCATGGGCTCACTGGGCAGTGACGCAGCTATTGAGGCGGCGGATATCGTTATCATGGATGATGATATCGGCAAGATTTCAACTACTATTGGTATCGCGCGCAAAACAGTCAGAATAGTAAAGGAAAACATTGTATTTGCACTGGCTGTTAAGCTTATAATTCTGGTGTTGGGGGCGCTGGGACTTACTACCATGTGGCTTGCGGTTTTCGGTGATGTTGGTGTGGCAGTAATAGCAATCCTCAACTCTATGAGAGCGCTAAAGTATAAAAAATAGCTTTTTCATGGCTTTGGAGGAATAAATAATGGCAAGAGCAGAATTAGACGTTGGAGAGCTCCTTTTAAAGCTGATAGCCCGGGAAACTGGAGAGATCAGCAAAGTGGATTATCATCCTCAGAAACCGTCATTTAATCATGATTCGGTGATCGGGGAGACACATCTTGAAAGGGCTACACCTGAATCTCAGGGTGTCTGTTCTGCTTTTTTTGCTGAGCTCATAAAGAAACTTGGAGATGATAAAGACAGCAATATCCATAAGATAATGTTTTTAAGGCACGGCAAGATCATAGCTGACTGCGCTTACGGCCCTTATGATATGGATATGTGGCATGTTTCCTACTCCATGTGCAAGAGCATTGTGGGAATGGCCATCGGCATTCTGATTGACGAGGGGGAGCTTACTTTAGATGAGAAGCTGAGTGATATTTTCAGCACAAAGATGAGCCCTTTTGGATTTCTTAGGAAAAATGTTACGGTAAAGCACCTTCTTAATATGAGCAGCGGAGTAGAATTCAGCGAAGCAGGGGCGCTTAGCGGCAATGACTGGCGAAAAGGGTTTCTTGAAGCATCTTTTAAATTTGATCCCGGTACAAGCTTTGAATATAACAGCATGAATACGTATATGCTTTCTGCAATCATCACAGAGAAGACAGGGCTCAGCTGCTTTGATTATTGCAGGCAGAAAATCTTTGAGCCTATGGGGATTTACAGGATTTTCTGGGAGAGCTGTCCGCAGAGCATTACCAAAGGCGGTTGGGGACTTTTTATCCGAATGGAGGATATGGCAAAACTGGGACAGCTATATCTGCAGCATGGCATGTGGGATGGCAGACAGATTGTGCCTGAAAGCTGGGTAAAAGAGTCCACTTCCTGGCAGATACAGACTGAAAGAGAAGGAAACAACCACTACGGTTATCAGCTGTGGATCAATGATGACAGAGAAGGCTCTTATGCATTTAACGGAATGCTTGGGCAAAACGTCTTTGTTTATCCCGATATTGATATGGTGGTGGTCACAAACGGCGGCAATAAAGAAGTTTTCCAGACCAGCAAGATGGCACTGACCATCAGGGATTACATGAAGAACAAAATTGAGGTAAGTGACAGGGCACTTACTGAAAATTCTGCTGCCTACAGAGCTCTTTTATCAGTGTGTCAAATAGAAGAGGGGCGAAATACTGTATTTGTGCCTTTAGCAGGAGGATGGCGCAATAAAAGGCCTTCAATGACCTTAGGTTCAACTTACAGAAAGACTTATCATTTCTTAAACAGAAAAGAGGCTGTAAGAAAGAATGATAAGGTTCTGGTAAAAAAATGTCTTGATCTTATTGATGGTCGCACCTATAACCTGGAGGATATGGGCGCAGGCATTTTTCCGATATTGATGCAGGTAGTGCACAACAATTTTACCGACGGAATACATAAACTGGGCTTTCGACGGGATGAGCATGGAGATTTTTATATTGATATCTATGAAGGAATTGAGAAATATCCTTTGAAATGTGCATTTAACGGCTCAAGGCATACGGACAGGATAAACATGCACGGAGAAATTTATGAGATCAGCATTTCAAGTATATGTACAACGGACGAATACGGAAGATTTGTAATAAGAAATGAGATCGCTTTCCTTGAAGAAGCTTGCACTCGCATTATCAATATTTATATGCAAAGGTGTGAGAATGGCTTATTTACTGCACCTGAGAAGATTGAAATAAGGATGTCTGAGACTCCGGGGACGGCTATGCTGTTTGAGGCAATCGGCAATATGGCGCCTGACGCATTTTCAGGGCTTCAGGGCAAACTTGCATCCGCATTGTTTAAGGGCGGTATAAAAGAAGCCATTATTCATGCTGTGAGGAACACTATCCAGCCTGTTATTACCGGAGTACTGTCCGTACCTGATTATCCTGTAATTGATGAGAAAGATATATCAGCGAACGTTAATGGTCCTGTTGATGAAGAAAGCAGCGACTACAAGGACCGTGAGGACTGATAAAAATTCGTGTTAATAAATGCAGGCAACTTTGCTATTTTTGCCCGAGGAGATTGAATCCAAGGGCTTTTTTGTGTTATCCTTTTCTCATTGGAAATGACATAAATCATGATGGTTTTGGAATTTTATCTATCATTATCACATATGGAAGGAGATTATTATGAGTAATTCTATTTATGAGAAGTTACAGAAATGTGTAGAAGCAGTTAGAAGTAAAACCGATTTTGTACCTGATGTTGCTCTGGTGCTGGGCTCAGGCCTTGGTGGTTTTGCAGAGAATATAAAGATAGAGACGGAGATCAGCTACAGTGAGATTCCCGGATTTCCGGTTTCAACAGTGCCCGGACATGCTGGAAAATTCATTTTCGGATATCTTGATAATGTGAAAGTTGTCTGCATGAAGGGACGTGTACACTTCTATGAGGGCTATCAGATAAGTGATGTTGTACTTCCGGCGAGACTTATGAAGATGCTTGGTGCGAAGATTTTATTCCTTACTAATGCTGCAGGTGGACTGGGTGAAGGCTTTAATGCCGGAGATCTGATGCTTATCACAGATCATATTTCAATTTTTGCGCCTAACCCGCTCATTGGACCTAATGTGGATGAACTGGGCCCCAGATTTGCGGATATGTCAAACGTATATGACAAGGATCTTCAGGATGTTATCAGAAAAACTGCGAAGGACAACGGAATTGACCTTAAAGAGGGCGTATACTGCCAGCTTACAGGACCATCCTTTGAATCTCCTGCAGAGATAAGGCTTCTTGGAAAGCTGGGCGTTTCTGCTGTAGGAATGAGCACTGTAAACGAGGCAATAGCTGCCAATCACATGGGCATGAGGATCTGCGGAGTTTCCTGCATCAGTAATCTTGCAGCAGGCATCAGCGAGACTCCTCTTTGCCATGAGGAAGTTCAGGAAGCTGCGGACAAGGCTGCGCCTCTTTTCACAAAGCTTGTAAAAGAGTCAATCAAGGGATTTTCTCTGTAAAAAAACTAAGAAAATAAAATAAGTTTGGGGATAAACGGGATGAGAATTAGGTTTTACAATGCAAGGGTTCTTACCATGGAACCGGGAAAAGAGATTTTTGACGGGGAAGTCTGGGTTGTCGAAGACAGGATTAAGTTTGCAGGGAGTGAAGAAGAGGCATTAAAATATTGCGAAAGCCACAAGGATGAAGTACTTATCTGGGACAGGGAGATTGACTGTAACAGGAATCTTCTGATGCCCGGATTTAAAGATGCGCATACTCATTCTGCAATGACACTGATGAGGTCGGCTGCGGATGATCTGCCACTTCAGGACTGGCTAAATAACGCTATTTTCCCAATTGAAGCAAAGATGACCGGAGAGGATATCTATCATCTTTCAAAGATTGCCATAATGGAGTATCTCACCAGCGGCATAACATCTGTGTTTGAGATGTATCTGACTCCGTTTACGGTGGCGCAGGCCATGGCAGACACCGGCATGCGCTGCGTACAGACAAGCTGCGTTAACAATTTCAGCCAGTCTGTGGAGCTTTTGGAGAAATACTATAACGAGATAAACGGAAAAGATCCTTATAATTCTTTTATTCTTGGTGTCCACGCAGAGTATACCTGCTCTAAGGAGCTTCTTGAAAAGTGCGCACTTCTTACAAAAAAGTATAAAGCTCCTTTCTGGGCTCATATGCAAGAAACTGAGAAAGAAACCGAAGAGTGTATAGAGCGCTATGGAATGACTCCGGTTGAGCTTTTTGACAGCCTTGGACTTTTTGATTATGGCGGAGGTGGCTATCACCTTGTATGGACCAATGAAAAGGACAGGGATATCATGAAAAAACGAGGAGTTTTTGCGGTTACAAATCCCGGTTCGAACACAAAGCTTGCCAGTGGTATTGCACCAATAAAGGAGTATCTTGAAAAGGGAATAACTGTGGCTATCGGTACCGATGGTCCTGCCAGTAACAACTGTCTCGATATGTTCAGGGAGATGTTTCTTGTTACAGGCCTTGCCAAGCTTCGCAATATGGATGCCGGCAGTATTGACGCTAAAGAGGTTCTTAAGATGGCCACTGTTAACGGCGCAAGAGCTATGGGACTTAATGACTGTGATTATTTGGCTGAAGGCAAAAAAGCCGATATCATCATGCTGGACCTTTCAAGGCCAAACATGCAGCCTGTAAATAATATTGAGAAAAACATCGTATATAGCGGAAGCAAAGAAAATGTCATGTTGACTATGATTGAAGGAATCATAAGGTATGAGAACGGCAAGTTCAATATTGGTGTTGACCCTTCGGAAGTTTACAGCAAAGCAGAGGAAATAAAGAAGAGGATTTACGGATAAGAAATGGAAGCTATAATTTTACTTGGATTTTTGCTGGGCATATGTGTACTTGCTTACATTTTAGGTTTAAGGGATCAGGCTGTCATTCAAAAAGCTTTGGATGGTAAACTAAAAAAAGATTTTGGACAGGCTCCGAACAGAGTTTACAAGGAGGATGAACTTGATCATTTAAACGGATATTACAGAAGCCATCAGAAGGAAAACCAGATTGATGATATTACCTGGAATGACCTTAATATGGATGGTGTTTTTGCCAGAATGAATTATTGTCTTTCAGCCTCAGGAGAAGAGTATTTGTACTACCTTCTCAGAACTCCTGAATTTAAGGATGAATTTGATTCTTATGAGGAGCAGGTTGAATATTTCAGGACCCATGGCGAAGAGCGAAGAAAGTATCAGATAATTTTTGCTAAGATTGGCAGAAGAATCAGATATTCCATATATGATTATCTGGATTATCTAAATAAGGCTGAGGGCTTTAGCAATAAAATGCACTTCTTTATGATCGGTCTTATGATAGTCTCGCTTCTTTTATGTTTTATCAATTTTACTTTTGGATTTCTTACTTTTATAGCTGTAATGCTTATAAATATGGCTCTTTATTTTAGGACCAAAAATGATATAGAGCCTTATCTTGTAACATACAGCTATATACTGAAAGTAATCTACTCTGTACGCATGTTTGAAAAGGTAAAGGTACCTGTTCTTGAAAAAGAGCTTAACAGCATGCAGGAGGCTGCAAAGAAGTTTAATTCATTTCTCAGAGGCTCATCTATCCTCATGTCTCCTACAAGAGGCAATTCCGGCGGGAATCCGGCAGATCTTTTGATGGATTATCTGAGAATGGCTCTGCATCTGGATATTATCAAGTTTAATCAGATGTACAAAGAAGTAATGGCTAACAAGCCTTATCTGGATGAGATAATAACAGCTATAGGCAGGATTGAGGCTGAGATATCGGTTGCCTGCTATAGAGAATCTGTAAAAGACAGCTTCTGCATCCCACAGTTTGACAATAAGGCAGGATATGAGGCAAAGGCTCTTATTCATCCGCTTGTTGTTAATTGCGTAGAAAATGATGTAAATACGAAACGTGGCGTTCTCATAACGGGCTCTAATGCTTCAGGTAAATCAACTTACCTTAAGTCCTGCGCGATCAACGCTATTTTGGCTCAGACTATTCATACTGTTTTGGCTTCTTCATATAAGGCTCCATTTTTCCGTACGTTTTCATCTATGGCTCTTAAGGATGATATTTTTGAGGGAGACAGCTACTATATCGTAGAAATCAAATCTATTAAGAGAATTCTGGATGCTGCAGGCAATGAAGGGGCGAAGGTTCTCTGCTTTGTGGATGAGGTGCTTAGGGGAACCAATACAGTAGAGAGAATCGCGGCGTCTACTGAGATCCTAAAGAGCTTTGCCGGCAGCGATGTTTTATGCTTTGCTGCGACCCATGATATAGAACTTACAGCGCTTCTTGCGGATAAGTTTGACCTTGCACACTTTGAAGGTCATGTGACAGGTAATGATGTTCACTTTGATTATCTGATAAAAGAAGGTCCTGCCACCAACAGAAATGCCATCAGCCTTTTGGGACTGCTTGGCTATGACGAAAATATTGTGGATAATGCGCAGGCTCTTGCGGATAAATTTCTGACAACAGGGCATTGGGAGTAAGCTTTTTTGCAGCTTATCTGTGTTTCTGAAATTTCATTCAATAATACATATCTGTTTAGAAATTTTGAATTTATGATTTAATGGAGAAAAAAATGAGAGTTGAGATATATTCCGACGGATCTGCCAGGGGAAATCCTGATGGTCCCGGAGGATACGGTACAATTTTAAGATACGTTGACGCTAAGGGAGAGGTTCATGAGAAGGAACTTAGCGCCGGATACGACAGAACCACCAACAACAGGATGGAACTGATGGGAGCTATTGTTGGCCTTGAAGCTCTAAATCGCCCCTGTGATGTGGAGATGTTTTCTGATTCCAAGTATGTCATCAGTGCCTTCAATGAAGGATGGCTTGATAACTGGCAAAAGAAAGGCTGGAAGACCGCTGGAAACAAGCCTGTAAAAAATGTTGAATTGTGGAAAAGACTTCTTGAGGCTGCTCGTCCCCATGGAATTCGTTGGAACTGGGTAAAGGGACACGCAGGTCATGCTGAAAATGAAAGGTGTGATAGTCTTGCCACAACTGCTGCCGATCAGGATGCTTCACTTCTTCTTCACGATGACGGCGGGGATCTTAAGTAAGAAGTTACTAGGATTCTTACTAGCTTTTATTTTTGTACTTGAGATTTTTATAATTCCATAATTTCGGAGTTTTTATGATCTATTACATAGCTGATTGCCACTTTTTTCACGGTGCTCTTAATTCCAAGATGGACAAGCGAGGCTTTGAGTCTGTAGAAGCCATGAATGAGTATATGATACAAAAGTGGAACGATAAGGTTACAAACGCAGATACAGTGGTAATTTTAGGGGACCTTTCCCTAGGAACTGTGGATGAAACCAATGACCTTATCCATAGACTAAAGGGAAAACTGTGCCTGATTGTTGGAAATCATGATAAATATGTTGATAAAAATGGTTTTGACAAGGGAAGATTTCAGTGGATTGATAATTATAGGGAGATTACCGATTCACAAAAGAAAGTGATATGTTGTCATTATCCCATACCATTTTATGAGGGACAGTACAGAAAAAGACATAATGGAGATCCTAAAGCCTTTATGCTATATGGTCACGTTCATGAGACCAGAGATGAAATGCTCATGAAAAGAATTATTTCAATGATCAGGGAAACTAATTATGTGCCTATTGGCGGAGAGCATGAGAGCAATATTCCATGTAATATGATAAACTGTTTTTGTAAACGTTCCGATTACACTCCGCTTACACTTAATGAGTGGATAAAACTAAATGCTGCCCAAAACTGATAATCTTCTAACGTGACAAGAGGTTAAAACGTCTATGGCAAAAGTTTTTAATGAAAAAAGTGTTCTTAACTGGAACAAAATCTATGAGATTCCTGAAGGTACGATGATCCTAAAGGAGGGCGAGACTAATCTTGACATGTACAAGATTCTGTCAGGTCATGTGGAAATGTACACAGGGTATGGCACCGACAAAGAAGTTTTGATCGGAGTTCTTGGTCCCGGGGCTTGTTTTGGCGAATTTGGGATCCTTACGGGAAAACCTGCTATTTACACTATAATTGCCTATTCCAAACTTCGTATATATCGCATTACCGAAGAGCTGATGAAGGATTTTATGAAGGATAATCCCGACAGCATATTACAGATCATGAAGAATATGGCAGGAAACATGATGCGAATGCAGCGTCAGATAAATCAGCTCAGTGATGAACTTACAGAGGTTTCCGAAATTGACGGTGAACTTTTGAATCTGGCTAAAGAGAATATGAAGGAATATGTCCTAAAACGCGTTGATCCGGGAGAAGATAAAGATCAGGATGAAGCCGAAGACCAGGAAGATGATGAGGACCTTAGCGGCTTTATGAGGTTTTTAACAAGAGAAAGATTTAAGATATAAAGGCATGAAAAATCATTAATATAAAAAAGATGTTTCTGCAATCAATTTGATGTTGATTTGCAGAAACATCTTTTTTTGACAATTATTTACCGAATACAGCCAGGTAATCCTTCTGGAACTTCTCGATACCTGCATCTGTAAGAGGATGATGTGGCATCTGCTCGATTACCTTGTAAGGAACTGTAGCGATGTCAGCACCTGCAAGAGCGCAGTCTGTTACGTGCATAGGATGACGGATAGAAGCAGCGATGATCTCTGTCTCAATGTTGTGGATTCTGAAGATCTCAGCAACCTCAGAGATAAGGTCTGTTCCGCGAACGCTGATGTCGTCAAGTCTTCCAAGGAATGGGCTTACGAATGCAGCGCCTGCTCTTGCGCAAAGAAGAGCCTGGTTAGCTGTGAAGATAAGTGTCATGTTAACCTTGATGCCCTCGCTTGAAAGAACCTTACAAGCCTTAAGTCCCTCAACTGTCATAGGAATCTTAACAACCATGTTCTTGTGGATCTTGGCAATCTCACGACCCTCAGCGATCATACCCTCAGCATCTGTTGTTGTAGCCTTAACCTCTCCACTGATAGGACCATCTACGATAGAAGCAATCTCAGCAACTACTTCGTATACATCACGGCCTTCCTTAGCGATAAGTGAAGGGTTTGTAGTAACACCGCAAATAACGCCCATATCATTTGCTTTTCTGATCTCATCAATGTTGGCTGTGTCGATAAAGAATTTCATATCTCTCTCCTTTATAAAAATATTTATTTGTATAAACCTGCTAACTGTTGTGCATAATACCTATTAACACAACAAATTTATACTATCACGTTTAAAATCTTTTGTGTGAATTATTTTTGCTTTTTTGTTATCACTTTGTGCTTTTTATTACATCTGACAAAAATGTTGACTTTAGCGATTAAAAGCGTTAAAGTAGTAAAGACTACATAATTATACATGGAGGGGCTACTATGGCTATTAAAGTTTTGCTACTGGTGATTTTCTTTGCGATGATGCTGATAATCGGCTTTATTTGCAGAAAGAAATCTACTGATGTAAACGGATTTGTTCTTGGGGGAAGGTCTGTGGGACCTTGGGTTTCAGCTTTTGCTTATGGAACCAGTTATTTTTCCGCTGTTATTTTCGTAGGATATGCCGGGCAGTTTGGATGGAAATACGGTATAGCTTCAACCTGGGTGGGAATAGGTAACGCATTTATCGGTTCACTTCTTGCATGGGCTATTCTTGGAAGAAGAACCAGGATAATGACTCAGCACCTTAATTCATCCACAATGCCGCAGTTTTTTGCTGCAAGGTTTGGAGGTAAGTCTTTAAAGATTGCTGCTTCTGTAATTACTTTCATTTTTCTGATTCCCTATACAGCATCTCTTTATAACGGGCTTTCAAGACTCTTTGGTATGGCATTTGATATTGATTATTCCGTATGTGTTATTGTTATGGCTGTTCTTACAGGTATCTATGTAATTGCAGGCGGATACATGGCTACAGCAATAAATGATTTCATACAGGGTATAATTATGCTCTTTGGCATCAGCGCAGTGGTTGTTTCCGTGCTTAACAGCCAGGGAGGTTTCCTTGCTTCACTTGATGGGCTTGCAAGAATATCTGATGAGAGCGTATCATCTACACCCGGTGTTTTCGCATCATTTTTTGGACCTGATCCGTTAAATCTTTTGGGTGTTGTTCTTCTTACTTCTCTCGGAACCTGGGGACTTCCTCAGATGGTTCAGAAGTTCTACGCAATTAAGAGTGAAAGAGCTATTTCTAAAGGAACTATTGTCTCAACATTTTTTGCCTTTGTAGTTGCAGGTGGTTGCTATTTCCTTGGAGGATTTGGAAGACTGTTTTCCGACAGGGTAGATATAGCTGCTTATGGATATGACTCAATTATCCCTGCTATGCTCTCAGGACTTCCTGATATTTTAATTGCAGTGGTTGTTATTCTTGTTCTATCGGCATCAATGTCAACACTTTCATCACTGGTTCTTACCAGCAGTTCGACCCTTACACTGGATCTTTTAAAAGATCATGTTGTAAAAGATATGGATGAGAAAAAGCAGATCTTTATCATGAGATGTCTCATCGTTGTATTTGTTGCTATTTCAGTGATTATTGCCATAGTTCAGTACAGACAGAATGTGACATTTATCGCACAGCTCATGGGAGTTTCATGGGGAGCTCTCGCAGGAGCCTTTCTTGCACCGTTCCTTTACGGATTATACTGGAAGGGCACTTCTAAAGCAGGTGTTTGGTGCTCGTTTGTATTTTCAACAGTTGTCATGCTTGCCAATATGGCTGTAAGATCAAGCTTTCCAAAGCTTTTACAGTCTCCGATAAATGCCGGTGCATTCTGCATGATAGCAGGGCTCATTATTGTTCCTGTGGTTTCGTTCTTTACAAGGAAACCTGATAAAGAGCTTGTTGACGGAGCCTTTGCCTGCTATGACAGAGAAGTGCTTGTGCATCAGAGCACATCTCTTTCAGATGATGAGGTGGCATAAGAAATTAATAAGTTTTTAATAGTTCAAATAAACTTTCTATCGTATTATTAATATTGATAAATAGTTATTCGAATATTTTTAATACGAAGGAGAGCTTATGGAACTGGATATTCAATACTTATTGCTGCTGCAGGAATTCAGGAATGCGACAGGTGGAATCTTTAATGAGTTTTTCAATGCGATGTCGAAATTTGCTGTTGAAATACTTCAGTTTTTACCATTTGTTATCTTTTGGAGTGTAAGTAAAAAATGGGGTTACTTTTTCATGTTAAATCAGGAAATAGGTGAGCTCATTAATAACGTCATTAAACTTACGGTTTGTGCGTACAGACCCTGGATCCGTTCCGATCTGATCGAGCCGGCAGGGGATTCTAAGGTGGCGGCGACGGGCTACTCTTTTCCCAGTGGTCATACCAGAGTTGCCACATCTGAATATGGAAGTATATTTGTGTGGCAAAAGGATAAACGTCGTTGGATTGCTGTTATTTGTGCAATTGCAGCATTACTCACGGGATTTTCCAGGAATTTTCTTGGAGTGCATACACCACAGGATGTGGGCGTAGCCTTTATAGAATCAGTGCTCTTAATTTATCTTGTTTCTGTTTTCAGTAAGAAGCTTGAAGGAAATGAGAGAATGATAGATATCCTCACTTTGGTAGGAATTGTCTGCGTTTTTGTAACGATCATCTATATTCAGGTAAAGCCATATCCTATGGATTTTGATGCAAGCGGTGCACTTTTAGTTGATCCTAAAAAGATGATGAATGACTGCTTCAAAGCCTGTGGAGCATGCCTTGGCTTTTTTATCGGAAGCTATGTTGATCGTCATTATATCAAATATGAAATACCTTTTGGTGCTAAAGAACTGCCGGTTATGACCTGTGTAGGCTTTGGACTTATTATGGCCTGGAAGAACTACTTTGCTCCGGCAACCATCGTTGCTGTTTTTGGAGGACACTGGGGGAATTTTATAGCAAGACTTATTATGCTTCTTTTTGCTATGATAGTTTGGCCGCTTGTTATTTCAAAGACCTGCGTTTTTTACCAGAAAACCAGGGCATAATGTGATATGTTCATAAAATGAATTTGTTGGGGAGAATGTTAAAATGGTAATCAGGAGAGCGGAAGATAAGGATATTGACAGGATTTTAGAACTACTTTTACAGGTTTGCAACGTACATGCGGATATTCGCCCTGATTTATTCATACATGATGGCACAAAGTATTCAAGAGAAGATCTGCATGAGATTATCATCGATGATGACAGGCCGATTTTTGTAGCTGTAGAAGATGATAATGTTCTTGGCTACTGCTTTTGCCAATATAAAGGCCCGGCCACATCTAAGTGCATAAAACCGTTTTCTCAGCTTTTTATTGATGATCTGTGTGTGGATGAAAGCGCACGCGGCAAGAGAGTTGGAAGGCAGCTTTTTGAATACGTTAAGGAAGAAGCAAGGCGCCTTGGCTGCTATGAAGTTAGCCTAAACGTCTGGGAAGGGAACGATGCAGCCAGAAAGTTTTATGAGAAGATGGGTATGAAAACCAAAGAAACTCAGATGGAAATCATATTATAATCAGTCTTTGAAGATTTACTATTTTTGTTAATGTGAGATTGAAAATAATACCAAGACAAGCGTTTAAAGAGGTCTTGGTATTATTTTACAAAAAAAGGAGGAATGAATCATTCCTCCAGTAAAATAAAAAGATACATCTTACATATTTGCGATGTCATCCTGGGACAGGAGCTTTAAGCCTTTTCCTGTAAGCTTTGCCTCGGCGGCCTGCGTATCAGCGACACGGAAGATCATGTAGGCCTGATTTGAATTACCTTTGCCGGGGAATGCGTACATATACTCAATGTTTACTTCCGCAGCGGCAAAGACATCAAGCAGCTTATCGAGTCCGCCTGCTTCATCAGGAATCTCAACTGCAAGAACAGAAGTAAGACTTGCTACAAAATCATTTTCCTTCAGCGTATTTACAGCTTGCAGCGCATCGTCAACGATGATCCTTGCAATACCAAAGTCCTTGGTTTCAGCAAGAGATGTGGCGCGCATATCAATTTTGTTCTTGGCCATAACACTTGTCAGTTTCTTTAAAGTTCCCGGCTTATTCTCTAAAAAAACAGATATCTGCTTAATACTCATAATGAAATACCTCCATTAATATTTTAAAAGTAAATTCCTTCTCAGTCAAAAGTTGGGATGTAAGTGTCATATTTGCAACATTGAGGCGATTTTGGGGCTACGGAGTTGAGACCAAAGGGCTCAACGAAGTTTTTAGCCCCATGAGCTCCAATTTGCAATATGACACTATTATCCCAACTTTGTCCGGGTATCCAACCCCCTTAAATCTTACGTTTATCAATAACGCGGACAGCTTTTCCTTCACTTCTTGCAATTGACTTGGGAGCAAGGAGTGAGATCTTGACCTTAATGCCCAGCATAGACTTCATATCTTCAACAAGTTTCTTCTGACGTTCCTCGATTTCACCTACATTATCAGTGAACATCTCAGGAGTCATCTCTACCTGTACATCAAGAGTGTCAGTGTTGCTTACACGGTCAACAACTATCTGATAGTTAGCAGCGTATCCATTGTTAAGCAGTACAGTTTCAATCTGGCTCGGGAATACGTTTACGCCGCGGATAATGAGCATGTCGTCGCTTCTGCCCATAGGCTTAGCCATTTTGACATGAGTTCTGCCGCAGGAGCATTTTTCCCTTGTGAGTTTGCAGATGTCTCTTGTGCGATAGCGGATCATTGGGAAAGCTTCTTTATCAATTGCAGTAAACACCAGCTCGCCCTGTGAACCTTCAGGAAGAACTTCTTCAGTTTCAGGATCGATTATCTCTGCAATAAAGTGATCTTCATTTATATGCATGCCGTTCTGGGCAGAGCACTCATAAGCAACACCGGGACCGGAGAGCTCTGTAAGACCGTAAATATCGTAAGCTTTGATGCCAAGAGTCTTTTCAATATCATGACGCATTTCTTCGCTCCAGGCTTCAGCACCGAAGATTCCGGCTTTAAGAGGTATATCGTCAGGGCCATAGCCAAGTTCTTTAAAGCGCTCAGAAAGATAAGCAGCATAGCTTGGTGTACAGCAGAGGATTGTGGCCTGAAGATCCTGAATGAACATGATCTGTCTTTCTGTATTTCCGGAACTGATCGGAACAGTAAGACAGCCCACCTTATGTGAACCGCCGTTAAGTCCGGCACCACCTGTAAATAGTCCAAAACCATAGGCAATCTGACATACATCTTCATTACTGCCGCCGGTAGCCATGATAGCTCTGGCACAGCAATCTTCCCAAAGATCAATATCATGCTGCGTATAAAAAGCAACAACTCTTTTTCCTGTTGTTCCGGAGGTTGAGTGGATACGCACGCAGTCTTTTTGAGGAACTCCTAAAAGACCTGTCGGATATGCATCACGCAAATCCTTTTTTGAAAGAAAAGGCAGTTTGTGAAGATCATCTACTGATTTTATGTCATCAGGTGTAACTCCTTTTTCTTCCATTTTTTTTCGATAGTAGGGAACGTTGTCCCAAACATGTTTAACCTGTTTAATAAGTTTTTCGTTTTGAATCTCCCTTATTTTTTCATAGGGAGCGCATTCAATTTCCTGTTGATAGTATCGTTCCAATTATCCTGCCTCCTTAACTAAACTTTTCATACACTGATAGTTTTTTTACCCGTTTCAAAATCAAATAGCAAAAATAGCTTACTTATTTTTTCCCAGTTCAAAGGCCTTTTTGTTCATTTCAAGGAACTTTGAAGGAACATTTGCCTCAAGTGACTTCATCCATGCTTCTTCAGGAAGATCAAAATAGTGTGAGAGTCTTCCAAGAAGTACGATATTTACAGCCTTTGATGAGCCTGCCTGCTCAGCAAGGGACAAGCAGTCCAGCGCATCAACCTTTGCACCTGAATTTTTAAGCTTATCAACAAGATTTTCAGGATAGTCTGCAGCACCGATGATTACGGGCATTGGATCTATCTGCTGTGTATTTGTAACGATCTGACCGTCTTTTTTCAGGTAAGGAAGCCATCTTGCTGCCTCTAAAAGCTCAAAGGATACGATAAAATCAGCTTCGCCCTTGTCGATGACGGGAGAGTAAACCTTATCTCCGTAGCGGACATAAGTAACAACGCTACCTCCGCGCTGAGACATTCCGTGAACTTCTGATACCTTTACGTCATATCCCTGAGATAATAAAAGATGTCCAAGCAGTTTGCTGGCAAGAAGTGAACCCTGTCCGCCAACACCTACGATCATAATATTCTTTGTTTCCATAGCTTTTATGCCTCCTTTTCCGGAGCGCTAAAAGCTCCAACTGGGCAGAGCTGACTACATACGTTGCAGCCCACGCACAGTGTTGTATCTATTGTAGCTTTGTCATTCTTGATGGATATAGCGGGGCAGCCAACCTTCATACAGGATTTGCAGCCTACGCACTTATCCTTGTTTACATTAAGCGGAGCATTGTGCTTTACATATTTAAGAAGTGCACAAGGACGTCTTGAAATGATAACAGACGGAGCATTAACAGAAAGCTCTTCTTTTAGTACTTTGTCACATTCTTCAAGATTGTAAGGATCAACAACTCTTACTCTTTCAAAGCCCATAGCCTTGCAAAGAGCCTCAAGATCGATCTTTCCTGCGGGATCGCCCTTGATGTTGTAGCCGGTTGTAGGATTCTGCTGATGGCCTGTCATACCGGTTATTGAGTTATCAACAATAATGATTGTTGAATTGGACTGGTTATAAGCGACATTTGCAAGACCTGTCATTCCGGAGTGCATGAATGTTGAATCTCCGATAACAGCAACGGTTTTGCCTTCGCTTTCAGCGCCGCGAACCTTGTTAAAGCCGTGAAGCGCACCGATTGAAGCACCCATGCAAAGAGTCATCTCAATTGCACCAAGAGGTGGAACTGCACCTAATGTGTAGCAGCCGATATCTCCAAGCACTGTGCAGTTGTTCTTTTTAAGAGTGTAGAAAAGTCCTCTGTGAGGGCATCCTGCGCACATTACAGGAGGCCTGTTTGGAATTGAATCTGAAATGGCAAAAGAGTCGTTTGTCTTTTTTCCAAATGCTTTTGCGATGATAGACTGTGAGAACTCATCAACAATAGGAAGAAGCTCTTTTCCTGTAACAGTAATACCAAGAGCTTTAACGTGATTTTCGATAATTGGATCAAGCTCTTCAACTACAAAGAGCTTGTCAACTTTTGCAGCGAAATCTTTGATCAGCTTTTCCGGAAGCGGATTGGTCATACCAATCTTAAGAACACTTACAGAATCGCCAAATACCTCTTTAACATATTGATAGGAGGTTGAACAAGTGATGATACCAATCTCTGTACTGCCCATTTCTACGCGGTTTATGGGAGCTGTTTCTGCATATGCAATAAGGTCTTTAGTTCTCTGCTCAACTATTGGGTGACGCTTTTTGGCATTACCCGGCATCATAACGTATTTTGCGATGTCCTTGACATATGGCTTGTCAGGTACAACTCGCTCGGAAGTCTCAACAATAGACTGTGAGTGAGCAACTCTTGTACACATCTTAAGAAGAACAGGAGTGTCAAACTTCTCTGAAATCTCGTATGCAAGCTTGGTAAATTCAAGAGCTTCAGCTGAATCTGAAGGCTCAAGCATCGGAACCTTGGCTGCAATAGCGTGATGTCTTGAATCCTGTTCATTCTGGGAAGAGTGCATTCCCGCATCATCAGAAACATCGATAACAAGACCCGCATTTACACCTGTATAAGACATTGTGTAAAGAGGATCTGCAGCAACGTTAAGACCTACGTGCTTTTGCGCACAAAAACTTCTGCGTCCGGCAAGAGAAGCACCAAAAGCTGATTCCATGGCAACTTTCTCGTTGGGAGCCCATTCGCAGTATATTTCATCATATTTTGCAGCTTCCTCGGTTACTTCCGTACTGGGAGTGCCGGGATAACTGGAAATAAAGCAGACACCGGCTTCGTACAGACCGCGGGCAACAGCCTTATTGCCCAGCATGAGCTGCTTATTGTTAGTATCGTTCATTGTATAACCTCCTACCTCTTATGTATTGCTTTAAAGCGATAAAGCAAACTTATATACTAGAATATAGTATATTTCTCATAAAATCAAGGATTAAAAGGTTACAATTTCAGGTGCGCTTGTAAAAGAGCTGAAGGTTGCAGTAGCATCCTTTAAATAGAAAACTTCTGTGTTGCCGTCATCTGCCTTGTACATGTTCTGCAGTGAAGGATATGCATCAAGCATGGACTGACGTGCTTCAATTCTGTCATCCTCAACAAGAGTGCAGGCAACGCGGAGCCACTGACCATTATGGAATGCGCAGATCTCAACCTTGGGATTGGCATGAATCTGTTTAGATACATCTTTTGACTTGCCGGTCTGAATGTAGAGCTTTCCCTCAAAGTTGTGGATTGTTCCAAAAGGACGTACTCTTGGCTGGTCTCCCTCAACGGTAGCAAGATAATAAGTGTTTGCTTCTTTCAAAAATTTTTCTACTCGTTCCATTTTTAGAATCCTCCTTGAATAAAAAAGTTTAGCTGCGAAAAGCTGATAGTTTCGCAGACTTTTAAGTTATTAGTGCCTAACTATGATTATAGTATGTAAGCTATTAAATTGTATACACAAGTTTGACCTTTTTATAAAAAGAATGTATACTCAACTTTAGTGCTTTAAAGCACAACAGAAGGGAGAGGGTTACAATGCCTATTACAGATTTACTGGAGCGTAATTCCAAGCTCTATGGGGAAGAAGTGGCGCTGGTTGAGATAAATCCCGAGATCAGGGAAGAACAGAGGGTTACCTGGAAGGAATATGAACTCATTCAGCCGACTTCAACAGCATATTACAGACGTCAGATCACATGGTCTGTTTTTGATGAAAAGGCAAACCGTGTTGCCAATATGTTATTGGAACGTGGAATTAAGAAAGGGCAGAAATGCGCTATTTTGCTGATGAACTGCCTTGAGTGGCTTCCGATTTATTTTGGAATATTGAAAGCCGGAGCTGTAGCGGTTCCGCTTAATTTCAGATTTACATCGGAGGAAATTGACTACTGCCTTAAAGCTTCCGATTCGGATGTGCTTTTCTACGGCCCTGAGTTTATCGGAAGAATCGAGGATATAGCTGAGAAGATAAAAAAAGATACTCTTTTATTTTATGTGGGTGATCAGACACCTTCATATGCTGATGACTATTACAAGCAGGTTTCAAATGCGTCTTCCGTAGCTCCAAGAGTTCTTGTGGAGGACAGCGATGACGCTGCAATCTATTTTTCATCAGGAACAACAGGCTTCCCAAAGGCTATTTTGCATATTCATACTGCACTTATGCAGTCGGCAAAAATGGAAGCTATGCATCATGAGACTACACACAGCGATAATTTCCTGTGCATTCCGCCTCTTTATCATACAGGAGCAAAGATGCACTGGTTTGGATCTCTGTTTACCGGCAGTAGGGCAGTTCTTTTAAAGGGTAATTCTCCTGAAGCTATTTTTAGAGCTGTTTCTGAGGAGCACTGTACGATAGTTTGGCTTCTTGTTCCGTGGGCGCAGGACATTCTTGCTGCACTTGATTCAGGAAAGCTCAGGATAGAGGATTTTCAGCTTAGTCAGTGGAGACTTATGCACATCGGAGCTCAGCCTATTCCGCCGAGCCTTGTAAGACACTGGCTTACATATTTTCCTCATCATAAATATGACACCAACTATGGACTTTCAGAGTCCACCGGCCCCGGCTGCGTACATCTTGGAATGGAAAATGTGGAGAAGGTAGGAGCAATCGGTGTTCCCGGATATGGATGGAAAACCAAGATTGTCGATGAAGAAGGAAAACCTGTTAATCAGGGGGATATTGGTGAGCTTTGCGTCAAAGGTCCCGGAGTTATGGTTGAATACTATAAGAACCCTGAAGCCACAAAAGAAATTCTTAAAGACGGCTGGCTCTTTACAGGGGATATGGCCCGTCAGGACGAAGACGGCTTTATATTCCTCGTTGACCGTAAAAAGGATGTTATTATTTCAGGTGGTGAGAACCTTTATCCCGTTCAGATTGAGAACTTCCTGATGAAGAATGACAAAATCCATGATGCTGCGGTTATCGGTCTTTCCGACGCTCGTCTTGGCGAGATTGCAGCTGCGATAATACAGGTAAAAGAGGGAATGACTTTGACGGAAGATGACGTAAATGCATTTTGCGTTGACCTTCCCCGTTACAAGAGACCAAGAAAGATCATATTTGATACTGTAATCCGCAATGCAACCGGTAAGATTGACAAACCAAAGCTGCGCCAGAAATACTGCGGCGATCATCTTGTTGAGAAGCAGAATCAGGGTTAAAATAGTAATTGAGTAGACCTAGGGGACTTAAGTTAGCGGCCCATGGACAGCTAACTTAAGTCCCTTAGTCTCATTTTTGTAAAAAGATTGGAGCTTAAGAATGATCATTGACAAGAAGTTGCTTGAAATGGCGAAAGTATACAGAATGCCTACAGACAGGATAATAAAATATATTTATATCCCTGAGATTATTTCTTTTATAAAAGGGAAGTTCTCCAAGAAATAAACATAACAACAAATCAGCATTACAAACAAAAATGAAACATTACTCAGGGGAGAAACAGCATAAATCATGATAATAGAAGTAAAAAACGTCTCTAAGTCATACGGAGACAAAAAGGTTCTTGAGGACTTTAGTTTAAATATAGAATCAGAGCATGCGTATGTGGTTACAGGTGGTGAAGGCGCCGGTAAGACTACGCTGGTAAGAATTATTTTAGGCCTTGAAGATCCGGATAAAGGTAAAGTTGGACTTCTTGGGGATTACAAGTATCCTTACATAGTTTCCGGAACTGTATTTCAGGATGATCGCATGGTTATGAGCCTTAATGCAGTAGATAACGTATATATGGTAAGTAATAAGCTTTTCAGGGAAACAGTTACTGAAGAACTTTTAAAGCTTTTGCCAAAGGAAGCTATTTACAAACCGGTAAAAGAGCTGACAAAAGGCCAGCGCAGGATGGTTGCGATTGCGAGGGCCTGCTGTATTCCGAACGATGTGCTTATTATGGATGAACCATTTGACGGTTTATCTGAAGATGAGAGAAATACAGCAATAAAATTTGTACGAGACAAGCAGGGGTCTGGTCCTCTTTTCATAACAGCAAGAGATACCCACGGTCTTGAATTTGCGAGAATTATTGAGCTTTCTGTATAAACATATATCAGAAATGATACGAAATATTCTATATGAGGCTTCACATTTGAATTAGCTTCAAAAAAGAATCAAAGAAAAATCAAAAAAAGAATCAAGAAGGATGCGCAATGGCGACAAAAGGGCAGGCAAAAGAAAAAACCAAAAGTAAGATCAAAGAACCACGCCAGTTTAATGTGGTCATGCATAATGATGATTTTACTACAATGGATTTTGTAGTCGAGGTCCTTATTGATATTTTCCATAAGGACGAAGTTACAGCACAGGCTATTATGCTGAATGTACACAAAAACGGACATGCAGTAGTTGGCAAATACCCATATGATATTGCGATCACCAAAGTTGAGGCGGCAATTTCAAGAGCCAAAAGTCAGGGATTTCCCTTCAGAATGACAGTAGAAGAAGCCTGAAGAAACAGGAGGGGAAGCCTGAAGAAACTTTCTCGTGAAAAAAGCCTGATGTACTTTTTCATGAGAAACATTGGAGGAAGCTTAATGAATTTATCACAGGAAGCAATGGAAGTAGTACAAAAGTCCATAAAATTCGCTAAAGATAATAACTTTGAATATGTAACTCCGGAAATGCTTCTTTACTTTATAATTGATACACCTGTATTTAACGAGGCATTTATTGAGTGTGGCGGTGATACAAGTCTTCTTAAGTCAAATCTTCTTGCGTATGTTACAGATTATGTTGATAAGGTAAAAGACAAGGATTCTGAACTCTCTCTTTCCTATAACTATCTCATCAATTTTGCAAGCCAGAGTGCATACTCAAGTTCCAGCGATAAGGTCCATATAAGACATCTCGTTCATGCATTTTTCAACCTTGAGGAGAGTTATGCCTGTTACTACATGGAACAACAGGGAATTTCGGAAGCGGATCTTTTACAGGAGATTGCTGATATTGAAGATTATCAGCTTGATGCGGAAAAAGATCATCAGGATGCAGCCAGTGAAAGAGAGAACAGCTGGAAGCTTTATGCCCCCTGCCTCAATGAGACATTAAATGACGTAAACCCTCTTATTGGCAGAAAAGATGAGCTTGAAAGAACAATACAGATCCTTTGCAGAAGGGAAAAGAATAATCCGCTCCATATCGGAGAGCCCGGAGTTGGCAAAACTGCAATCACATATGGACTTGTAGAACTTCTCAGAAAAGGAAAAGTTCCCGATGCCATAAAGGGAGCCAAAATCTATGCTCTTGACCTTGGAGGAATGCTTGCCGGAACTCAGTACAGAGGTGATTTTGAAAAGAGATTTAAAAAAGTTCTTTCTGAAATCGGAAAAGAGAAGAAACCAATAATATATATTGATGAAATACACAACCTCTCCGGGGCAGGTGCTGTGGGTGAAGGTTCTTTTGACGCTTCAAACATGTTAAAGCCTTACCTTTCAGACGGTCATATCAGATTTATTGGCGCAACAACTTATGAAGAATACAAGAAGTATTTTGAAAAGAATAAGAGTCTTATCAGAAGGTTCCAGAATGTTGAAATAAGGGAACCATCTATCGATGAGTGTATAGATATCTTAAAGGGGCTTATACCAAAATACGAGAAATACCATGGTGTTAAGTACGAAAAAGATGTAATCGAATATGCTGTCAAAATGAGCAGCAAATATATAAATGAGAGGTTTTTACCGGACAAGGCGATAGACATAATAGACGAGGCGGGATCTTTTAAGAAACTGCATGCTGACGGAAAGAAAACCCAACTGGTTGATAAAAAGATCATAAATGAGATACTTACAAAGATCTGCCGTGTGCCGATCGAAACAGTCGAAACCGATGATCTTGCAGGACTTGCAACATTGGAAGAAAGATTAAAAGCACGAGTTTTTGGCCAGGATGAAGCTATAAAACAGGTTGTAAATGCTGTTAAATTTTCAAAAGCAGGACTTTCAGATGAAGGAAAACCTCTTGCAAGCCTTTTGTTTGTTGGCCCGACAGGTGTTGGCAAAACTGAAATAGCAAGGAGCCTTGCGGATGAGCTGGGCGTTAAGCTGGTTCGCTTTGATATGAGTGAATATGCCGAGAAGCATGCTGTTGCAAAGCTCATAGGATCTCCTGCCGGCTATGTGGGCTATGAAGAAGGCGGAATCCTTACGGAAGCGATTCGCAAGAACCCAACGTCTGTACTTCTTTTGGATGAAATTGAAAAAGCACATCCGGACATTTTTAATGTACTTTTACAGGTAATGGATTATGCTACACTAACTGATAATCAAGGCAGAAAGGCAGATTTCAGGAATGTGTGCATCATAATGACTTCAAATGCCGGTGCTAATCTTTTAGGGAAAAGCTCAATTGGCTTTACCAGCGATGAACATAACAACGGTGCTCTGATGGATGCAGTAAAACAGACATTCCAGCCTGAATTCAGGAACAGACTAAGTAAAATAGTCTCTTTTAACAGTATGGATGAGACAATGGCAGCAAGCGTTGTTGATAAGAAGTTAAAAGAGATGGCTCTTCAACTTAAAGACAAGAAAATTACTGTAAGTGTTGATAAAAAGGCAAAAGATCTTGTTAAAAAACTTGGCATAAGCCAGGAGTTTGGTGCAAGAGAAGTAGACAGGGTAATACGTAATGATCTCAAGCCATTGTTTGTAGATGAAATTCTTTTCGGAAAACTTAAAAACGGCGGAAAGATCAGGATTTCTGCTGCCAAAGGAGAGTTTGTGGTAAATTATGCCGGTTTACAGACTAAATGAAAAAGAAATAAGTTTTCCACTTCCTTACCTTGCAGAGGATGACGGCCTTCTGGCGGTGGGAGGAGACCTTAGCGTAGACAGGCTTATTCTTGCCTACAGTAACGGTATATTTCCATGGTACAACGAAGGTGAGCCCATCATGTGGTGGTGTCCGAAAGAGCGCTACATTATTCGGCCGGGAAACGTCCATATTTCTCATTCTATGAAGAAGTTCATGAAAAAGCATGGGACAGGATTTGAGGTAAACAGGGACTTTTCAGACACAATGCACAGATGCAGGATAAAAAGAGAATTCAAGGAAGGCACCTGGATCACAAATGATATGGAAAAGGCCTATAAGAGACTCAATGATAAAAACCTTGCACTGAGCCTTGATGCTTATATTGACGGAGAGCTTGCCGGCGGACTGTATGGCGTAAGCCTTGGACGGTGCTTTTTCGGTGAGAGTATGTACACTGAAATTGAAAACGGATCAAAACTTGCTCTTATATATTTATCGCAGCTTCTTGCTGAGAATAATTATGTTGTCATAGACTGTCAGTTCCACACGGATCACCTGGAAAGCATGGGCGGGCAAATGATATCTTATGATGAGTATAAGGCGCTCCTTTCGGAAGGACTTTCTTTCTGAATGAAGGTTTAATAAAGATGTAAAAGAAAATATGATAAGACAGCTCGGCCACAAAACAGCATGGCCTGGCTGTCTTTTCTGTTACAAAAAAATACTTGCAAAATACCCCATGGGGGTATATTCTAATTATGTTGATAACAAATATATTTTGCGCAAGGAATTTAGATGGGAATTTGCAATGGCTTGTAAAAAGTGTGAAGAAATGGCCGTAACAGGCGGAAGAACCAAAAAGAGGGAAGAAAAAGAGTACAAGGATCTTATCAACAGACTCAGGCGGATTGAAGGTCAGGTGAGAGGTCTTGAGGGAATGCTGGAAAAAGATGCGTACTGCGCAGATATCCTTACCCAGGTAGCTGCTACAAAGAGTGCTCTTAACAGTTTTACAAAAGTTCTTCTCTCAAGTCATATTAAGACCTGTGTAACAGAAGATATCAGAGACGGCAAGGAAGAATCCGTGGATGAATTTGTAGAACTATTGCAGAAACTTATGAAGTAAGGGCAAAATTTGTAATTTGAGCATGTGTTTTTTGGATATAATATTTATGTAAAGCAGTTTCAAATATAATGAGGTTATTATGGAAAAATATATTGTCACCGGAATGAGCTGTGCAGCTTGTCAGGCAAGGGTTGAGAAGGCTGTATCCAGTGTACCCGGAGTTAAATCATGCAATGTTAATCTACTTACTAACTCCATGGGAGTTGAGGGAGAAGTTTCAAGCAGTGAAATAATAAGTGCTGTTGAAAAGGCAGGCTATGGTGCCAGTCTCATGTCTTCTAAAGATAATTCAAACAGCTCAAATGCTGCAGGAAGTGATATTACTGCCCAGGAAGAAGCATTAAAGGACAGAGAAACTCCTGTGCTTAAAAGAAGGCTCATGCTTTCGGTGGGATTTCTTTTGGTTCTTATGTATTTCTCAATGGGCCATATGATGTTTGGATTTCCACTGCCGGAATTCTTGGCAAAGGACCATGTTTTAGTAGGAATTATCCAGATGGTTCTTACTGTGATAATCATGATCATCAACAAGAAGTTTTTTGTAAGCGGTTTTAGAGGCATCATTAACAGGGCACCAAATATGGACAGCCTTGTTGCTTTGGGAAGCGGTGCATCTTTTGCATATAGTGCTGTGGTCTTATTTTTGATGGGATATGCCAAATCTGCAGGTGATATGGCAGCTGTTCACGAGTATTCAATGAATCTGTACTTTGAGTCAGCTGCAATGATCCTTACACTTATCACTGTAGGAAAGATGCTTGAGGCAAAAAGCAAGGGCAGAACCACTGATGCTTTAAAAAGCCTTATGAAGCTTGCTCCAAAGACTGCAACAATTATAGATGAAACCGGAAAAGAAAAAGAGGTTTCTATCGATGAAATCAGGATCGGTGATGTTTTTGTAGTAAGGCCCGGCGAGAACATTCCTGTGGATGGAAAGATAATTGAAGGAAACAGTTCTGTTAATGAGTCTGCTCTTACAGGTGAGAGCATTCCCGTTGATAAGGCTTTAGGCGATAATGTATATTCCGCAACCCTTAATCAGGAGGGATTCTTAAAGTGTGAAGCTGTGAGAGTGGGAAAAGATACGACTCTTTCACAGATAATACAGATGGTCAGTGATGCTGCAGCTACCAAAGCTCCAATAGCAAAGATTGCAGACAAAGTAAGTGGACTCTTTGTACCGGCAGTTATTTTGATAGCTGTTATAACATTTATCATCTGGCTTCTGGTGGGTGCGGAATTTTCATTTGCACTTTCACGTGCGATCGCTGTACTGGTTATCAGCTGCCCTTGTGCATTAGGACTTGCCACTCCCGTTGCTATCATGGTTGGAAACGGTGTTGCTGCCAAAAACGGTATCATGTTCAAAACGGCTGCATCCCTTGAAAATGCAGGCAGAACACAGATTGTTGCTCTTGATAAGACAGGTACGATCACTAAGGGTGAACCTTTAGTAACTGATGTATTCAGTGCTGATCATATATCCATGAGTGGATACAATGCAGGTGTATTCGAAGGTGACGATGAGCTTTTGGGAACTGCTCAGATCCTTGAATCAAGAAGCGAACACCCACTTGCGAAAGCAATAATAAAGCACACCCATGACCTTTATATTGAGACAGATGTTGATGTAGAAAACTTCAAGATATATCCCGGAAACGGACTTGAAGGAGAAGTTGACGGAGTCCTCTATAGAGGCGGAAATAGAAAGTTCATTGAAGAAAACGTAGTTATACCTCCGGAAATCAAAGAGAGAGCTCTGGCGCTTGCGGATCAGGGAAAGACTCCTCTTTATTTTTCAAAAGGCAAAAGACTTCTGGGGCTCATTGCAGTTGCTGATACAATTAAAGAGGACTCTGCACAGGCAATCAGCGAGCTTAAAAAGATGGGAATCAGAGTTGTCATGCTTACAGGCGACAACGAAAATACCGCAAAGACAATAGCAGAACAGGCCGGTGTAGATAAGGTAATTGCAGGAGTTCTTCCTGAAGGAAAAGAAGAGATAATAAGAAAGCTCTCAGAGTTTGGCAAAGTAGCTATGGTTGGAGATGGGATAAATGATGCTCCGGCTCTTACCAGAGCAGATACAGGTATTGCAATAGGCGCAGGAACCGATGTGGCGATTGACGCAGCAGACGTGGTTCTTATGAAGAATTCACTGCTTGATGTTTCTGCAGCCATAAGGCTTTCAAGAAAGACTCTTAAGAATATCCACGAAAATCTTTTCTGGGCTTTCTTTTACAATGTTATCGGTATTCCTCTTGCTGCGGGAGCATATTATCATGCTTTTGGATTATCCTTAAGCCCGATGTTCGGTGCTGCGGCCATGAGCCTTTCAAGTTTCTTTGTGGTTACCAATGCGCTTAGGCTCAACCTTTTTAATATCAGGGATAACAGCAGTGATAAAGAAATCAAAAATCCGGTACAGCTATCTGATATAAGTATTTCAAAGCCTTTAGAGCATGAGGGCATTGATATAGACAAAAACAAACAAAATAACAATATAGAAAGGACTGATAATACTATGAAAAAGACAATGAAGATTGAGGGAATGATGTGCGGACACTGCGAGGCTACTGTTAAAAAGGCTCTTGAAACCATTGAGGGTGTTACCCTTGCAGACGTTAACCATGAGAACGGAACAGCTGTTGTTACTTTGACAAGCGATGTATCTGATGATACCCTTCAGAGAGCAGTTGAGGATAAGGACTACAAGGTTCTTGGTATTGAATGATAATTGATAATGAATGTGAAAAAAAGTTTAGGGCGGAGTCAGAATCATGAACAAAGAAATCAAGATCAAATACTTTAATGACAAGATTGAAAAACTTCAGTACATCGATGGAAAATCAGACTGGATTGACCTAAGATGTGCCGATGATATTGACCTTAAACAGGGAGAATTTAAGCTTATTCCTTTAGGTGTTGCCATGGAGATTCCGGAAGGCTATGAAGCTCATGTGGTTCCAAGAAGTTCAACCTTTAAGAATTTTGGTATCATTCAGGCAAACAGCATGGGTATCATAGATCATTCCTACTGCGGAGATAATGATCAGTGGTTTATGCCTGTAATAGCCATGAGAGATACGCATATTTCCTTTAATGACCGTATCTGTCAGTTCCGCATTATGGAAAACCAGCCTCAGATCATATTTAAAGAGTGTAAGCACCTTGAAGGCGCTGACCGCGGCGGCTTCGGTTCCACAGGTACAAAGTAGTACGCCGGAAGTATTTTTGTATAAGACAATATATTTAAGCACAGCGTAACATTTAAAAATAAAACAGGAGTCTTTATCTCTTGCTGTTTAGAGAAATAAAGGCTCCTGTTTTTTTAATTACTTCTTAGTCTGAGTAGTCATAGTCAATTGTGATGTTAACTTTGTATCCAGGATAGAGGGAAGAAACTTCCTTTGTCAGTTCATCACGCATTAAAGCCTTATTCTTTGCATCGAAGTCTACAACTATATCAAAATTAATAACTTTTTTCGTGTTGTTTTTGTAAAAGCCGTGCATCTGCATAATACCGGGATAATTGGGAAGAAGAGCCTTAATCTTTGCTTTACTTTCCAGTACATCCGCATCTGAATTATTGGTTGAATATACAGATACGCCGGCTATTGCCACGCCTGTATCATTGAATACTTTCTCTGCGATATCCCTCTCGAGTGTGTCAAGTGTGGCAGCTGTAAGAGTCTCGTCAACCTCGATGTGAGCTGAACCTACAAGTCTGTCTTTGCCGTAATCATGAATTATCAGATCATATACGCCATTTACTTCAGGGAAAGAGTTTATGGTGTTCTTTACAGACTTTGAAAGAGAGGTATCTACTCTTTCTCCCAAAAGCTCACTGATGGTTTCTTCAAGCGTTTCATATCCGGTTTTGAGGATCATAATTGCGATTATAAGACCTATAAAGGCTTCCAGATTTAATCCCGTTACAACAAAAATTATAGCAACTACAAGAGTTGAAGTAGAAATAATGGCGTCATTTAATGCATCTTTTCCCGAAGCTACAAGAGAATCGGAATCGAGCTTTTTTCCGGATGCTTTTGTATAAAGGCCAAGCGCTACTTTCACGAAAACAGCTGCGCCGACAATAATAAGTGAAATAATGCTGTAGTCCGGATCGGAAGGCTTTATTATCTTTTGGAGAGATTCAATAAGAGAAGTTATTCCGGCGTAAGCAATGATGATGCCGATAGCCATTGTGGATAAATACTCTATTCTTCCATAACCGTAAGGGTGCTTTTTGTCGGGCTCTTTTGCAGAGAGTTTGGCTCCAATGATGGTAATGAGCGATGACATTGCATCACTGATATTGTTTACGGCATCAAGTGTGATGGAAACCGATCCGGAAATAATTCCTATAACGGCCTTAAATGCGGATAAGAATACGTTTGCAATTATTCCTATAAAGCTTACTTTTATGATTTCGCTGGTTCTGTTCATGATGATTCCCCCAAAAGAGCTTATTTTATGCATGTTGCTTTATGGCTTTTTTCTATGTATACTGATTATTGCGCTGTTTAGACCTACGCATATTAAGATTATATAGCCAATAATATAAATTTCATATTATATTTTTTTAAAATATAAGATTTATACTTGTAGTATTATTGCATGCGGTAAAATGAAAAATTATAATTTATATATGGATAATTTTTGCATGGTTTATGGTTAGTGCTTTTTTTTACTTAAGGATTTTGTTTTAAAATACTTTTTTATGATTATGTCTTTTAAATTGAGATAAAAGAAGGTTTTCAATGCAGGATAAGATCAGAAAATACAGCCATGATATTTATATAAGCGGACTTGGGGTTGTAATCCTTGGATTCTGGAGCCTTGTCAAGACTATACTTAGCATTACGGCAGGGGCAGCTCAGGGATTTAATCCTGATGAGTATGAAGGCTTTGAACGCATAGTTTTCACAGTGGTTTTTTGGACAATTATACTTATAGCTTCAGCTTTCGTGCTCTGGATTCATATGTTTATTGGTATAAATGCAATGAAAGTGGGCAGAGGAGAAAGACGAAAAAAGAGATTTTTGATAGTCTGTTTTCTCTTGATGGTATTTTTGATATTTGAACTTCCGACATATTTTTTTACATTGTCTACTGAAGAGGCTTTTGATACAGCACTTGCTGCAATTACTGTTGATCTGACAATGATATTTTTGCTTGGGAGTATTCTTTATTCCAATAAGCAGATTTCCAAACTCAATAATAAAAAGAGGAAATAATAAATGCAATTGGACTTTCACTATTATGCTACATATTGCGCCGCATATATAGCAGGCTATACTCATGAAGAGAGTTTATCAATCGCATATAGTGCCCAGTTTGTCGACCTTTGTTCAAAGACTCTTTTAAAGGAGCTTGGAGCCCCTCTGGAGTCAGCCACAACTCAGCTTCAGATGGAACTTATGCAGTCAAGATCTGATATTTTCAGTCTTCAAGAGATTACAAGAATCTGGTCTTCATTTCATTTTTTGCCGGTTGATCTGTATGCCAATTTGAAATGGAGAACAAAGCGTTATCTTAGAAAATACAGACTTATATGTGGTCCTAACGGTGAACTGCTTGTAAAGACCGTAAATCTTGCAAAAAACAGTTCATTGCAGTCAGTAGGTATTGCAATGCATGTCCTTGCAGATACCTGGGCACATGCTAATTTTGCCGGAACTCCTTCACTTGTTATCAACAATATAAACTATGATTTTTTTGAAATAATAAAAGATGAAGAGGGCTTTAAAGAAAGAAAAATCGACTTCAAGCATAATGCCACGATGAAAGATGATATAGATAATTGTGTTTATGTCAATTGCATTATGAGTACCAATGAGAACTCGATAATGAATCTTGGACACGGAAGGGCCGGGCATATTCCGGACTATAGCTTTATCAAATATCGATATATGCCGGCATGGATGAACTACAAACTTCTTATAAAGGATAATCCAAGCGATTATTTCAAGGCTTTTACTCAAATGATCTACGCCATGAAATATATAAGAGGTGAATACACTTCATTTGAAAAAAACACCTTTGACTTTTTATCTGTTGAGAACTACAAAGACAGGATAATGGCAATTCTGGAAAAGAGGCAGCTGGAAGCCTGCGATGACTGGAAAAAATTTGGCGAAGAGCTTTCAGGTATGGAAATAGAGTCTTTTGACATAAAAAAATACCAGAATGAGTATAAAAACTCTTTGGGCGGAGATAAGGCCGACACTTTTATCGGAAAGTTCTTAAAGGGTGCTATTGCTCAAAAAACAATGGTTACGGACAGCATCATAGAATCCGGGAACTATCTGGCGGGTTTTAAATTCTTATAAAGATTAAAAGGGAATCTACAGATGACATTATTTAACAGATTTAAAATTGTAACATATGGAATACTTGAATTTATACTTGGTATAATAATGCTCACCAATCCCGACTACGGATACAGGATTGTTCTTCTGGTGATAGGTCTGTATTTAATGTTTTCCGGTTATAAAAATCTTTTCTATTTTTTTTCAATGGCAAGATATATGGTTGACGGAAGGCTCATCCTTGTCAAAGCTGTTATACTTTTGGACTTTGGCTTTTTGGCCGGATCCCTTACGGATGTTCCCAGGATATATATACTGATATACCTTATGGTCCTGCATACTTTTGAAGGAACTATTGAACTGTTGCGATCTTATGAAGATAAGAGAGTTGGATCACATTCATGGAAACTCAAGATGTTTCATGGCATTTTGGATCTGTTTATTGTAATTCTTTGCATTGTATTTATCGCCAATAACAATACAGTTGTAATTATTTTCTCCACGGGACTTATTTACTCTTCTATAATCAGGATCATTACAGGTTTCAGGAGAAGTTCTTTCCTGTACGTTCAATAATTTTTTGACCATTGTTTTTCTTTGTGCTAGAATCTTGGTTTAGACATTCATGAAAATGCTATAAATTTTTTAGGAGATGACGTTATGAAAATTCGTACAAGATATGCGCCAAGCCCAACAGGACGCATGCATGTGGGCAATTTAAGAACAGCTCTTTATGAGTTTCTTATTGCAAAACATGAGGGCGGAGACTTTCTTCTTAGAATTGAGGATACAGATCAGGAGCGTTATGTTGAGGGCGCAACTGAGATAATTTATAGAACACTTGAAAAAACAGGTCTGATTCACGATGAAGGCCCTGATAAAGACAAGGGATGCGGACCTTATGTTCAGAGCGAGAGACAAAAAGCAGGCATTTATATGAAGTATGCCAAGCAGCTGATCGATAAAGGAGAGGCTTATTATTGTTTCTGCGATCAGGAGAGGTTGTCAACTCTTGTTCAGGAGGTTGATGACGGCAATGGCGGCAAGAAGGAGATCAGCTTCTATGACAAGCATTGCCTTCATCTTTCAAAGGAAGAGGTTGAGAAGAACCTTGCTGAGGGCAAGCCTTTTGTAATCAGACAGAACAATCCTACAGAGGGAACAACTACATTCCATGATGAGCTTTACGGAGATGTAACTGTAGAAAACAAAGAGCTTGATGATATGATCCTTATAAAGTCAGACGGCTTCCCTACTTACAATTTTGCAAATGTTGTAGATGACCATTTGATGGGCATTACACATGTTGTCCGCGGTAATGAGTATATTTCTTCATCACCAAAGTACAACAGACTTTACGAGGCCTTTGGATGGGAAGTTCCAAAGTATATTCACTGTCCTTTGATTACTGACGAAGAACACCACAAGCTTTCAAAGAGATCCGGACATTCATCCTTTGAGGATCTTATCGAGCAGGGATTTTTGACAGAAGCAGTAGTTAACTTTGTTGCACTCCTTGGCTGGTCACCTGAAGATAACAATGAGATTATGAGCCTTGATGACCTTATAAAGAAGTTTGATTATCATAGGATCAGCAAGTCACCTGCTGTTTTTGACTTTACAAAGCTTAAGTGGATGAACGGCGAGTATCTGAAGGCTATGGATGAGGATAAGTTCTTTGAGATGGCAAAACCTTACCTTGAAAAGGCTATCACAAATCCTTCACTTAAGTCTGAGGATAAGCTTAAAAAGATTGCAAATATGGTGAAGACCAGAATTGAGATCTTCCCTGATATCAAGGATATGGTTGATTTCTTCAATGAGCTTCCTTCATATGACACAGCTATTTATGCTCATAAGAAGATGAAGACTAATGAAGAGACTTCCCTGGCAGTACTTAAAGAGGTTCTTCCGCTTCTTGAGGCACAGGAAGATTACAGCAATGATTCTCTTTATTCTATGCTTTCTGATTACATCAAAGGGCATGAGTACAAGAACGGATATGTTCTTTGGCCTGTAAGAATTGCTGTTTCCGGTAAAGAGATGACACCATGCGGAGCAACTGAGATTATGGAAGTTATCGGCAAAGAGGAGACACTTAAGAGAATTAAAAAAGGAATAGAATTACTTGAGAAATAATATCACTACCCAAATAAGTAGTGACCAAAAAGGAAATGCCGCTCAGATGGAGGCTATACTCCATAAAGATGGCCCTGCAATGGTACTTGCGGGGCCGGGGAGCGGCAAAACCTTTGTTATAGTGGAGAGGCTTTTACATCTAATCACACACGAAAATGTAGATCCCGCCTCTGTTTTAGTCATTACTTTTACCAAAGCTGCTGCCATTGAGATGCAGCAAAGATTTATGAAGATCACGGATAGTTCTTATCCGGAAGTCAATTTTGGAACATTTCATTCTGTTTTTTATCAGATAATTCGAAGATCAAATCCACACACAAAACTTAAAATAATAACTGAGAATACAAAGTATAGGGTAATCAGAGATGTTTGCTTTAAACTTAAAGGACTTTGCATTATAAAAAATCAGGAAATTGAGGATATTCTTGAAAGTACTGGGGAGATAATCTCTGAAATATCGAGAATTAAAAATACCTTATCGGATCCGGATGACAATAACCTTTTTGGGGCTGCAAAGAAGCATTTTAAAGCTATTTATGAGCATTACAATAAGGCCCTTTGTGAGTTCGAACTAATTGATTTTGACGATATGCTTCTAAACTGCTACAGGTTGTTTGAGGAGAGAGAAGATATCTTGTCATTATGGCAAAATAAATTCAGATACATTCTTATTGATGAATATCAGGATATTAATTTGCTGCAATATAAGATCATATATAAGATGTGCCTGACAAAAAATCTGTTTGTGGTTGGCGATGATGACCAGTCAATATATGGATTTAGAGGGTCGGATCCTTCTATAATGCAAAGCTTTTTAAAGGAATTTGTTTCCTTCAGACCAAGAATCATAAATCTTGATATAAATTATCGCTGCGGAAAAAATATCCTTGAAAATGCCATCAGACTGATAGAAGCAAATGAGATCAGATATAAAAAGAAGTTAAAGGCGGATGTATCAAACGGGGAAGGAAGCATATACCCCAGAAGGTATACCAGCAAAAATGAGCAGAATGCGGCAATCATAAGCTTCTTAAAATCTTTTGAAGGCTCCTTTGAAAAAATAGCTTTTATATTCAGAACCAATCAGGAAGCCAGGTCGCTGGCCGGCATACTAAAAAGTAATAACATACCTACAAATTTAGAAGATGAAGCAAAAGATTTTTCAGAGAGTGCGGCAGTTAAGCTGTGCACAGATTATCTATCATTTTCCTGTATTGAAAAGAGAAGAGAATATTTTTTCAGGATAATGAACAAGCCCCTTCGATATATCTCGAGGGAATGCGCACAAAGTGAAGTGGTATCTGAATTTAAAGTTAAAAGCTTCTATAAGTCTAATCCTGACAAAATAAAGGTTGTAGACAAGTTTTTCAGGCAGATTCATGTAATCTGTAAAATGAGACCGGCTCTCAGCATCAGATTTCTAAGAAATGAAGTGGGGATTGACAAGCTTTTTCCCGGAGAAATCGATGCGCTTAACGAGCTTAGTGAAAAAGCTTCAGGCTTTGAATCCAACAGGGATCTTATTGCATTTTTTGAAAAATTGAAAGAAGAGAAAAAGGATGCTAAACCGGAAAAAAGAAATGTTTCGAAAAAGGGATGTGTAAAACTTCTTACTATGCATGGCTCGAAGGGGCTTGAATTTGATATCGTGTGGCTGCCGAACCTCAACGAAGGAATAATACCAAGCAGAAGTTCTGTTACAAAAGAGCAGATAGAAGAAGAGCGCCGAATGCTCTATGTCGGAATGACAAGGGCAAAAACGGCGCTCATAATGAGTTATTTAACAGGAAGTGCGGAAAATCCGATGCTTCCCTCAAGATTTTTAAGACCTATCAGAGATCTGTGGGAAAATAAAGATAGAGAAAAAGATGCTCTGAAAGGCCGGCATGAAAAAGATCACTCTTCCTCGCCGTCAAGTCCTTCCTCCGGAAGCTCAACCAGCTCATCAAATTCAACATCGTCAAGATAGAGGTTGAAGGCCTCGGATACAGCCTCGTATTCATCATCATCGCTGATATAGCCAAGTTCCGGCTCACCGTCTTCGCCATGATAAATGAATTCATAGAACCATACATTTCCGTCATTGTTCTGACCATTTTTATCAAGTGGTAAAAGAACAATATAATCCTTGGAATTAACAGTAAGAACGATGATAATGGCGCAGGTGATGGTTTCCCCGCTTTCGAGCTCCACATCAACGGTCATCTGCTCATCGTTTTCAATTCTGGTGTTCATTTCTGTTGCAATTTTGGAAAATTCCATATTAAGTCTCCTGAAAGTGGTAAATTGTTGTTCGTTGTCTTTTTTCAATTATATCATAATAACTGGGAAATATAGTTATTTTGTGGTAAAATATTACGGCGTATGGAAAAAATGTTAGATAAGGCTAATTCGATTTGAAAGAGCTTATTTTTGGGAGACGAGATGTCGGGGAAGTATAAGATTTGTAATGAAAAGCCCTATCCGCTTGGGTGCTATATCGATTATGATAAAAGTCTTGTTGTAAGAGCTGTATTTGAAGATGGTAAAAAGTGCGGAATAACACTGTATCCTTCTGATAAAGAAAAGGATTTAAAGCCTCTTACCATAAGCTTTAACAAGACGCTTAAAAGAGGTGCTATATATTCAGCAAGAGTCCGGAATATTGATAATATTGACAAATATACTTCCTACAACTATTTCAAGGATGAGGAATATTTTTGCGACCCATATGCAAAGCATGTCCTTGGTCTTGAAGAATTTGGCAGGGATGTTCCCAATTGCGATATACGCGCCAAGCTTGACAACAAGTCGATAAGGAGCCACTCAGAGAGCTGTTTTGACTGGGGAAATGACGCTTCTCCTAACGTTAAATATGAAGACGCATTTATATATCTTTTGCATGTAAGAGGATTTACAAAGAGCTCCTCAAGTATGGTAACTCCATCAAAAAGAGGCACCTTTGAGGGTATTCTTGAAAAAACAGATTATCTTAAATCTCTTGGAGTTACTACTCTTGAGCTTATGCCCTGCTATGAGATGAATGAAGTTGAAAATCCCATTCCTTCCCAGATAAAGGGCAAGAAAGAAGTTTTGGTATATTCCAAGGACGGAAGCCTTATGGGTGAAAAAGCCATTGTTAAGAGGCTTAATTTCTGGGGGTACAAGAAAGGCTATTATTTTGCCCCCAGATCGGCTTATTGTGCGCATCCCGAAAATGCTGAGGACGAATTTAAAAGCTTTATTAAAGCAATGCATGAAAATGGCATTGAAGTTGTTCTTCAGTTTTATTTTGAAGATAATGAGAACGAGAGCATTATTATTGATGCGCTCAGGTACTGGAGATGTACCTATCATGTGGACGGATTCCATCTTAAGGGTGCAAGGATTCCTGTAAGGCAGATCGTGAAAGAGCCTCTTTTTACGGATGTTAAGATCTGGTATGACTGGTTTGACACCTATGATCTTTACGGGGGAAAAGAGATATCTGACAGAAACCTTGCTGTATACAACAACAATTTCCTCTACGCATCCAGAAGATTTTTAAAGAGCGATGATAATTCTGTTGGCGATTTCTTTAAGGCTATGATAGCTAATTCCAAGGAACATGCCTTTATCAATTATATCTGTGATTATGAGGGCTTTCGCCTGGCGGACCTTGTTGCCTATGAGCACAAGCACAATGAAGAAAACGGAGAAAACAACAAGGACGGAACTGACAACAACCTTAGCTGGAACTGCGGAATAGAAGGAAGAACCAGAAAACACAGCATTTTGGAGCTGCGCAAAAAGCAGATGAAAAACATTCTCACTATGCTGTTTTTATCCCAGGGAACACCTCTGATTTTCAGCGGTGACGAATTTGCATCGTCCCAGGCAGGCAACAACAATCCATATTGCCAGGACAACGAGACAGCATGGGTTGATTGGAAGGCTCTTGACAAAAACAGGGAAATCTTTGATTATGTAATGTTCCTTACAAAACTTCGCTTTAGTCATAATATGCTGCATAGCAAGACTCCGTTCAAGCTTATGGACTATATTTCCTGCGGTTATCCTGACATTTCCTTCCATGGCAAGGAAGCATGGAGACCTGATCTATCCGGATACAGTCATGTCCTTGGAATGCTTTATTGCGGTCTTTATGAAAAGGGCGAGGATAAGGCTTTTATATATGTCTGCTATAATATGCACTGGCAAAAAGCGGAGTTTGCTCTTCCAAAGCTCCCTGAGGGCCTTAAGTGGACAATACTTTCAGATACCGATACCGAAAGTGAAACGGATGCTGAGCTTAAGGATACACTTTTGCTTCAAAAGGAGCGCTCAGTCAGAATCTATATCAGCATGGTAGATGAAAATGCTGTGAAAAAGAAAACAAGAAAGAAAAACGGAGCTAAAAATAAATGAAAATAATAGATTGCATTCCAAAATTTTTGCAATACGTTAAGATCGATACTAAGTCTGACGATACAACAGGAACTTCGCCATCAACCATGAAGCAGCATGATCTTGCAAGCAAGCTTTATGAAGAGCTTAAATCAATCGGTGCAAGTGATGTGTTCTACGACAAAGAGCACTGTTATGTCTATGCGAAGATACCTTCAAATATTGATGATGGCGTAAAAAGACCTGCCATTGGTTTTGTATCACATATGGATACATCAGATGAAGTCAGTGGCAAGGATGTAAATCCAAGAACTGTTGAGAACTATGATGGCAATGATATTGTGCTTTCAAGTGATGGAAGCGTTGTGCTTTCTCCCAAGGATTTTCCTGAGCTTTTAAACCATAAGGGAGAGGACCTTATAGTTACAGACGGAACAACACTTCTTGGAGCTGATGATAAAGCTGGTGTTTCCGAGATAATGGCTATGGCAGAAACACTGCTTTCAAATCCTGAGATAAAGCACGGCGATATCAGAATTGCTTTTACACCTGACGAAGAGATTGGCGCAGGAACAGCCTTTTTTGACATTGAAAGATTTGATGCAAAGTATGCTTATACTGTGGATGGCGGCAAACTCGGGGAACTTGAATATGAGAACTTCAATGCTGCTGAAGGAAAAATAACTGTAAACGGCAGAAGCGTCCATCCCGGAGATGCCAAGAACAAGATGATAAACGCTGCACTTATCTGCTACGAGTTTCATTCTCTTTTACCGGTGTTTATGAACCCTATGTACACAGAAAAGAGAGAGGGCTTTTTCCACCTGACTGAGGTAAACGGCGGAACAGAGAAGGCTTTTGCGTCCTATATAATCAGAGATCATGATGAGAAACTCTTTGAGGAAAAGAAAAATCTTTTTGCTGCTGCAGCAGAGTTCCTTAACAAAAAATACGGAGAAGGAACTGTTGTTGTGGAAATCAAAGACCAGTACTACAACATGATTGATAAGATAAGACCTCACATGCACCTTGTTGATAATGCCAAGAAGGTCATGGAAGAGCTGGGAATAACTCCTATAGATTCTCCTATCCGCGGAGGTACAGACGGAGCGGCGCTGTCTTATAAGGGACTTCCATGTCCGAACCTCTGCACCGGCGGATATAACTATCATGGAAAATATGAGTACGCTTCAATTCAGGAAATGAGAAAAGTTGTAGAGATCCTTTTGGGGATTGTTTCAAAGTATGGTGAGAATTATAAGTGATATTTCCTTTGATACGTTTTTGAGATATGACTTATGCATTTAGTTTTAGAAAGTAGATTTATTTAATGACACAAGATATAAATATTTTAAACAGCAACAAAAATGATATTACAGATGAGGAGAGCCTCAAGCAGCTTTCTTTTATCGAGAAGGCAAAAGAGCATGTTGACTCTTTGTCCAGGGAACTTGGAAGAAATCTGACAGCATGTGTTGTAACATTTGGCTGCCAGATGAATGCCAGGGATTCTGAAAAGCTCCTTGCTATCCTTAAGCTTGCAGGATATGAAGAGAGCGAATCGGAGAATGCCGATTTTGTTATATATAATACCTGTACAGTCAGAGATAATGCAGATCAGAGAGTCCTTGGACGCCTTGGACAGTGCAGTAATTACAAGAAAAAGAATCCTCATATGAAGATTGCGATTTGCGGATGTATGATGCAGGAGCAGTCTGCTGTTGAGAAGATTCAAAAAAGTTACAGATTTGTGGACCTTATCTTTGGAACCCATAATATCTATAAGTTTGCGGAACTTCTTTATACAACACTTTTGTCGGACAGAATGATCATCGATATCTGGAAGGAAACGGATAAGATTGTTGAAGACCTTCCTGTACTTAGGAAATATCCGTTTAAATCCGGCGTAAACATTATGTTTGGTTGTAATAATTTCTGCACCTACTGCATAGTTCCGTATGTGCGCGGAAGAGAGAGGAGCCGTTCTCCAAAAGACATTATAAGAGAGTGTGAAAAGCTCTCTGCAGACGGCGTTAAGGAAGTTATGCTTCTTGGACAGAATGTGAATTCCTACGGCAATGACTTTAAGGATGGAGATCCCAATAAGATTTCTTTCCCTCAGCTTATCGAGGAAGTATGCAAGATAGAGGGCCTTGAGCGCGTTCGCTTCATGACTCCTCATCCCAAGGATTTTTCTGATGAACTTCTGGAGACTATAAAGAGAAATCCAAAGATTGCAAGGCATATCCATCTTCCTCTTCAGTCAGGTAATACTGAGATTCTAAGGAGAATGAACAGGAAATATACAAAAGAGCAGTATCTTGAGCTTGTATACAAGATAAGAGAAATGCTTCCTGATGTTGCTATTACAACTGATATTATCGTGGGATTCCCCGGAGAGACTGCCAGTGATGTGGATGATACAATTGACGTTGTAAATAAGGCACAGTTTGACAATGCATTTACCTTTATTTATTCAAAGAGAACAGGTACACCTGCTGCCGGCTTCCCTGATCAGGTGCCGGAGAGCGAAGTAAAAGAAAACTTTGACAGACTGCTTAAAGTTGTGCAGGAGACTGCAAGAAAACAGTCGGAAAAGCTCACCGGAAGGACCGAAGAAGTTCTTGTGGAAGGCATTAATGAACATGATAACAGCCTTCTTACCGGCAGATTATCAAACAATACTCTGGTGCATTTTAAAGGGGATGAAAAGCTTATCGGAAGTATTGTAAGAGTAAGCCTGGATGAATGTCATGGTTTCTACTTTATGGGGCAGATGGTCTGACTTTTTCGCCTCAATGATTTTCATCAATAAATAAATGTTTTTAGGGGTTTGTTGTGGAGAGTAACGTTAGTTTTGAAACTGTAGACAGAAGTAAAGTATCACCGATGATGCAGCACTATCTGCAGACCAAGGATGAGAATAAAGACTGTATCCTTTTCTATAGATTGGGGGATTTTTATGAGCTCTTTTTTGACGATGCACGTGTTGCATCAAGGGAGCTTGAACTTACCCTTACAGGAAAAGCCTGCGGGCTTGAAGAGAGAGCTCCCATGTGCGGAGTTCCTTTTCATGCTGTGGATGCTTATCTAAATAAGCTGGTTTCCAGAGGCTTTAAGGTTGCTATCTGTGAACAGGTGGAAGATCCGAAGCTTGCAAAGGGAATAGTAAAAAGAGAAGTTACAAGAATAGTAACTCCCGGTACTAATCTGAACATGCAGGCTCTTGAGGAAAGTAAAAACAACTATATCATGAGCATCATCTACACCTCAGATAAAATTGGCATTTCTGTGGCAGATGTTACAACCGGAGACTATTACCTGACAGAAGTTGAAAATCTTAAAGAGGCTATGGATGAGATCGGAAAGTATGCTCCTTCTGAGATCATCTGCAACGAAGCCTTTAATGTCAGTGGCGCCGATATAGACGAACTTAAAAACAGACTTCAGATTTTTGTTAATCCCCTTGAATCCAGGTATTTCGACGAGGACTCGGCAAAAAAGCTTTTGATGAAGCATTTTAAAGTTTCATCCCTTATAGGACTCGGAATTGATGATTTTCCAAACGGAATAGTGGCTGCGGGAGCTCTTTTGCAATATCTCATTGATATGCAGAAGTCCGACATTTCAAACATCACTCATGTCTATCCGTACTTATCCAGCAAATATATGCTTCTTGACTCCTCCACAAGAAGAAACCTTGAACTTGTGGAAACTATGAGAGACAAGCAAAAGAGGGGAACGCTTCTCTGGGTTCTTGATAAAACAAAAACAGCTATGGGAGCAAGGACGCTTCGAGGCTTTATTGAGCAGCCTCTTATAGACAAGAGCGAACTTCTTTTAAGACAAGGCGCTGTTGAGACTCTATTTAAAAATGTTGTTACAAGGGAAGAGATAAGAGAGTACCTTGGTCCCATCTATGACCTTGAAAGACTTATGTCTAAGATCATATTTAAAACAGCAAATCCAAGAGATCTTCTGGCATTTAGAAATTCAATAAAGATGATTCCTGCCATAAAAACTTCACTTTCTGATGTGGTGGAGGATAAAGAGCTTTTGGATATCTTTGAAAAACTTGATAGTCTTACAGATATCTATGAGCTTATTGATAAGGCTATCGTTGAAGAACCGCCGCTGGCCATAAAGGAAAGCGGAATAATAAAGGACGGTTTTGATGCTGATATCGACCACTTCAGGGAAGCCGGTACAAACGGAAAAAGCTGGCTTGCCAAGATGGAAGAGGAAGAGAAAGAAAAGACAGGCATTAAAAATCTGAGGATCAAATACAGCAATGTCTTTGGCTATTCCTTTGAAGTTACAAATTCCTTTAAGGATAAGGTGCCTGACTATTTCATCAGAAAACAGACTCTTACCAACTGTGAGAGATATACTACGCCTGACCTTAAAGAACTTGAGGATACAATTTTAAATGCTCAGGACAAGCTTAATAACCTTGAGTATGAAATGTTTTGCAAGATCAGAGATTCTATAGCTCTTGAAATAGACAGAATTCAGAGTACAGCAAAAGCGATAGCTCTTTTGGACGTATTTGCATCGCTTGCCTATGTGGCTGAGAAAAACCATTATGTTAAGCCGTCAATAAATGAAAAAGGCATAATTAACATCAAAGAAGGCAGACACCCGGTTGTAGAACAGATGCTTGATGCTGCAGATATGTTTATTTCAAATGACACATATCTTGATAATAAAAAGCATTGTATTTCAATTATCACGGGTCCTAATATGGCAGGTAAGTCCACCTACATGAGGCAGACTGCCCTCATAGTACTGATGGCTCAGATAGGAAGCTTTGTTCCTGCGAATAAAGCGGATATGTGCATTGTTGACAGGATTTTTACAAGAGTTGGTGCATCGGATGACCTTGGCAGCGGACAGTCCACATTCATGGTGGAAATGAATGAGGTTGCCAATATCTTGAGGAACGCAACACCGGATTCGCTTCTTATTCTTGATGAAATCGGGCGCGGAACCTCAACCTACGATGGTCTTGCCATCGCCTGGGCTGTAACAGAGCATATCAGCAATCGCAAGATTCTGGGCGCTAAAACTCTTTTTGCCACACATTATCATGAGCTGACGGAACTTGAAGGCAAGATGGATAACGTCAATAACTACTGTATTGCGGTTAAGGAAAACGGCGATGACATAGTCTTTTTGCGTAAGATAATAAAAGGCGGCGCTGATAAGAGCTATGGAATTCAGGTGGCAAAACTGGCCGGTGTACCGGATATGGTTATAGACAGGGCAAAAGAGATTGTAGCCGAACTTACAGATAATGACATTACTCAAAAGGTTCAGAGTATTGCCAAAGATAATAAGAACGATAAGAAGGTTAAAGTCGTTCATTACGACGATGTGGATATTGATCAGATGTCACTTTTTGATACCGTGACAGATGAGGATGTACTAAAAAGGCTGAGGGAACTGGATATTACGACCCTGACGCCGATGGATGCTTTAAATACACTCTACAAATTGCAGAGCGACCTTAAGAACAGGTGGAAAAGCTAATGGCCTTCATAAATGAACTTGATAAAAATACTATAGATCAGATTGCTGCGGGCGAAGTTGTTGAGAGGCCGGCCAGCGTTGTAAAAGAGCTTGTTGAAAATGCGATAGATTCCGGCGCGACCGCCATAACCGTTGAGATTAAAGGCGGCGGAATTGACATGATAAGGGTTACCGACAATGGTTCCGGAATAGAAAAAAGCCAGATCAAAAAGGCTTTTAAACGTCATGCAACCAGTAAATTAAAGACAATTGATGATCTATACAGTATTCATTCTCTGGGCTTTAGGGGTGAAGCTTTATCAAGTATTTCTTCTGTGGGACAGGTGGAGATGATAACGAAGACCGAAGATGATCTTACCGGTATCAAGTACACCATTGAAGGCGGTGAAGAGAAGGGATTTGAAGAGGTTGGAGCCCCCAATGGTACGACTTTGATTATCCGCAATCTATTTTTCAATACTCCTGCCAGAAAGAAGTTTTTGAAGACGCCTCAGACGGAAGGGAGCTATATCGGGGATGTTATGGAGCATATGGCTCTTGATAATCCCACAATCTCTTTTCACTATATAAACAACAGAGAGGATAAATTCTCTACATCCGGAAACGGAGATTTAAAGGAACTAATCTATCGCATTTACGGAAGAGACATCTCTGTAAGTGTTCGCCCTATAAATGTCTGCAAAGACGGTATTACGATTGAAGGGTATCTTGGTGAACCTTCCATCAATAGATCAAACAGAAATTTTGAAATATTTTTTGTAAACGGAAGATATGTAAAGGATAAAATAATATCAAAGGCACTGGAAGAGGGATACAAACAGTATCTTATGATGCACAAGTTTCCTTTTGCTATCCTGCATATAAGACTGGATCCCGCACTGGTTGACGTGAATGTACATCCGGCTAAGCTGGAAGTAAGATTCGGAAACCAGCCCATCCTTTATGAAGCGATAAGGACCAGTGTTGAGAATGTGTTAAGCCATAACGAAATGATCCCTGATGCGCTTCTTGATTCAAAGGAAGATGCAAAAAATAATGATGCTATAAACAGCAGAATTTCCGAAATGAAGGATCTGCACAAGGAAAACGAAAAGGCCTTCAGTATTGATTTTGACGATGATAAAAGCATAGCAGGAAATGTTCAGAGTAGTCAGAGCAGTGACGATTCCGATAAGAGTAAGGAAGCACTTTCTCCTGAACCCTTTGAAAAACTCAGGTTTGAAGAGCACAAAATCGTGGAGAGCAAGCCGGTATATGCAAAGGGCGTAACAGCCAGACCTATTAAGATTGAAGACAGCAACAAATCAGCTGTCTGGACAAGGGTATTCGGAGATGCAGACGGATCAAGGGCTGAAAAGGCCGAGAAACCGTCACCTGTTATCAAAGGGCAGGATGCAATAGTGGTTGAAAAGCCGATGCAGCTAAACCTCTTTGATGAGAAGGTACTTACAAAGGATAATGTCAAAGAATATGAGATCCTTGGCCAGATTTTCGGCACTTACTGGATCATCAGCTTTAAGGATAAAATATTTATGGTGGATCAGCATGCAGCTCACGAAAAGGTTAATTATGAGCGAATGATGAAACGCTATAAGGCGGGGGATATGCTCTCGCAGATGGTAAATCCTCCGGTAATACTTACTCTTTCCGCTCAGGAAGAGGAAATGTTTTTAAACTACAGACAGTATTTTGAAAAGCTTGGGTTTAACATTGAGAACTTTGGTGGACACGAATACGCTATGAGAGCGATTCCCATCGATCTGTTCGGATGCAGCAGTGAAAAGGAGATGTTCCTTGAGATTCTTGATGAACTCACACATGAGACAAATCTTTCAAGGACTCCTGATGTTATCAACTACAAGATTGCCGGTATGGCCTGCAAGGCTTCGGTAAAGGGCAACAGTATGATGACCAAGGAGGAGATGGAAGCTCTTTTGGATGAGCTGCTTACACTTGATAATCCCTATAACTGCCCTCATGGAAGGCCGACAATAATCTCCATGAGCAAATACGAAATTGACAAGAAGTTTAAGAGAGTTGTGGAATAATATATGAATGATAAGCAAAAGCTTGTGATTCTCACAGGACCGACGGCGGTCGGCAAATCTAAATTATCCATTGAACTTGCAAAAAGAATTGGCGGAGAGATAATCTCCGCTGATTCTATGCAGGTGTATAAATACATGAATATCGGTACCGACAAGATCAGCAAAGAGAAAATGGACGGTGTCCCCCATCATCTTATTGATTTTTTGGAGCCTACTGAGGATTTTAATGTATTCATGTTTCAAAAGCTTGTAAAAGAGAAGATTGCAGAGATAGCAGCAAGGGGAAATGTTCCTGTTCTGGTGGGCGGAACCGGTTTTTACATTCAGGCTGTGCTGTATGATATCGATTTTACGGAGACTGACGAAGACGACAAAGTGCGAACTCTTCTTGAGGAAAGAGCTGCCAAAGAGGGAGCTCATGTACTTTTTGAACAGTTAAAACAAGTTGACCCTGAATCTGCAGATATTATTCATGAAAACAATGTCAAGAGAGTTATTCGTGCTCTGGAATACTATGAAAAGACCGGAAAGCCAATATCTGAGCACAACAGGGAACAACATGAAAAAGTATCGCCTTATGATTTCAGATACTTTGTATTGACAGATGACAGAAAAACGCTATACTCTCGCATAGACAAAAGAGTCGATCAGATGATGGAGGAAGGTCTTTTACAGGAAGTAAAAGATCTTGAAAAACTTAATATCCCAAAGACTGCAACCAGCATGCAGAGCCTTGGATACAGGGAAATCATCGGCTACCTTAACGGAGAATATGACCTTGACAGAGCTGTTTATCTTATAAAGCTAAACACAAGACATTTTGCAAAGAGGCAGCTTACCTGGTTTCGCAGGGAGAAAGATGTTATCTGGATCGACAAAAATGATTTTAATCACGATGACGAATTAATTTTGAAAGAGATGATAAGAATTTATGAACAGTGAAATTTACCAGCAGCTTGGAATAAGCAAAAAGGTCTTTGATTTTGGAGAAGAAATTTTAAAAGGCCTAGAGGAGAGATTTAAGAAAATTGATGAAAATGCTGAGTTTAATCAGCTTAAGGTTCTTAAGGCTATGCAGGATAATAAGGTCAGCGAGGCATGCCTACTTGGAACCACAGGATATGGCTACAACGATATAGGAAGGGAGAAACTCGAGGCAGTCTATGCATCTGTTTTTCATACTGAGGATGCCCTTGTAAGACCGCAGATCACCTGTGGAACCCATGCACTTGCCCTTGCGCTTATGAGTAACCTCCGCCCGGGAGATATGCTGTTCTCTCCCGTTGGTAAGCCCTATGACACTTTGGAAGAAGTTATTGGCATAAGAGAATCAAAGGGCTCGCTTAAGGAATACGGAATTGATTATGTTCAGGTAGACCTTCTTAAGGATGGAAGCTTTGATTTTGACAACATAAAAAAGACGCTTCTTGATAACAGTAATATAAAGCTTGTGACAATCCAAAGATCAAAAGGATATCAGACAAGACCAACACTATCTGTTGAGAGGATCGGAGAACTGATCTCTTTTATTAAGTCTGTAAAGAGTGATGTTTTCTGCATGGTAGACAACTGCTACGGAGAATTTGTAGAGACAATAGAGCCATCTGATGTGGGAGCAGATATGGTTGTGGGATCTTTAATAAAGAACCCCGGCGGCGGTCTGGCTCCAATTGGGGGATATATTGCAGGTAAAAAAGAATGTGTGGAGAATGCAGCTTTCAGACTTACATCTCCGGGACTTGGAAAGGAAGTTGGAGCTTCTCTTGGCATCCTTCCGCAGTTTTATCAGGGATTCTTTTTGGCACCGACTGTTACAGCATCTGCTCTTAAAGGGGCGATTTTTGCTGCAAATATTTATGAAAAACTGGGATTTGATGTCTGTCCCAATGCTACTGAAGAAAGGCATGACATCATCCAGGCTGTGACCTTTGGAAAGCCCGAAGGGGTTATTGCTTTCTGTGAAGGTGTTCAGGCTGCAGCGCCTGTTGACTCATTTGTAACTCCTGAGCCCTGGGATATGCCGGGGTATGATGCACAGGTAATAATGGCTGCAGGTGCATTTGTATCAGGTTCATCAATAGAGCTTTCTGCCGATGGTCCGATAAAGGAGCCTTATTCGGTATTTTTCCAGGGGGGACTTACATGGCCCCATGCAAAGCTCGGAATTTTAAAAACTCTTCAAAAACTCGTTGATGCAGGAATTTTATCTCTATAAATGCAGTATTTATGCGGACTCGGAAAATTAAAAAATATTTTCCGGGTCTTTTTTATTATTTACCCTTGTAAAGTGTTAAATTGGTAATTATAATATAAAAGATTTAGGCAAAAATAGAAAAAGAATATGGAAATTGGAGGAGCACATGGCACAGCGTACAGATATTAAGAAGGTTTTGATTATTGGTTCAGGCCCTATAGTTATTGGACAAGCCTGCGAGTTTGATTATTCCGGAACACAGGCATGCAAGGCACTTAGGAGTCTTGGCTATGAAATTGTTCTTGTTAATTCTAATCCCGCAACTATAATGACTGACCCTGAAATGGCTGATAGAACATATATTGAGCCCCTTAATGTTGAGAGGGTTACTGCCGTTATTGAAAAAGAAAGACCCGATGCGCTCCTTCCAAATCTCGGAGGACAGTCAGGTCTTAATCTTTGTTCTGAGCTTTATAAGGCAGGTGTCCTTGATAAATACGGCGTAAAGGTAATCGGTGTACAGGTTGATGCCATCGAGCGCGGTGAAGACAGAACAGAGTTTAAAAAGACTATGGATATGCTGGGCATTGAAATGGCACGTTCAAAGGCCTGCTACAGCATTGAAGAGGCTTTGGCTGAAGCAGATGAACTTGGCTACCCTGTTGTCCTTCGTCCTGCTTATACAATGGGCGGCGCCGGCGGCGGACTTGTATACAATAAAGAGGAGCTTCAGACAGTCTGTGCCCGTGGTCTTGCTGCTTCAATTATTCATCAGGTTCTTGTAGAGGAATCAATCCTTGGCTGGGAAGAGCTTGAGCTTGAGGTTGTCCGTGACAAAGACAACAATATGATCACTGTATGTTTTATTGAAAACGTGGATCCTGTAGGCGTTCATACTGGTGATTCTTTCTGTACAGCTCCGATGCTTACTATTTCTGAAGACCTTCAGAAGGAACTTCAGAGACAGGCTTACAAAATTGTTGAGCATATCGGTGTTATCGGTGGCACCAATGTTCAGTTTGCTCATGATCCAAAGAGCGGTCGTATCATCGTAATCGAGATTAATCCACGTACTTCCCGTTCATCAGCACTTGCCAGCAAGGCAACAGGTTTCCCTATTGCGCTTGTATCTGCAAAGCTTGCAACAGGTCTTACATTATCAGAGCTTCCTGATTCAAAGTTTGGAACTTTAGATAAATATGTTCCTAATGGCGATTATGTGGTTGTTAAATTCGCGCGCTGGGCTTTTGAGAAATTTAAGGGTGTTGAAGATAAGCTTGGCACTCAGATGAGGGCCGTTGGTGAAGTTATGAGCATCGGCAAGAACTTCAAAGAAGCTTTCCAGAAAGCAATCAGATCCCTTGAAAAGGACCGCTACGGTCTTGGGCTTATCGCTAAATATGAGAAAATGTCAAAAGAAGAACTGTTAAAGCTCCTTAAAGATGCTTCCTCAGAAAGATATTTCCTTATGTACGAGGCTATGAAAAAGGGAATAACTGTTGATGATCTCCATGAGATAACAAAGGTTAAGCATTACTTCCTTGAGGAAATGAAAGAGCTTGTTGAGGAAGAAATTGAACTTGCTTCAAAGTTTGAAAATAAAGTTCCTGATAAGAGCGATCTTTTAAAGGCAAAAGAGGATGGATTCTCTGACAGATATCTTTCAAAACTTCTTGGCGTAAGTGAAGATGACATAAGACACAGCCGCGATGAAGAATCAATAGTTGAAAAGTGGGATTCTGTGCATGTTTACGGTACAGACGGAAGTGCCTACTATTATTCAACTTATCAGAATATTGCAGATGACAATAATGAAAATGCATCTAAGAACAATAAGATCATGATCCTGGGCGGCGGTCCTAACAGAATTGGTCAGGGTATCGAGTTTGACTACTGCTGTGTTCATGCTGCAATGGCATTGAAAAAACTTGGATTTGAGACCATTATTGTAAACTGTAATCCTGAGACTGTATCAACAGACTATGATACATCCGATAAGCTTTATTTTGAGCCTCTTACTTTGGAGGATGTTCTTCAGATTTACAGAAAAGAAAAGCCTCTGGGAGTTATAGCTCAATTTGGTGGACAGACACCGCTTAATCTTGCTGCAAAACTTAAAGAGGAAGGTGTGAACATTCTCGGCACAACTCCTGAGGTTATAGATCTTGCAGAAGACAGAGACCAGTTCAGGCTTATGATGGAAAAGCTTCAGATTCCTATGGCTGAGTCAGGAATGGCTTCCGATGTAGAAGGTGCCAAGAAGATTGCTGCAAAAATCGGATATCCTGTTATGGTTCGTCCTTCATTTGTCCTTGGCGGACGCGGAATGGAGATCGTAAGGGATGAGGAGAGCATGGAAGAATATATGAATGCAGCTGTAGGTGTAACACCTGACAGACCGATCCTTATCGACAGATTCCTCCACAATGCCCTTGAGTGCGAGGCTGATGCCATAAGTGACGGAAAAGAGGCATTCGTACCTGCTGTTATGGAACATATTGAGCTTGCGGGTATTCATTCCGGTGACTCAGCATGTATCATTCCTTCAAAGCATATTTCAGCAAAGCACCTTAAGACTATTGAGGAATATACCAAGAAGATTGCGGTTGAAATGAACGTTGTGGGACTTATGAACATGCAGTATGCAATTGAAGATGATACTGTTTATGTTCTTGAGGCTAATCCTCGTGCATCCAGAACGGTTCCGCTTGTTTCAAAGGTATGCGGAATTAAGATGGTTCCTCTTGCAACTGACATTATCACATCACAGCTCACAGGAAGAAAATCTCCTGTGCCTGAACTTATAGAGAATAAGAGCAATGCTGAGCCTTCATATTATGGCGTAAAAGAGGCTGTTTTCCCATTTAATATGTTCCCGGAGGTAGATCCTGTATTAGGACCTGAAATGCGTTCAACAGGTGAAGTTCTTGGACTTGCAAAGGATCCCGGAGAAGCATTCTTTAAGGCGCAGGAAGCTGCAGGACAGATGCTTCCTCTTGAAGGTGCAGTTCTTATCTCGCTCAACGATGAAGATAAGCCTGCTGCTGCCGAGCTTGCAAAGAAATTCAGCGAAAACGGGTTTGAAATCTATGCAACAGGTAAGACATTTGATCTTATTACCGAAGTTGGAATAAATGCAAAGAAGGTAATGAAAAACTACGAGGGCGGAAGACCTAATGTGGAGGATGTTATTAAGAACAACGATGTCCAGCTCATTATCAACACCCCTATCGGCAAGGGTGCCGAGCATGATGACGGATATTTGAGGAAAGCTGCAATTAAAGCAAGAATCCCTTATATAACAACTGTTGCAGCCGGAAAGGCTGCAGTGGAGGGCATTGCAGAGGTAAAGAAGAACGGAAGTGGCAATGTGCTTTCGCTTCAGGAGTACCACAAATAAAAGGTGCTCATTGATTATTGCCTTAAAAATGCTATAATAAAATGTGGGTTTTTCCGAAAACACAGATTAATATAGGCAAACAGGCTTATTTACATAAGTTTTTAGCATTAAGGAGGCAGTTTTGGGTAACATTTTTGGCATTGATCTTGGAACAAGTAATATCAAGATTTATAACAGGGACGAGGATTCTCTTACAGTAGAGAAGAACATGATAGCCATAGAGAACAAGACAACTGTTTTTGCATATGGCAATTCTGCATATGAGATGTATGAGAAGGCTCCCGATAAGATTAAGATCACATATCCGCTTAACAGCGGAGTTATTGCTGATATCGAACACATGGAAACTCTTGTCAAACTCTTTTTGACAGATCAGATGAAGGGTTCAGTAAAGCCCTGCGAGGTATATATTGCTGTACCTAAGGATGTCACAGAGGTTGAGAGAAGAGCTTTCCATGATCTTATCAATGATGCCGGAATTAAGGCCAAGAAGATCATGATGGTTAAAAAGCCACTGGCTGACGGCCTTGGAATGAATGTAGATGTCATGAACTCTCAGGGTGTTCTTGTAGTTAATGTAGGCTATGATACCACAGAGATTTCAATTCTTTCTCTTCGCGGAATCGTTGTAAGCAAACTTATAAAAGTCGGCGGCAAGAAGTTTGACGAGTCCATCAGAAACGTTATCCGTAAGGAGTTTGGACTTCTTATCGGAGAGAAGACTTCCGAGAATGTCAAGATTTCACTTAAGGAACTTGAAAAGGAAGGAAAGGATGCAGTTGTTTACGGAAGAGATATTGTGACAGGTCTTCCTGTTGAGAGAAAGATTCCTACTGATATCCTTAATCAGGCTCTTGTGGAGAACTTTGATGCTATTCTTGACAATATCAAAGCTGCACTTGAGAAGACTCCTCCGGAGCTTGCAGCAGATATCTTTAAGCATGGTCTTTATCTTACAGGTGGAGCATCACAGGTTGTTCACCTCGCACAGAGACTATCAAACGGAGTTGGACTTAACGTAAATATCGCTGAAAATCCAATCGGCAGCGGAGCATTGGGACTTGCCAAGATTATTAAGGAAGACCAGTATAAAGCTCTTGCATATGGAATTGAAGAGGATAAATAATGAGTCCCATCATAAAAAAAAGAGGAGAGGAATTTGCTTTACCAAGTAAATATCTCCTCTTTATTTTAACAGTGCTGTGTACAGCGCTAATAATCATCACATTTAATACAAATTTATTCACAGGTCCGCTTAATTCTTTTGCGGGTATTTTTGTTGTGCCTTTTCAAAAGGGAATGACCACTGTGGGTACATATATCAAGGATTCAGCGGAGAGACTTTCTTCAATTACGAAACTTCTTGAAGAAAATGAGGAGCTTAAGGCCAAGATAGATGAGCTGACGGTGGCAAATACTACTCTTGAGCAGGAAAAATATGAGCTGACAGAGCTGCGTAACCTCTATCAGCTTGATGATGCCTATGAGAATTATGAGAAAGTCGGTGCCAGGATAATCGGTAAGGATGCCGGAAACTGGTATCATGCTTTTATTATCGACAAAGGATCTGATGATGGCCTTGCAATAGACATGAATGTTATTGCAAATGGAGCATTGGTCGGAAGGATCATTGATGTGGGTCCGGACTGGGCCAAGGTTCAGGCAATTATAGCAGACAATGCCTCTGTAAGCGGAATGGTTTTATCATCTTCAGACAATCTTATTGTTACAGGCAACCTTGAACTGTACAATCAAGGATTTATCAGCTTTTCAAAACTTGTTGACGATGTAGACAAAGTGAGAATCGGTGACAAGATAGTTACTTCAAATATCAGTGATAAGTACCTTCCCGGTATTCTTATCGGCTATATTTCAACTATTGATGATGATTCAAACAATCTTACAAAGTCAGGAACTCTTACACCTGCAGTTGATTTTGAGCACATGAACGTGGTACTGGTTCTTCTGGAGCTTAAGAAAAATATAGAATGAACATCAGAAGGTTTTTTGCTAATTTCATATTTATTATAATATCCTTCATCCTGCAGACCACTGTCTTTCGCGTCCTGGATTTTGGCGGTATCGCACCGAATCTTATGATGATAGTAGTTGCATCCCTCGGATTTATAAAAGGTGATACGACAGGACTTATAACGGGCTTTTTCAGTGGCCTTCTGGTGGATATATTTTTTGGTACATATCTTGGCTTTTTTGCCCTTATATATATGTACCTTGGTTTTATTGTGGGTAAATTTCATGAAGTATTCTTTTCCCAGAATATCGCTATTCCGATCGTGTTTATAACCATAGCGGATTTCCTGTTCGGATTTGTCTGCTATGTTCTTATGTTTTTGTTCAGAACCAGGTTTAATATTGGTTATTACATGGTAAATGTAATTATTCCGGAAATGGTGTACACCGCACTTGTAGCCATATTTTATTATCCCGTTATACTTTCGGTAAATAACAGGATAGACGAGATAGAACAAAGGAGCGCCAAGAAATTTGTTTGATGATTTTAAGGAAGGCTTTATTAAGTTCATAACATCCAGAGCTGTTGTTGTATGTGCAGTTCTTTCCGTACTTGCCGGCATCATGATCTACAGGTTATTTTATCTGCAGATTATTAATGGTGAGCATTATCTTGATACTTTTAAACTTCGTATCAAGAAGGAGAAGTCTATTGCAGCCACCAGAGGCAATATCTATGACAGAAACGGAAATCTTCTTGCCTACAATGAGCTGGCCAATTCTGTAACTATTGAAGATGTCTACAAATCAGGCCGCGGAAAAAACAAGTCTATCAACGAGACATTAAACAAACTCATTGATATTATTGAAGAAAACGGTGACAGTGTAGATCAGGATTTTAAGATAATCCTGAATGAGAATAATGCTTTTGAATTTACTGTTGAAGGTAATTCTCTTCTTCGTTTTCTGGCTGATGTATATGGCAGATCATCCATAAGCGACCTTAAGTATGAGGAAAAAATAAAGACAGCTGCAGAAGTTGTTGATGATCTGTGCAAGAATTTTGGCGTGGGCGATTATGATGCGGAGGACAGCTCTGTCTTTGTTCCAAGACTGGGATATACAAATGACCGCGCATTAAAGATTCTGAATATCAGATATAACATGAACGCCAATTCATATCAGAAGTACATTGATACAACTGTTGCATCTGACGTAAGTGACCAGACTGTAGCTGATGTTATGGAAAATGCAGATACTTTGGACGGCGTGTCGATTGAGGAGAATACTGCACGTAAATACGTCGATTCATTTTATTTTTCACAGATTCTCGGTTATACGGGAAAAGTTTCCGAAGACGAACTTGCTCAGCTCCAGCTGTCAAACAGCAGCTACGGCATAAATGATACCGTAGGTAAATCAGGTATTGAACAGGCCATGGAGAGTGTTCTTCAGGGTACCAAGGGGTCAGAAACTGTTTATGTTGATAATACAGGTCAGGTTATTGAAACCAGTAATTATGTGGATTCTGTTGCCGGAAATGATGTTTATCTGACTATAGACAAGGATCTGACAGAAGCCTGTTACAATATTATAGAGCAGTCACTTGCCGGAATTCTTTCCTCAAAGATACAGAACATTAAGACATACACATATACTGAAACTTCCAGTTCCAGTAACATTGTTATTCCGATTTATGATGTTTATTATGCCATTTTTGATAATGCAGTTGTGGATGTCAATCACTTTTCAAAGGCTGATGCCAAGGCTAATGAAAAAGAGGTTTATCAGGCCTTCCTTACCAAATACGATGAGGTAATTCAGGAGCTTACTTTAGAGCTTAATGACAAAAAGACCGGCTACGATAAGCTTTCCAAGGAATATCAGTGGTACATGAGCCATATTGCTGCAAAGCTTTACAGCGAAGGTATACTGGATTCCACAAAAGTTGTCAGAGAAGATCCGATATATGTTGCATGGACCACAGATGAGACCATATCTTTGACAGAATATTTAAAGTATGCAATCTCCATGAACTGGGTAGATGTATCCAAGCTTGAGCTGGATAATCAGTATGCTGATTCAGAGGAAATCTTTAAACAGATAATAAATCAGACAATTAAAAAACTTGCAGATGATGCGGATTTTAAGACCAGGATGTACAAATATCTTTTGCTGGATGGTTATATTACAGGAACGCAGGTCTGCAATATACTGCTTGAGCAGGAAGTTATTAAGATTGATGATGAAGAACTATCTCTGTGGGAAAGAGGCGGAGAGAGTGCTTATACATTCATGGTAAACAGGGTTTCAAACCTCGACATTACACCTGCACAGCTTGCTCTTGATCCCTGTACGGGTTCAATGGTAATTACAGATGTTAATACCGGTGATGTACTGGCTCTTGTTTCGTATCCTGGCTACGATAATAATATGATGGCGAACGGTGTGGATGCTGCATATTACGCGAAACTCAGGAGCGATAATTCAAATCCTTTGTACAATTACGCAACTCAGCAGAAAACAGCGCCGGGATCAACTTTTAAGATGGTATCTTCTACGGCAGGTTTAATGGAAGGTGTTATTACTACAGATTCTGTTATTTACTGCGGTGGTATTTTTGATAAACTGGATATTCACCCAAGATGCTGGATATACCCAAGAGGACACGGCGGACTTAATGTTACCGGGGGAATAAGGAATTCCTGTAACGTCTTCTTTTATGAAGTGGGCTACAGACTTGGTATGGAAGGTGACAGCTATTCATCTGATGTGGGTCTTGAAAAGCTGGCTAATTATGCCGGACTTTACGGACTTACCGAGAAGTCGGGAATTGAAATAGTTGAATCAGAGCCGCTTGTTTCCGATATGGACTCTGTTCGTTCTGCTATCGGACAGGGTACAAACTCTTTTACAACAGTGGGGCTTGCCAGATATGTCACAACAGTTGCCAACAGTGGGACCTGCTATAATCTGACTCTTTTGGATAAGACAACAGATTCAAGCGGAAACCTTCTTGAAGAATACAATGCTACTGTAAGAAATACAGTAGATATGCCTCAGAGCTATTGGAATGCAATACATCTTGGAATGAGACAGGTTGTTCAGGATAAGAGCTATTATTCGGATCTTGGAGTTTCTGTAGCAGGTAAGACCGGAACTGCCCAGGAATCCAAATCAAAACCAAACCATTCACTGTTTGTATGCTATGCTCCTTATGAAAAGCCTGAGATTGCCATAGCTACAAGAATTGCAAACGGTTATACATCAAGTTATGCTGCTCAGATTACCAAAGATGCTCTTGCTTATTACTTTAACTTAAAGGATGAAGATGAGATCATCTCTGGAACAGCGCAGACACTACAGGATGGAGCTACAAATGCCGATTAAAAAGTACAAACTTATCGACTATGATTTCATGCTTGTTCTCATGGTCATTGGACTTACAATATTTGGAATAATGGCTATCAACTCAGCAGAGCCCGGATCTTCGAGAAAACAGATTGCAGGACTTATAATGGGAATAGTTTTGATGGTCTTTATTTCCCTTTTGGATTATGTTTTTCTGATCAAGCTTTACATACTTTTTTATATAGTAAATGCTGTTTTGCTGGCTCTTGTTCTTTCACCGCTAGGTAGTAGTACGAACGGTGCGCAAAGGTGGATAAGCTTATTCGGCATAACATTTCAGCCCTCGGAGGCTGCCAAAATTTTATTGATTTTATTTTATGCTCAGTTTATTATGAAATATAAAGACAGAGTGAAGAACTTTGGCTTTGTTCTTATTTGTCTTGCCTTTTTGGTTCTTCCGCTGGCACTTATAGCGGCTCAGCCTGATCTGTCTACCTGTATTATGGTCATGACAATTTTCTGTGTGATCATGTTTGTTGCAGGAATTAATATCAAGATTGTAATAGCAGTTTTATCTGTTTCAATACCTGCTGTATTGTTTGTGATATATAATGCAGTTCAGGGAGAGAGTAGTTTTCTTCATGATTATCAGCAAAGACGTATCCTTGCCTGGCTATATCCTGAGGATTATGCGAATTCCGAGGCTTATCAGACACTGAATTCAATGATGGCCATTGGTTCCGGGCAGCTTTACGGCAAAGGCTACAATACAAATGAAATCAGTTCTGTACTTAACGGCGGATTTATTTCCGAATCACCTACTGATTTCATCTTTACTGTAATTGGTGAAGAATTTGGATTTGTAGGAGCTTGTATTGTAGTTGTTTTAGTACTTTTGATCTCTTTGGAGTGTTTTAATGTATCAATGAGAGCAAAAGATAAGGCAGGAGAGATAATAGCTGCCGGAGTAGGAGCCTGGATAGGTTTCCAGGGATTTATTAACATCGGTGTTGCTACCGGAGTTATTCCCAACACAGGAATTCCGCTTCCGTTTGTTAGTTATGGTCTTACATCACTTCTTAGTTCCTTTATGGGAATTGGCTTCGTACTTAATGTACGACTTCAGAGTAATAAGTATAATTTTGGGAGGGTATAAGTTATATGAACATCGCACTTATAGCACATGACGCAAAGAAAAAACTTATGCAGAATTTCTGTATTGCATACAGGGGTATCCTAAGTAAAAACGATCTTTTTGCCACAGGTACAACAGGCAGACTTATCGAGGAAGTTACAAATCTGACTGTACATAAGTACCTTGCAGGGCATCTTGGCGGAGCACAGCAGCTGGGCGCTGCCATAGAGCACAACGAAATTGACCTTGTGATCTTCCTTAGAGATCCGCTCACTGTAAAATCTCACGAACCCAGTGTTAATGATGTGATGACTCTTTGTGATATGCATAATATCCCTGTAGCAACCAATCTTGCTTCAGCTGAACTTCTTATCAAATCACTTGACAGAGGGGATCTTGAGTGGCGTGAAATGTACAAGTAAGCTATTTGTAATTTTTATTTCTTTAGTTTTAACAGTATCTTGCCTGACGGGATGTGCAGGTTTTCCTTATGCTGCTAAATATTCCGTCAGTTCTTTTGGCCAGGAGACAGGGAATAAGTATAATTATCCTACTTATGCCTCCGATATCTGTGTAGTAAATTCCGATATCAATGAATCTGATGTGAGTTTTTCCGACACGGTAAGTGCCGGTCTTTTTGATCTTAACAAGAGAGAAACGCTGTACGCAAAAAATGTAAATGAACAGGTTATGCCTGCAAGTCTTACAAAGGTAATGACTGCTCTCGTAGCACTTAAACACGGTAGTCTTGAACAGGTTCTTGTAGCCGGGGATGATGTTTATGTGAATGAAAGCGGAGCGCAGAAAATCGGACTTAAAGCAGGCGACAGAATGACGTTGGATCAGGCTCTCCATATTCTTTTAATCTATTCGGCAAATGATGTGGCTAATATGATTGCATCCAATATTGCAGGTTCAATCGACGCATTTGTGGAGCTCATGAATACAGAAGCTAAAGCTATCGGCGCTACGAAATCTCACTTTAAAAATCCTAACGGACTTACAGCTGAGGATCACGTTGTTACTGCTTATGACATGTATCTTATCTTTAATGCTGCCATGCAATACGATACCTTCAGTGAAATAATCAATATGAATCACTATACAACATCTTACCTTGATTCCAAGGGCGCATCAAAAGAAGTTGATATATCATCTACCAACGGTTTCTTAAATGGCAACAAGGCACAGCCTTCGGGAGTTACTGTGATAGGTGGCAAAACAGGCACTACAACGGCAGCCGGACACTGCCTTATATTACTGGCAAAAGATACTACGGCAAATCCTTATATCGCAGTAGTGATGCGGGATACAGACAGTGGGACACTTTATGAAGATATGACACAATTGTTAAAGGAAATTGTTAATTAAGGTTGTCTTTTAACTCTTAGACGGATATAATTAATAATATCAATATAAGTCTTACTTGCAGGAGGGTATGCCAATGGTTCAGTTAATTGTTGGGAAAAAGGGAAAAGGAAAGACAAAGTGCTTATTGGACAAGGTTAATACTGAAGTCAAGAATGTTTTGGGGAGTATTGCATTTCTTGATAAGAACACTAAGCATATGTATGAGCTTAACAACAAGATTCGTTTGATCGTCGTTTCAGACTTTATGATTTCTAATCCGGATGAATTTATTGGATTTGTCAGCGGAATTATTTCCCAAGACCATGATCTCCAGCAGATGTATTTCGACAGTTTCCTCAAGATTTCCTGTCTTGAAGGCAAGGATATTACTGAGACTGTCAACAAACTTGAAAAACTTGGTGAGAAGTTTAATATTGATTTTGTTCTCAGCCTTTCCATGGATGAGGCTGAAGTTCCTGAATCTGTTAAATCTAAGATTGTTATTTCACTTTAATTATTGTTTTTGTTGTAAGAATTTCGATAAGCCGCGGGCTCTCCGCGGCTTATCTTTTGAAAAGGATATTCAAGCCATATGGCTTCAAATGGTAATAAGAAAATCTCCAAATATCCCAGAACAGTTAATAATATAAATATAGGCATGATATTTTTTGCCGTCATTGCTATATATGTTTTGTTTAGTGTTATTACCTATTTCAGAAGGGATCATATTGTCGGATATGAGGTAAAAGAAGGATCTCTTTCCACAAATAACATCTATAACGCTATCTGCATCAGAAATGAGAAGGTCATAACAAGTGATACCGCAGGGTACGTGAATTATTTTGCTGCGGAAGGTTCCAGGGTAGCTGTAGGAAATCTTGTCTATACAATAGATGAGTCGGGAAAACTTCTTGAGTATCTTAAATCACAGGGCTCTGAGGAAGTTTCTCTTTCAGATGAAGATATGTCCGAGCTTCGCTCACAGATTGTTGATTTCAGTTCTACCTTTGATGATCATAACTTTTATACAGTATATGATTTTAAGGTCAGCCTTGGTGGTACTGTCCAGAAGCTCTCCAATAACAGTATTCTGGATAATATTACCTCTTTAAATGCAAATAGTGCAGCTCTTGCGGCGATCAATTACAAAAATGCTCCGGATACCGGAATTGTCGTTTATTCCATCGATGGATTCGAGGACCGGATCGTGCATGATATGACTGCTCAGATGTATGAAGAAGGCTATTATGAAAAAACGCAGCTTATAAACAATTCTCTTGTGAAGGCCGGAGATCCTGTTTATAAGCTATGTACAAGCGAAGACTGGTCTGTGGTTATTCTTGAAAATGATCAGGAAAAGGTAAAAGAGCTGACAGAACGTGGATATGTAAAGGTCAGATTTATTAAAAATCAGGATGAATCCTGGGCTAAAGTTACCAGCTTTACAAATGCAGACGGCGATACATTTGTTGTTCTTACTTTTACGAATTCAATGATTACCTTCTGCAGAGACAGATATCTTAGTATCGAACTTATAACTGAGGATGAAAAGGGACTTAAAATACCTAATTCATCAATTGTTAATAAGAGCTTTTATCTTATTCCCAAGGCTTATGTTATAAACAACAACGATAATTCAACCGGAGTACTCAGGAACAGATATGATGAACAGGGAAATGAGACCTCTGAGTTCGTAAATATTCAGCTTTACAATGAGAATGATACTGAATATTACGTGGATACATCGATGCTCAGAAATGGTGATGTTTTGATCAAGCCGGATTCTACAGACAGATATACTGTAGGTAAGCAGGATGTACTTGTGGGTGTGTACAATATAAATAAAGGATACGCTGATTTCAGGCAGATAAAGATCCTTTATCAGAATGATGAGTATTCAATTGTTAAGTCCAATACTACGTACGGACTGTCAGTCTATGACTATATTGTGCTGGATTCAAGTGTGGTTGACGGTACTGATTCATCTAAGGAAGATGATGTCAGCACTGATGAAGCCTCTGAGAGTAGTGAAAATACACCGGAAGAATACGATGTAGATTCAGAAAATACATCCGAAGAAGATAATATTGATGCATCCGGAGAGGAATCTGATACAGACAGTTCTATTGCAGAGGATTCTGTTTCGGAAGAAGTTTTATCGGAAGAAGGGGCGACGGAAAGTCTGGAAAATACTCAAGAAAATCCTTGATTTTGTGGCTATTAGATTTGACAGATTACGTAATATTAAGTTAATATAATAGTTGGTTTTTGTTGGGATAAAAAATCGTGAGGAGCCAGTACAATGAGCGTAATGGATAAATTTTTAAAGGCAATTCAGCTTAATGGGGATGATGACAGCACATATTATGATGATTATGATGAGGGCTATAGCAGTCCATCCAAGGTAGAATCAATTAATAATTCCAATCAGTTAAGTAAAGATGATTCAGCATTAGATCCTATCGAGGAGAAGAGCACCAAAAAGATTGCAAATAAGGTTGCTCCTGCAAGAAGCAAGAAGCCAATCAGCTCATCAGGAATGGAAGTATGCGTTATTAAGCCTACATCTGTAGAGGATGGAAGAGAGATAACAGATACTCTTTTAGCTAATCGCACAGTTGTACTTAACTTAGAAGGTCTTGATATGGATATCGCACAGAGGATCATTGATTTTACATCTGGTTCAACATATGCGATTTCAGGTAATCTTCAGAAGATTTCAAGATACATTTTTATTATCACACCGGCATCGGTTGATGTATCAGGCGATTTCCAGACAATGATAAACGGAGCTTTTGGAAGTAGTATAACAGAAGGCCCACAGCAGATAGATTAAAATATATTTTAAGGCTGTTGACATAGGCAGTAGTCAACAGCCTTATTTTTTTAAGGGGTATATAAAATGAGTACAGTTCTTAATGTAAATTATGATAAAAAGCCTTGTTACGACATTATTATTAATGATTCTTTTGAAGGATTATTGGAAAAAGTAGAGGAGCTCGGATTTAAGGGCAGGAAAATAGCGATAATTACAGATACAAATGTAAAGCCTTTATATTCAAATGAAATCATCAATATATTGACACCTGCTTCAGACAAAATAGTGGTTTATGCGATACCTGCAGGGGAAGAGAACAAAAATCTTTCAGAAATAGAGAAGATATACGAGGTACTTATTGAGAACCATTTTGACAGACATGACCTGATTGTTGCTTTAGGTGGCGGCGTAGTGGGAGATATGGCCGGATTTACTGCTGCGACCTATCTTCGCGGAATATCATTTATACAGATTCCTACAACTCTTTTAGCCCAGACGGACAGTTCAATCGGTGGAAAGACAGGAGTGGATTTTAACGGTTACAAGAATATGGTCGGCGCATTCCATATGCCAAAACTTGTTTATATCAATACGTCTACGCTTAAATCTCTTGACGGACGACAGTTTGCTGCCGGATTTGCAGAGGTAATGAAGCACGGACTTATTAAGGACAGCAATTTTTATACCTGGCTTCTTGACAATATCTATGAGATAAACGATCAGGAACCTGAAGTTCTTATTGAAATGATTCAAAAGAGCTGTGAGATAAAGAAAGCTGTTGTGGAGAAAGACCCTACCGAGAAGGCAGACAGAGTTCTTCTTAACTTTGGTCATACTCTTGGTCATGCTATTGAAAAAGCCAAGAATTTCGAGCTTTTACATGGGGAGTGCGTTGCACTTGGCTGTATAGCTGCTGCATTTATTTCATGGAAAAAAGAGATGATCTCGATGGAAGAGTACTACGAAATCAGGGATATGTTTGTCCCGTTTAATCTTCCGATCTCTATAGAGGATATTGACGCAAAAGAAGTTGTAAAACTTGCTAAATCAGATAAAAAGGCTGATTCTGATAAGATAAGATTTATTCTCCTAAAGAGTATCGGAAAGGCTGTTGTAAATACAGAGGTTTCTGATGAAGAGATGATAAATGCTCTTGAAGAGTTAATCTATGTCGAGGACAATGAATAAATTTATCAGGTATGCAATATAAGCTTTAGCATACAATAGTTATTTTGAGGTACGCTTTAATGAATAAGATGTCTAAAAAGAAAAAGATTTTCCTTGTGGTTGATGTGGTGATGATACTGCTCCTTATCTTTCTTGATCAATTTACGAAACATCTGGCGGTGGTAAATTTACAGGACAAGCCTGCATATAAGATAATTGACGGTGTTCTTGAACTGAATTTTTTAAAGAACAGCGGAGCAGCCTTCGGGCTTTTGCAGAACCAGAAAGCATTTTTTATTCTGGTTGCGACTATGATACTGCTTATCATTGCCTATGTGTTATTCAGGATGCCTGATCAGAAAAAGTACTATATCATGCATGTCCTTTTGGTACTTATCGCCAGTGGAGCAGCCGGAAACATGATAGACAGAGTCAGACAGGATTATGTTATTGACTTTATTTATTTTGTAATTATCAACTTTCCGATATTTAATGTTGCGGACATTTATGTAACAGTGGCAACATTTGTTTTTGTTTTACTGTTTCTTTTTTACTATCAGGAAAATGACTTTAATTTCTTAAGTTTCAGACAGCAAAAGAAATTCAGGGAATTTAAATAATGGAATCAAGGTCGGAACTTTTTGAATACTGCGTTACAGATGAATATGAAGGTATGAGAATTGATAAGCTTATTAGCGAGCTTATTGACTCATTATCACGGACCTATATAAAAAGACTTATTGATGACAAAAAAGTTTTTTGCAATGGGAAGAATGTTAAAGCCAGCTTTTCGGTTTCCGAAGGTGACAGGATAGTTATGGAGATACCTCCTGTTGAAGTTCCGCAGATTCTTCCTCAAGATATCCCTCTTGACATTATTTATGAGGATGAAGACGTAATCGTCGTTAATAAGCCCAAGAATATGGTGGTTCATCCTGCAGCCGGTCATTACACGGATACGTTGGTAAATGCCATCATGTATCACTGCAAGGACAATTTGTCAGGTATAAACGGAGTTTTAAGGCCCGGTATTGTTCATCGAATCGATAAAGATACGACAGGGTCGGTTATTATCTGCAAAAATGACAATGCACACAGAGAGATTGCTGCTCAGCTAAAGGAGCACTCCATTAACCGGGTTTATCATGCAATCTGCTATGGGATAATCAGGGAAGATGAAGGGGATGTTGATGCTCCGATTGGGAGAAGCAGTTCTGACCGTAAGAAGATGGCAGTTGTCCCCGGAGGGAAGGAAGCATTTACTCATTACAAGGTTTTAAAGCGGTTTGAGGAAGATGGCTTTACTTATATAGAATGCCGGCTTAAAACCGGAAGAACGCACCAGATACGCGTTCATATGGCTCATATAGGACATCCACTGCTTGGAGATGAGGTTTATGCTTCATCCCGAAAGTCCAAATTTAACACAAACGGTCAGTGTCTCCATGCGAAAACACTTGGATTTATACATCCTGTGTCAAAAGAGTACATAGAAACCGATGCTCCGCTTCCGGAATATTTTACTCATTTGCTGAATGTGCTCAAATAATGTGGTATAGTTAATATAGAGGTAGTAAAAATTCGCATCAAAGGGGTGAGCTTATGAATACTATTATTACTATTGGTCGTCAATTTGGTTCCGGTGGTAGAGAAATTGGGGAAATGGTTGCTGAGAAATACGGTATCAAGTATTACGACAAGGAGCTTCTTTCAAGAGCAGCCAAGGAAAGCGGATTCTGTGAGGAAATGATACAGAACCATGATGAGCGTCCTACCAATTCTTTTCTTTATAACCTGGTAATGGATACATATTCCTTTGGTTATAATGCTTCAAGTTTTGTTGACATGCCTATCAGTCATAAGGTATTTCTTGCGCAGTTTGATACGATCAAGAAGATCGCTGAGGAAGGGCCATGTGTAATTGTCGGTCGTTGTGCAGACTATGCTCTTAGCGATTTTGATAATGTTCTTAATATTTTCATTCATGCTGATGAAGACTTTAAGATCAAGAGAATCAAAGAACGCTTTGCTGATATTACAACAGATGAAAAGGCTCGTGAAATGATGAATAAGAAGGATAAACAGCGTCAGAGCTATTACAACTACTATTCATCCAAAAAATGGGGCAGAGCAGACAGCTATGATCTTTCAATAAATAGTGCAATTTTAGGTGTAGAAGGCACTGTAAAGTTCATTACTCAGTACATAGAGGACTTTGAGCTTGCAAGAAGTAAATGATAACTGTGAATGTCATATTGCAATTGATTTGTGTTAATTGATACGATTAAAATTGAAAATGATGTATTGAAATAAACTTCCGAATGTTTAATATATTTTGGAAGTTTATTTCTTTTTGTGGACAATTTTATAGATATTTAATTGTTAATGATTGTTTTATCTGATACGCTAAGCAAAAGAGCATGAAGTATTATGCATTTTATGAAATTGTCTTTGTAATTTGCAGAAATACATGTTGTGACACGCAGAAAGGATTCTGCGATGATTTTTCAAGGAGGAAAGAAAATGGCTAGTAACATTAATGGTAACATTAATCAGCTGTTTCGCGGCGCGAATAATGAGCCCAGAACAGGAACAGTAAGCAGTAAACCAAGAGGACCTTCAAAATCAGATTCTCAGATCAAAAAGAGCGGAGCTATCGACAAGTTTGGCGAGAGTGCAAAGGTTAGTCTTTCACCCGAAGCTGAAATGTATGGTAAAGTAGTTGATCTTCTTCAGAATAAGTATGAGAATGCCGATGTTTTTGTTGCAGGTCCCAATGATGATCTGTCACAAATTGGCGGAGATCTGGAGTATAGTATTATCTTATCCGAGGATGAAATGAAGCTTCTTGCTTCTGATGATCCTAAGGATAAAGAGGCCAAGAATAAGCTCATGGGACAGATTGATGACGCAATGACAGCGATCAAGGACATGAGTGAAAAGATTGGTGAAAATACAGGAGAAGATGACGAAGTAAGTAATTTCGGTATCAAAATGGATAAGAATGGCAAGATGAGTTTCTTTGCTGATATAAATGGGAAATCCTTCGCAGACGGAACAATGGATTCATTGATTAAGAGTATAGCGTCTGACAAAACAGCAAATGCTCAATAAGCCAAAACAACTCTATATTGTATCTTGTTTTTCAAGAATTTTATTATATCCCGGAGGTGATTGCCTTCGGGATATTTTTGTATCATGGGAAATCATTTTCGTATCATTTTTTATATATAATCACTACAATTTTTTGGGATTTATTCTAAATTATAGCAATTATTGATAAATGAATCGAAACATGTGCAGAGTCATCCTATACAAAATGGACTATGATTATTTATGTTGGGGATGGACTTATTGTCCAAGTATATGTATTGGGAGGTTATTTTTAATAATGGTAGCAGACAAATTGATTTACAGTGTGTACTTCATACTGCCGGTAGTGCTTTTATGGGGAGCAAAACTTGCCGGAAAGAAAGAGTGGCATGATTCCTTATCTTTAGAACAAAGTAAGGCATTCCTTGGATTTTTAACAATATGTATCATGCTTCATCATGTAGGCCAGAAAACCTGTGCTTCCTGGCTTCAGCCAAAAACAAGAATTCAGCAGGGATTGGGTTTTTTTGTCCCGATTGGCTTTTTATGTGTATCAATGTTCTTATTCTTTAATGGCTACGGCCTTTACAAGAGCTTTCATTCTAAAGATAATTACCTGAAAGGTTTTGTAAAAAAGAGAATTCTTCCGATTGTTTTTATGCTTTACGCAACAACTGTTATCTTCTATATCGTAAGGCTTATTGTCGGAGAAAAGATGGATGTTCAGCAGACACTGCTTTACCTTACAAGTATTAAACTCTGCAATCCATACACATGGTATGCAATTGTACTTCCGTTTTTTTATCTGGCATTTTATTTAGCGTTTAAGTTCATAAAAAACGATGGAATTGCTGTATTGGTAACAACTGCTTTTGTTGTAGCATATATGCTTTTTGGTACAACAATTGATCATAACGATTATTGGTTCAGAGGAGAGTGGTGGTACAACTGCGTATTCCTTTTTGCTGTAGGTATTATATTTGCTAAGTTTGAAGACAAAATTATTTCTTTCTTCAAGCGCACATATGTAGTTCTCATGCCTCTTTCAGTAGCACTTATTTATCCGTTATATCTTTTCTCAAGATTTGTATGTGATACATTTTCATATTACGGAGAAAACTGGGGAGCGCCTGATACAGTATTCAGAAGAAGAGTATGCGTGGGAGCAGAGACACTTGTCTGCATCGACTTTGTTCTTATGTTCCTGCTTCTTGGAATGAAGATTAAAGTTGGAAACAAATTTCTTAAGTTTATGGGTAAAATAACACTTGAATTCTATCTTATTCATGGACTTTTTGTAGATCTTTTTGCCTTTAATTTTGATGGAGGAGTAGTCAATAAAATTAGAATCCACAACTTGCTTCTTTATGTTGTTGTGGTATTTGTACTTGGACTTATTTCAGCACTTATCCTTAAGAAAATTAGTCCTGATTTCGCCGGGAAGAAAAAAGCAAATAGCGAGGGATGTAAACTTTCAAAAGCATCTTGATCAAGAAAACAGAATAATAAGCTAAAACATGAAGATGTGCATGAACTGAAATGTTCGTGTACATCTTTTTTTGTGGAAAAACATGGAAACAAAGGACGTAATACAGTATAAAAATTTTCTTAAATATGTCGATTTTCATTTGATGAACCAGATATATCTATTAAAATATAAATATAGTATTCATCATAGATTGCGGGAGTTTGGAAATGGAAAAAAGCACAAGAAATCATTCGATATGTGAAAAGAAGCCTTATATTGCTATTATTCTAAGCATAATCATTCCATCGATCCTGGCTGGAATTGGAGGGTCTTTGGGTGATGCGATTTCAGAAAATGCAGGGTATATAGCAATATGCATTTTTGCAATAATATCAATGCTGATTTTTTGGCGTTGGTTCTCACCGGAATTTAAAGGATTTGTTAAGTCTGAAGCTCCGGCCAGGGATATATGTATATTAATGATCCTCTTGGGGATTCTTTTAATCTTTACATTGATTGAGCCATTGTTTTTTCAACATTCGTTTTATTTTAGTCCTTCTCTTAACATGATTATTATGGGAATTGCAGCCGGATTTGGAGAAGAGACAATGTTCAGAATATTATCACTGGCTATAGTCATGAGATATGTCCGAAAAGAAAGGAGATTCGCTTCGATAATTATCCTGGCTCTAATTTTCGGTATTTCTCATGCAGGAAATCTGACACAGGGTGCAGACTTTGTCATGACTGCATCACAGATATTCCATTCTACATTCATGGCATTTTTACTCACAGCTCTATATTTAGGGACAGGAAGCGCAATATTCCCGATATTTGCACATGGGTTATATGATTTTATCTGCTTTGCAACTGATCCATCAATTTCTTCAGATGGTATACTTACGCAGCAGTACAGTAATGGGCGTCTGTTGTATGAGTTCATTGTGATTGTGATCATAGGAATTATTGCACTTTATCTGATCAGTAAAAACAAATTTTTAAAAACGAATGAAATTTGGGAAAAGAAGTGGAGCAAAGAGTAGGAAATGGAGAAGGATCATTAATGATAGCCGATAAATGGAATGTAATTAGAAAAACTACTTCTGTAATTCTTTTAACCGCTTTGATTCTAATGTCCTCCGGATGTGGAAATAAAGACAGCGAGGCAAGGAAGGACATATCTTCTCAGGAAGCAGAAAGTACAGATCTTTCCGCTGTACCAGGTGGAGGAAAATGGGTTGATTCTGACGTTTCTGGCATGGTCAAGGCGGAAGACAACTATCGTCTTCAGGACGACTTTGCTGCGGCTGTAAATAAAGACTATATTTTGTCTGCAGTAATGGATCCTGCTTATGAAGAAGCCAGTATAGTTCTTGATGCATCTAAGCTGGTATATGAAAGATGTATGGCGATTGCTTCTGATGATACTATGACTGACGATAATGCTTTAAAATACAAAGCTTTGGTAAAGCTGCACTCTAATTGGGATGAAAGAAATAAGCTTGGAGTCGAGCCAATAAAAAAATATATTTCAGACATACAGAGCATATCTTCAATCAGCGAACTTACAGAATATCAGGGAAGCACTGAGAGAAATCCTTTTTGCCTTGGGCTATTGATTCCGGGATCCGTAGAAGTTCAAAAGCAGTTCCCGGACAAGAGTACATTAAACCTTATTTCTCCAGGTCTTTCCCTCGGATCTGTCTCATCATATGTGGAATACACAGGTAAAACATTATCAGCCAAGGAAAGATGCGATGAAGTAATTGGATATTACCTTGGAAGACTTGGCTTTTCTGAAAAAGAGATCAAAGATACTTTAAAAGGCAATTACAGGATTGAAACATTTATCGCCAGAAACAGTAATATAGATTACTTTAACGTAAAAGAAATGTTTACGCAGGCTCAAAGTAACAGAGAAGGGATACATGCCTTACAAGGGGATTATCCGCTCTTACAGATACTTGATAGCAGAGGCTTTTCGGGATGTGATAGTTTTTATGTGGATTATTCATATCTTAGGTCTCTGTCTGAGATTTATACCGAAAAGAATCTTAAGGATATCAAGTCATTTCTTATAGTGCATACCATAGATTCGACCAAATATCTTTTTGATAGTGAATCTTATGAAAAGATGGTTGCGCTTTATACCCAAAGCGCCAAGGGACATGAGGGATTTTCAGATGGTCAGCTCAGCGTCCTTTTTAGAAATGATATGAAAATCTGTGGTTTCCTTCCACTATTGGATACTTTGTACCTGGAAAAATATTTTAAGGACAGCGAAAAAACAGATCAGGTAAAAGAACTAACTGATGCACTGATAAAGGCTTATTCACAAATACTTGATGAAGAAGACTGGATGTCAGATGATACAAAGTCTGCTGCAAAAGAAAAATTGTAAAATATGGCTATACATCTCATAAAGCCTGATAATTTTGCTGACTATTCAACAGCAGAAATAAAATCCTACGAAGAAGGGGGAAACCTAGTTGAGGCAGCTGCTTGTGGCAAACGCATATTGGAAGCTCACAATGCAGAGATAAGCAAGATTCCGAATTGGGACAGATTCAAGTGGGATATTTATGATGTCGGTAAAACTACTACTGAAGTTAACTGTGTGTATTATACCGGCGAGAATGGCATCTATATAATGGCTGGTTTTTTAGCTATGTGCGATGCCGCATTTGGAGATGATCCATCATTTGAACAGTTTGCGGGAATTGTAGGAACTACTATTGGTCATGAGATAACTCATGGATTTGATTCTAACGGAACAAAGTTTGACCTTTACGGGCGGCAGTTTGATGAAAATATAACAGCCATCGATTGGATGGCTGCAAAAGACAGATCAAAGATGGATGAGAAGGCATCTAAGCTTGCCGGTTATTTCTCACTGGCAAGACCTATTCCCGGGCAACAGAAGGTAAATGGAAACAGTTTAAAAGATGAAGCCATAGCCGATATGGGAGGAATCAAGTCAGTTTTATATATTGCAAGGAATATGCCTGATTTTGATTATGACTTATTTTTCAGAGCCTTTGCAAGGCAATATGCGGAGCAGACAACAAAGGAAAACGAACTTGGCACAATGAGAGGTGACATACATCCTCTTCCTTTCCACAGAATAAACATTATGCTTCAACAATATGATGAGTTCATCGAAACCTATGATATCAGGCCGGGAGATGGAATGTATCTAAACCCGGAACGAAGAGTCAATGTCTGGTGATGTCTTATTCAAGAAGGAGACAGATTATGGGATCTGAGATTTCTAATGCAGCAATAAGGCTTGATAACATAATAAAAAGCTATGGCAAGCATGACGTGCTAAAAGGGGTCACCATGCAGGTGAATAAAGGCGACATCTACGGGCTTGTGGGCAAAAACGGCGCAGGAAAAACCACAATATTCAAGATGATTCTAGGATTGTCGGAATACACTTCAGGTAATGTTTCCATAGCTGGCTCAAAGAATCGAAAAGAGCTGTTTGAAAACAGATCAAAGATTGGATTCTTTGTAGGAGCGAATTTCTACGGATATCTATCAGGCAGAGCGAATCTTGAATACTACGCGGAAGCAAAAGGACTTAAGGGAAAAGAGCTAAAACAGGAGGTTGATCGGGTACTACAGATTGTTGGTCTTGTGGACGGAAAAGAAAAGCAGAAAGCCAAGGGATATTCCCTCGGAATGAAGCAGCGTCTTGGAATTGGCAATGCAATCATTGGTAATCCTGAAATCCTCATACTTGATGAGCCGACCAACGGTCTTGATCCTCAGGGCATAGCAGATATTCGCCACATGATACGTAGATTCAGGGATGAGTTTGGCATGACAGTGATAGTTTCCAGCCATATTCTGGGTGAGCTGGAAAACACCGCTGATCGTTTTGGCATAGTACATGATGGCGTTATAGCAAAAGAAATAACGCAGGATGATCTTTCTGCAAAACGTCCTGAAGTTGAGTTGACTGTTTCATCAGGCAATTTGGAAAGAGCAAAAAGTGTTCTTGCAGAGAATGGTATTGATGTCCTGAAAGAAGGAAAGGAGAAAGTTACTCTGGAAGATTACTACTTTGAACTCATTGGAGGATCTGCAGAATGAGATATTTGTTAAGAGCAGATTTAAAACGCATCTTTCGAATGGGCCTTATCTATGGAGGCCTTATACTTGCGCTGATCTATATCTCATATACAGTTCTTGAGGGTGTTGTAAATGACGGTTCGATTGGACTGATAAATGGCGTGCATAAGGGGCTTAGCGGGGAACTTATCGCTCTTTATATAGTCTTTCCAACTTTCTATGCTGTTTTTGCACATGAGTTGTCTTCAAAATCTATGCAGACTGTGCTTGGTCATGGCATAACCAGAGATAAGCTCATAGTTACCAAGCTTCTTGATGCAGCCATTACGCTACTTTTCATGTATGCGGTCATCATTGCGGTGGCTCTTTTTGTAATAAATACACAATCGGCAATTGTATTAAGCCCGCAGCAACAGTTAAATCTTATTATATATATCATCCTGAGGTGGCTTAGACATTTTGGATACATTGTCTTTTCTGCCATGATCATGTACATTTCCGGTTCTACTGTTCTTGGCATCATCGCGTGTATAGCATTTACAGTTGCGTTTAAACTGATATTTAACATAGTAGAATTCTTTTCATCCCTTTCATTATATGATTACACATTTGATGGTCTTTTGGACTGGGCATATATCGGAATAGAAGTGGGAGCAGCCCCGTGGCAGCTTTTACCTGCTCTCTGTTATCTTTTGGCAGCACTGGCGATAACGACTTATTTTTTCCGGAGAAAGGAGTTTGACTTTTGAAAAGTCTTATTTTTGCAGATGTAAAAAGAATCCTGAGAAAACCCACATATTGGATTGTGCTTGGAATTTGCCTCCTTATTTCACTCTTTTGGACTATCCAATCAAAAGGTAGTGGCGGACTTAGTGGATTTTCATTTGCTTCTAGTCAGGCAACATCATTAAAAACCATGAATCTGTTTATAGGAATTGCCATATACGTGACAAACTATTAGTAGTCAATAGGTTTTAGAGAATATTTTATAATTATTGGTTTGAGGGTAACTTTAATAAACCATCTGAATACACCGTATTTCAGATGGTGACCGGATTTCCTGGCTTTTGATGTTAGCGAAGCTTCT